>NZ_JBMEZS010000002.1:0-533699 GCF_048822555.1 Klebsiella sp. C283
TTTTCTTTTAATGTGTTTATTGTTCTCTCTTTAAAGTAGGTATCGCTTCTAGAACCGAAGATGACCCCTCTAACTAGTGAAGGGTTGTGGTGAAATATCTCACCATTGGATTTTCGCGGGGAGTGGAAAACAAGGCGGCTTTCTTTTTCGTATTCCCAATGGTTATTTTTAGTGAAAAAATAATTACTGTTGTCGATAATGTTTTTGGAGATGAGTTTCCAAAGATCTATTTTTTCGGGGCTGCTCGAATATCTTACATCCATCATCTTAACATCATACTCATTCTTTTCGAGAATATGTGTCTTAAGTTTAATTTTATTGTCTTCAAAATCATATATTAATATGCATCCTTTAAAACCATTGGCATAATGAGACCACATAAGATAATTAAAAGGGTCCCTGCTAAAGGATACGGAAATGAAATTTGCATCATTCTTTATTTGAGTAAATTTATCCATTAATAATGAGGCTGCGGAGGTAACGTTCGTTCCTGTAGCTAGTTCATTTCTTTTTATAATATCTATTATATTGTGCTTGTATTTAATTCCATTCTCGACTACTTCAGTGAGACTCTTTCCCTTAAATAGGTTATTTATTGAAATATAGAAATCATCGTCTTTTGGCTTGGAAATATAGTCCATTAAACAAACTAAACCATTGTCATAACGGCCAATAAATTGTTTCCATAACTCTATATCATCCCAAAAAATGGGATTGAACCATAAGTCCATTGGATCATTTAGCGAACTATTGGCGGCAAAAAAAAGTTCGTTATAACGTATTGATTTATCAAAGTTCGCATCATTTCTGAAGTATTTGAAATAGTACATGCTCAGTTCATCGCTCCTTTGAGATTGTGTGTATTGCAACGTGTATTGCAGCCCATTAGCATGAAGCCATTTTAATAAAAAAATTCCTTTTGAACCAGTTAGTTGTTTTCAAATCATTGCATGATGATCCAGCACCGCTACGAGCTCGAGCTTCCGCAACAGGATGCCGCCTCCTGCCCGGAGTGCTGGATCGACTGGCTGGTTATCGACAGCGCCGGCCTGGAGGTGAAGCCAATGCGCAAACAATTTTATAACCTCTGTCAGCAATCCTTCTGGCTGGCCATGCAGGCGGAAGGCGAAGATAAGAGCTGATACAGGATTGCTCAGATAATCGGCAATTGCCCGTGAACGGGCGATCGGGACGGTAAACTGTGACCCCGACGGCGGTAATGCACGGAAGATTCCCCTTATAGTGGCGACAGAGGTTAAATAGTCCTGATGAATATAAGGATATGCATCAGGCCGCTGATTTCGCCGAGATGCGCTTTTTCTGTCGTAAATGGAGGTTGTTATGAGCAGTTCGCTAACCGCGTCAATGCAGGCACGTCGTCACCCGGATACCACCCACATCGATCGCCTCGCCACCGCCGACATGCTGGCGATGCTGCATCAGGATGATAAGCAGATATCGGAGGCGGTCGGCGCCTGTCTGCCGGATATCGCCCGGTTGATTGATATCGCCACCGCGACAATGAGCCGGGGAGGGCGTCTGGTCATTATCGGCGCCGGGGAATCAGGCCGCACGGCAGTCCAGGCGGTCAGCGACTACTCTCCGGAAGGCAAACACGCGCTGGTGGGGCTGATTGCCGGTGGCCAGACGGCGGCGATGGCCGAGCGGGAGACGGCGGCGAATAATTACGATCTTGGCGCCTTCGAGCTGCAGTCGCTGGACTTTTCCAGCCACGATATGCTGCTGGCGCTGACCGTTAGCGGCAAGACCCCGTGGGTCTGGGGGGCGATGCGCCACGCCTGGTCGCTGGGGGCCCCGATCGCGGTGGTGACCCAGCAGGCGGCCAGCGAGGCGGCGCAGCTGGCGGATATTGTTATTGCTCCGCAGACCGGGCCGGAAGCGGTAGCGGGCTTGACCAATCCGAAGGCCCGGCTGGCCCAGCGGCAGATCCTTAACATGGTGTCGACGGGCCTCGCTATCCGTGACGGCCGGGTGTACAGCAACCTGCGGGTGGATCTGCAGGCTGACACTCCGCACTGGGCGGAGCGGCAGGTGGCGATTGTCATGGCGGCCACCGACTGCACGCGCAGCGAAGCAAAAGCCGCGCTGACCAGCTGCCACCACCATTGCCGCACCGCGATCCTGATGCTGCTCAGCGGGCTGGACGCCTGGCACGCGCGGGAGCTGCTGACCAAACATCACGATCATCTGCGTCTTGCCCTGCGCGAAGCCCAGCGCAGCGCTGTCACTCCCGCCCATTAAGCCTGTCGCCAGGCGCGCACCAACGGTGTGCGCGTCTGGACTTTATTAACTAAAGAAACCCCTCTTTTCTATTTTCCCCGGCAATCGCGCTGAATTTTCAGCGATAATTTTACGGCGGCTCTTATTTTTTTCGCTGCTCTGATTTTTTAAGTTAAATAATTGTTTGATTAAAAATGCGAGAGTGTAAATGATATTTTAAAATAAAGTAAAAGTGCGTTAATATGCTGCCTCTAATTACCGTGTGCTACGTGATAATTCTATTATGCCTGCAATGAAAAAAACGATTATTTCCTTTACCGCATTAGCGATGTTCGTCAGCGCGGCGACGCATGCTGAAGCGGATACCTCTAAAAAAACTGACTTCCTGCTGATTGGCGGCGGGATCATGAGCGCCTCGCTTGGCACCTGGCTGCAAGCGCTGCAGCCGGACTGGGACCTGACGATGGTGGAGAAACTGGACGGCGTGGCCCTGGAATCTTCCAACGGCTGGAATAACGCCGGTACCGGTCACTCGGCGAATATGGAGCTGAACTATACGCCGGAGCGGGCCGACGGATCGATTGACGTCAGCAAAGCGCTGGATATTAACGAACAGTTTATGATCTCCCGTCAGTTCTGGTCGGCACAGGTGAAGCGCGGTATTTTGCACGATCCGCACTCCTTTATTAATTCCACGCCGCATATGAGTTTCGTCTGGGGCGATAATGTTGATTATCTGCAAAAGCGTTATAACGCGCTGCAGCAGACCACCTTATTCCAGGGAATGAAATTCTCCACCGATCACGCGCAAATTAAACAGTGGGCGCCGTTGGTGATGGAAGGACGCGATCCGCAGCAAAAAGTGGCTGCCACCTGGACGCCGGTCGGTACCGACGTGAACTACGGCGAAATTACCCGGCAGCTGATCGGCAGCCTGAAGAAAAACAGCCATTTCACCCTGCAAACCTCCTCTGAGGTCACCGATTTCAAACGCAATGCCGATAACTCCTGGCACGTGACCATTAAGAACGTGCAGAGCGGGGAAGCGCAGACTATTGACGCGAAATACGTCTTTATCGGCGCCGGCGGCGGCGCGCTGAAGCTGCTGCAGAAAACCGGTATTCCGGAAGCGGACAACTATGCTGGCTTCCCGGTGGGCGGTTCGTTCCTGATGACCGAGAACCCGGCGGTCACCGCGCAGCACCTCGAGAAAGTGTATGGCCAGGCTTCGGTCGGCGCGCCGCCGATGTCGGTACCGCACCTTGACGCCCGCTACCTGGATGGCAAGCGCGTGGTGCTGTTTGGGCCGTTCGCCACCTTCTCGACCAAGTTCCTGAAAAACGGTTCCTTCTTCGACCTGTTGAGCACCACCACCACTGACAACGTGCTGCCGATGACCCACGTCGGACTCGATAACTTCGACCTGGTGAAATATCTCGTCAGCCAGGTGATGCTCAGCGATGATGACCGCTTCGCTGCGCTGAAAGAGTACTACCCGGACGCGCGTAAAGAGGACTGGAAGCTGATCCAGGCCGGCCAGCGCGTGCAGATCATTAAGAAAGACGCAGAGAAGGGCGGCGTGCTGAAACTGGGCACCGAAGTGGTGGTCGATCAGCAGAAAACCATTTCCGCGCTGCTCGGCGCGTCGCCAGGGGCTTCCACCGCTGCGCCGATCACCCTCAATGTGCTCAAGCAGATGTTCCCGACGCAGTTTAACTCGCCGGAGTGGCAGACCCGTATCCACCAGATCGTGCCGAGCTACGGCCAGAAGCTGAACGGTAACGTGGCGCTGACCCAGCAGGTTTGGGATGATACCGCCGCGACCCTGCAGCTGACGAAACCGCCGGTGATCCAGATGCCAGCGGCTGCGCCCACCGCGACCGCGAAGCCGGCTGAGCCGCAGCGCGACGCCTCGCCGCAGCACGATATGGCGCTGTAAAAGCAAACTCGATAGAGAACAAAAGGGAAGACCACGGTCTTCCCTTTTTTGCGTTCCTTGCCGGCCTAAGCCGCTCTCTGCCTGCAACTTTGCCGTCATAAACGATATACTGATTTGAATTGAAAAAAGAAAAGCAAATCAGGAGTGTGGAAGGGCTATGCAAGACGATATCAACCAGGAGATCACCTTCCGCAAGCTGTCGGTCTTTATGATGTTTATGGCGAAGGGCAATATCGCCAGAACCGCCGAAGCGATGAAGCTTAGCAGCGTCAGCGTTCACCGCGCGCTGCATACCCTGGAAGAGGGGGTGGGCTGCCCGCTGTTTGTCCATAAAGGGCGCAATCTGCTGCCGCTGCAGGCGGCGTGGACGCTGCTGGAATATTGTCAGGATGTGATGAGTCTGATGAGCCGCGGCCTTGAGGCGACGCGCAAAGTCGCCGGCGTCGGCCAGGGTCGGCTGCGCATCGGCACCCTCTATTCCCTGACCCTGGAAACCGTCCCGCGCATTATCATGGGTATGAAGCTGCGTCGCCCGGAGCTGGAGCTGGATCTGACCATGGGCTCTAACCAGATGCTGCTGGATATGCTGGAAGACGACGCCCTCGACGCTATCCTGATCGCCACCAATGAAGGGGAGTTCAACAATACCGCATTCGACGTGGTGCCGCTGTTTGAGGACGATATCTTTCTCGCCGCCCCGGCGACGGCGCAGCTGGATAGCACACAGCTTGCTGACCTGCGCGATTATGCCGACCGGAAATTCGTCTCGCTGGCGGAGGGGTTCGCCACCTATGCCGGGTTCCGGGAAGCGTTTCATATCGCTGGCTTCGAGCCGACGATCGTCACCCGGGTGAATGACATCTTTTCGATGATTAGCCTGGTGCAGGCGGGCGTCGGGTTTGCGCTGCTGCCGGGGCGGATGAAAAAAGTCTATGAAAAAGATGTACAGCTGTTAAAGCTGGCGGAACCGTACCAGATGCGCCAGCTGATCTCGATTGTCTATTCACACCATCGCGAACGCGATGCCGACCTGCTGGCGCTGGCGGCGGAAGGGAGAATGTACGCCCGGAGCCTTAATCGCTAAGCCGCTGCGCCAGATGGCGGGCGACATCCACGCCGCTGCGTTCCAGCGAAAGGGTCTCTCCGCGCCAGCCCGCCTGGCGGGTCAGGCAGGTCAATACCCCGCCGGGGGGCATCTCAATGGCTAAGCGCGCGTCGCGCTCATCGGCGGCGATCATCGCCTCCTGCCAGTGGACGGTGCGCGCCATGTTCATCGCCAGATCGTCGGCGATCCGCTGCGGATCCCACAGCACGCGCGCCGTCGAGCCGCTTAAATAGGCGCACTGCGGGCGCGTTAAGGTCACGTCGGCAAAGGCTGTTGCCAGCGCGGCGGCGGGTTTATCCAGCAGCGCGCAGTGCGACGGGACGCTGACCGCCAGCCGCTGCGCCTTACTGGCGCCCGCCTGCAGCGCCAGCTGCGCCACCTCGGCCATGGCTTCATCGCGTCCGGCGATCACGATCTGCGTTTCGGCGTTCAGGTTGGCAAGATAGACCTCGTGACCCTGCATCAGCTCCTCAACCCGCGGGCGGGTCAGGCCCATGATCGCCGTCAGCCCGTAACCTTCGGGATAGGCCTGCTCCATAAGATCGCCGCGCAGGGCCACCAGGCGCAGCGCGCTGGCGAAATCGAGCGCGCCGGCAATCACCGCTGCGGGAAAGGCGCCGATGGACAGGCCGCTGACAATCTGCGGATTGACGCCCTGGCGCTGTAGCTCGCGCGCCCAGGCTACCCCGGCGATCAGCAGGCAGAGCTGGACCGCACGGGTATGTTTTAGCGATCCGGCGCTATCGAGGGCCTCGACTTCATTCCCCAGCACGGCGCGCGCCTGGCTGAGGATCGCTTCGCGGTCGGGGATAGCCGCCAGCATGCCGGGACGCTGGGCACCCTGTCCGGGAAAAGTAAACAAAATCTTCATCATTCCTCCCTGCGCCACGGCGCAGCGGTTAAGCGCGCGCCGCGGGACGTTTTCAGCAGCGCTCGCCCATCGCGTAGCCACTCATTGAGGGCGAAGGCGCCGTATGGCGTTTCGACCTGGGTATCGGCGCGGCACGGGAGCAGGGCCACCCGGGACTGCCAATCCAGCAGCGCCTCGCGGGCCAGCGGCTGCGGGGCGCGGATCAGTAGATCCAGATCGCTTGCCGCATGGAGTACCGGGATTTCGGTCGCCAGCGCGTAGCCGGTGCTGCCGGTGGCGCCCCAGCGCCAGGGCCAGTCGCCCAGCGTCAGGGCGATGGCCGCCTGGACCGGCGGCTGCGAAACAAAAGGGGAGCCCAGCAGGCGCTCGCGCTCCACCAGCATCTCCGGGGTGACGCTGCGCACGATATTGTGCGCCTGTACCCAGCCGGCGGCGCGCTGTTCGCGCTTCATGCCCCGCACCCCAACCGGGATGCGGGCCTGGCCGTCAACATCGCGCCTCACCACCACCGGCAGCGCGGCTCGCCACTGCTGCGCCACCCACGGCTCGACAACATCTTCCAGGGCGCTGGCGTGGTTTAACCACACTAAATCGTGGGGACGCGGTGTTGATGACATGGTTTACAGTCCTGAAGTCAAAGAGATAAATAGCGGTAGCGACAGGATACACAGAACCGAGCTCAACAGCAGCACGGCTTCAGCATCCGGGGACTGCACGCCGAAGCGGTTGCCGAAGACCACGCCGAAGAAGCCGGCGGCCAGGGCAATCATCAGGATCGCGGTGATGGCGATGGCGCCGTGCAGACCCAGCAGCATCACCAGACCCCAGGCGATAAATGGCTGCACCAGCAGTTTCACGATGGTGGAGGTGGCGATCAGCGCATTGAGCTGCAGTTTACGCGCCGAGAGGATCACCCCGGTGAGGAACAGCGCCGCGGCGGTGGCGGCCAGGCCCAGCGGTTTGATGGCGGCCAGCAGCAGGTCCGGCATTTTAATGCCGATAGCGGAAAGCACCACCCCGAGCAGCGGGCCCCAGACGATCGGCTTTTTCACCGAACGCCACATCAGCACCGGCAGCATCGCCAGCGTAGAACCGGTGGTTTCCCCCGCGGCGCGGGCTTTTTCACGTTCCAGAATCAGCAGGCAGAAGGGGGTCATCAGTACCGAACCGCAGGCGATAGAGACCGCCACCGACAGCGAAGTCGATGCGCCTTCGCCGAGCACGCTGCCGAGGATCGGCAGGCCCAGCGCGGCATAGTTCGGCAGGGCGACGGTGAGGGTCAGCACCGCGGCATCCTGCGGGGTGCGTTTGAAGACGCTGGTGGCGAGGAAGTAAATCCCGGCGTAGGTGATCCACATCGCGCCAGTGAGCACCAGCACCAACGGCGACTGGGCGACGATACCGGCCCACGGAGTTTGCACCGTGGCGCTGAACAGCGTAGCGGGTAAGGCAAAGTCCATTACAAAGATATTGAGCAGGGAGACATTTTTGTTATCTACCATCCCGGCCTTACCGGCCCAGAAGCCCAGCAGCATAATGACGAAAATCGGGGCAAGAGCATGAATAATCACATAAGTCATAAATCACCTGTAAATAAAATAGAGTACTGGCGCGATTGTTATTTTTTCTAAAAGCCGTCCCTACCCGGCGCGGTTATGACGCGCTCCGGGGGACGGCTTCCGGCAGGTTTTCTTCTACTACTTACGTACGAACGTGTTACCAGCTGGCGCGCATCAGGTCGCGGACCCGCTGCGAGCTGCGGCGGTTTTCCGCACCCAGGCGGCACTTCAGCGAGGGATCCTGGCGCGCGTCAGCGATGGCGTCGCGCAGGGTGTGGCTGACCAGCGCCAGATCGTGGTCGTCAGGGGCGTCCGGATGGCTGATGTCAAGCAGAGCGGAGAGCAGGCCGAGCGTGGCGTAGTTGCTGACGTCATAGGCCATCGGCGGGATGGTCGCCGCCAGTTTCTCCAGCGCCTCCACGCTGCGCAGGGTAATGCGCGCGGCCGACGCTTTACCCATCGCGTGGACCAGTACGCCGCTGTCGTTAAAGGCGATCAGACGGTTGGCCTGGTAGCCGTGGGCCAGAAACGCCCCGGACATCGCTTTGCCGACGATCAGGCCAATCACCGGATGGCCGGCCAGACGGGCTTTGGCGTAGGCGCCTGCCGCTCCGGCCAGCGCCTGGTGAATACCAAAGGCTTCTTCGCGACGGCCATAGGCCTGGCTGGGGACATCGATAACCGCGATAATCGGGCGCTTTACCGTTTTATCGGCATCGGCGTCGAGGGTTTCGTTGACCACTTTCGCCAGCGTCCAGCCTTCCAGCAGACCGACTTCGCCTCCGGCGGCGCGCGGGTAGTGGTTGTTGGCGTCAGGCACTACGGCGATAAAACGCACCTTTTCGCCATTAAGCTGGCCGTCTGCTGCCTGAACGGAAGGGCACAGGCCGCTCATCAGCGGCGCCTCGGGCGCCAGTTTGTTCAGCCACAGCGCGGCGCGGTTTGGGAACTGACTCATTATTTTTCCTCCCGGGCAAAAAGCTGTTTAATCTGCGCGGTATCCGCCTGCTGGCGGGTGTCGAACTGGCTCAAACGGCGCAGATAGTCGTCATAATTGTCGCTGCGGTGCTGCGCCGGTACGCCTTTGGCGATCGCTTCGTTCATCGCGGTTTTGACGGCCTTGACGCCATCGTTAACCAGCGCGTCGACCAGGCCGCTGGCGGCGCGAATTTCGCCGCCGGTCATGCTCCAGATAAACGGCCGGTTACGCGAGTCGTACTCTTCAATGCCGGCTTCCTGCTCGATAACCTGCGGGCCGTTGAGGCCGAGACGGGCTTCTCGGGTGACGATGAGATAGCTGCACAGCGCGGCGGCGATGGACATGCCGCCGAAGCAGCCGACGGTGCCAGCGATGATGCCGACTACCGGGGTGTAGCGGCGCAGATCGACAATCGCGGCGTGAATATCGGCGATGGCGGCCAGGCCAAGGTTGGCCTCCTGTAGCCGTACGCCGCCGGTTTCCAGGCACAGGACCGCCTGCGTCGGGATACCATTGCGGTTATCCTCCGCCGCCAGCTCCAGCGCGGCGGCCATTTTGGCGCCGGAGACTTCGCCCATACTGCCGCCCTGGAAGGTGCCTTCGATGGCAATCACCACCGCCGGCTGGCCGTTGATAGCGCCTTTGGCGACCACCATACCGTCGTCGGACTGCGGGACAATGCCCTGCGCCCCGAGCCACGGCGACATAATGCCGTCAAACGGATCCAGCAGTTCACGGTAGCTGCCGTCGTCCAGCAGTGCGTGGGCGCGTTCGCGAGCGCGCAGTTCGATAAAGCTGCGATCGTTACGCATGAGCGGCCTCCTCAAAGACTTGTTCAATACGAATACGGGCGACGCCCGGCGTGGCGCCGAAGTCGTGAATAACCAACTGCCCGGCGGGCAGGCCGTTAATCAGGCTCAGCCGGTCGAACAGCGCCTGCCAGCGCGCCTGGCTGTTATCCACCGAGGTGGTAATTTGCACGCTGAGCGTATCGCTCCCGGCGGCGGTATAGAGCACTTCCATATCGCCTGAACCTACAACCCCTGCCAGCGCTCGGCCGCGGAGGGCGCGGCTGGCAGGAAATGACAATGTAATCTGTTCCATAACATCCTCTGAATGCGTTAGCCGGCAACCCGGTCGAGAAACAGGGTGGCGGCAAGGAGATCGGCGGCGCCGCCCGGCGAGGCGTTGTGCGCCAGCATCTGCGCGTCAAGCCGCGCCAGGGCGGCGCGTCCGGCGACGCTGGCGCACCCGCCGGCCGCCAGCACCGCGCGGGCGCCCTGCTGCATGGTCTGCAGGCCGGTCAAGCCGGCGCGCGACAGCACGCAGGTATCGCTCAGCGAGGTCATGATGGCCATCAGCGCGTCAAGTTGCGCCTGCGGCTCGCTGGCGCCCCGGGCGCGGCTTTGCTGTAACTGCGGCAGCGCCAGGGTGGTGATATGCGGGAAACCGCGCTGCGCCTCTTCGCGCGCGCCCGGCACCTGCCAGCGGCGGCTGGCGCGTAGCCCTTTACTGAAGCTTTTCGGCGCCAGGCCGTCGGGCAGGCGGGCGAGGGCGGCGGCGGTGTCGGCGATCGCCTGTGAATGACCCGCTCCCCCCAACATCGCTACCGCGCTGACCAGCAGCCCCAGCGCCCAGATGGCGCCGCGGTGGGTGTTGACCCCGCCGGTGGCCTGCATCATCTGCGCTTCGCCTTCCCGGCCGAGGCGGCCGACGGTTTCGCGCAGCGCGATATCCGCCGGGCGGCGCCAGCTTTGCTGGGCCAGCGCGTGGAAGGTCGGCTGCAGGCTGCGGGCGGAGCGTTCCATCAGCGCCAGCGTGAGGTCCTGATGCGCGCCGCTGCCGCGGCTGTCGACCAGACCCGGTTTCGGGCTCAGACGGGCTTCGTCAATCAGACAGGCGCTGGCGGTATCCGCCAGCCAGCTGACGCGGCTTTCTGCGTGCAGGGGGGAGAGAATTTTCATTACCAGCTCCGGAATTTTGCCGGTGGGTTGTACAGTCCGTCGGACCATTCCACCAGGTCGGCGACGCTGCCGGCGGCCAGCAGCGAACGGGTGGCCTCGCTGCGGCGAATGCCGAGATCTTCCGGGTAGACCACTTTGCCGCTCTGACGCAGGGCAGCCACGCGTTTCGCGCCCACTCCGAGGCCAATGTCGGTGATCCCGGCCACGGCAGCGACCATCGCCCGGCGCTCTTCCAGGCTTTCCGCACGATACAGGTAGGCGATACCCTCTTCGGTCAGCACGTGGGTGACGTCATCGCCGTAAATCATCACCGGCGCCAGCGGCATGCCGGATGTTTTGGCGACGTCGACCGCGTCGAGAGTCTCAACAAAGGTCGGCTTCACCCCGGCCTGAAAGGTTTCGACCATCTGCACTACCAGTTTTTTACCGCGCTGCATGGGGTCCGGCTCGGTGATCATATTGAGCCAGGCAGGGGTGGCATGACGGCGGCCGTGCGGATCGTGGCCCATGTTCGGCGCGCCGCCGAAGCCGGAAAGGCGGCCGCGGGTAACGGTCGAGGAGTTAGCCAGACCATCAACCTGCAGGGTCGAACCGATAAACATATCCACCGCGTATTGCCCCGCCAGCTGGCAGAAGGCGCGGTTGGAGCGCATGGAGCCGTCCGGGCCGGTAAAGAAGATATCCGGACGGGCGCGGATGTACTCTTCCATCCCCAGCTCGCCGCCGAAGCAGTGCACGCTCTCCACCCAGCCGCTCTCGATCGCCGGGATCAGCGTCGGATGCGGGTTCAGGGTCCAGTGTTTACAGATTTTGCCTTTCAGACCGAGCTGTTCGCCGTAAGTCGGCAGCAGCAGTTCGATGGCGGCGGTGTTGAAGCCGATCCCGTGGTTGAGGGACTGCACCTGATGCTCGGCGTAGATGCCCTTGATCGCCATCATCGCCATCAGAATGTGTTCTTGCTTAATCAGGCGCGGGTCGCGGGTGAACAGCGGTTCAATAAAGAACGGCTTGTCGGCGACCACCACGTAATCAATCCACGAGCCGGGAATATCGACGCGGGGCAGATCGCACTCGTCGTCCACCAGTTCGTTAACCTGGGCGATAACAATACCGTCGTGGAAGGCGGCGGCTTCCACCAGTGCCGGGGTATCTTCGGTACTCGGCCCGGTATACAGGTTACCTTTACGGTCGGCTTTGTAGCCGGCGATCAGCGCGACGTTGGGCGACAGATCGACGTACAGGCGGGAGTAGAGTTCGATATAGGTATGAATGGCGCCGATTTCCAGCAGGCCATCTTCCAGCAGCTGCGAAATGCGCAGGCTTTGGGTACCGGAGAAGGAGAAATCGAGTTTGCGGGCGATACCTTTTTCAAACAGGTCCAGATGCTCGCTGCGCCCGACGCTCGGCATGATCATATGCAGATCGTGGATTTTCTGCGGATTGACTTCCGCCAGCATGCGGGAGAGGAAATCGGCCTGCTTCTGGTTGTTGCCTTCCAGCACCACCCGGTCGCCGGGGGCGAGCAGGTTTTCCAGTACGCTGACCAGCTGGTCAGTGGGGATGACTTTGCCGGGGATGTTGGCCTCGGCCAGCCGCCGCTGCTTTTCCGTCCGGCGACGGTTCCAGACCCGCCCCGTCGTTTGTTCGGCATTCATTATTAACCTCCTGATTCGACAAATCGTTTTGTTTGTCCTGGTGGAGGTTAGTGTGCGATGCGAGGCGCGGAGCATCAATTAAGCACGGCGGCCAATCGTTAGCCTGAGAGTAACAATTGTGATTGGCCCTTTGTGATGAGGATCAATAATACGAAAGGCGTAGTGGTCTACCACAGGTGTCAGGGAGAGGGGGGGCCGGCCAGTCGCCGGCCCGGGGAAGGGTTACTCTTTGCTCACATCACTTAATAAGAATGCGATGCTCTGGCCGCCGCTGGTCTGCTCGAGGGCGATTTTGACGATGATCGTCAACGGCACCGACAGGAGCATACCGACCGGACCCAGCAGCCAGCCCCAGAAGATCAACGACAGGAATACCACCAGGGTGGAGAGTCCCAGGCCGCGCCCCATGATCCGCGGTTCGAGAATATTGCCGAACACCAGGTTAACGATCAGATAGCCGGCCAGCACCACCAGCGCCTCGTACAGGCCGCCGAATACCAGGACTTGCAGGATCGGCGGGATGGCCGCCAGCACGGAGCCAATATTGGGAATATAGTTCAGCGCGAAGGCCAGCAGCCCCCACATAAAGGCAAAACGCACGTCCAGCAGAACCAGCATGCCCCAGACCACCAGCCCGGTGACCAGGCTAATCGCGGTCTTCAGCACCAGATAATGCGACACGCTGTCGATGGCGCGCTGAATGGCCCCCATGCCTTCTACCGGGCGGGACATCAGCTGCTGCAGTTTGGCGGGCAGTTGCGGAACCTCCAGCAGCATAAACACCACCGTCAGCAGCAGCAGAAAAATCGAGGACATGGCGTTCGACAGCTGAGTGAGCAGACCGGTGACCAGGGTCATCACGGCGTTGGGGTCGATGTATTTGTTTAGCTCCACCACCGAGACGGTAAAGCCCAGGCGCTGCAGCCAGGGAGCGATGGTTTGCATCGGTTCGTAGAGATAGTTGCGGTACTGCGGCAGGGTGCGCGCCAGCTCGTTAAGCGAAGTCCCCAGCGAGGCCAGCAGCACAACGGCTAACATGACGATAAGGCCGATCAGCAATGAGATCGCCAGCACGCGTGGCACCCGGCAGCGGACCAGCAGCTGGACCAGCGGATTAATAATCACCGCCAGAAAAAGCGCGAGTATAAACGGGACAATAATGTCTGCCGCAAAGCGAATGCCGGTCAGGATGATCACCAGCATGCCCAGCATGATGACCATCTTTAATCCGTTAAGTGTAATAATAGGTTTAGCCATAGGATCCCGTCCTCAATCTTCCTTGCCTGTTAACAGGTTGCGTTACATTAGCATAATGACGTTTTTTTTCAGAAAAAACGCATTGCTGCAAAACCGCGGCGTAAAGAATTGCAAAGTCTTTGAATAAAATGTAGCACTATGCTACAAATGTACCTGTGTTTAACTACTGAGGACAATTTTCATCCGCACCGGACGAGAAGCAACACCGCGGATAATTGTAATTTTATGGACAATCAGTTCAGGATGTATATTTTAAATCACCCCGCAGTATCCCTCACTTTTTCCCGTTTTGCCGGCGAACAGCACTGGCATTCGGCGCTATAGTCACCTTCTTTCTGCCTGAGCTGGCGCCAAGCGCACAGCGAAATCTACGTCAGAAATTTTCCTGTTTACGCGTCGCGTAAACGGTAATGGATTATATTCTCAAGCAGGAGAAGGGATCATGTTTTATTGGATTTTATTAGCTTTAGCGATTATTGCTGAAATTACCGGCACCTTGTCGATGAAATGGGCAAGCATTAGCGGTGGGCATACCGGATTTATTTTAATGCTGGCCATGATTGCCCTGTCATATATTTTTCTCGCCTTTGCGGTTAAAAAAATTGCCCTCGGCGTGGCCTACGCGTTATGGGAAGGGATTGGTATTTTGCTGATCACCCTGTTCAGCGTACTGTTGTTTGATGAAAGCCTGTCGCTGCTGAAAATAGCCGGTCTGACCACCCTGGTGGTGGGGATCGTCTTAATTAAGTCCGGCACCCAGAAAAAAGCGTCGTCGAAGCAGGAGGTGGCTCATGCAGCAGTTTGAGTGGATCCACGCCATCTGGCTGGCTATCGCCATTGTTCTGGAAATTATTGCCAACGTCTTTTTGAAGTTTTCCGACGGTTTCCGCCGCAAGGTCTATGGCATTCTGTCGCTGGCGGCGGTGCTGGGCGCGTTCAGCGCCCTGTCGCAGGCGGTGAAAGGCATCGATCTGTCGGTCGCCTATGCGCTGTGGGGCGGCTTCGGTATCGCGGCGACCATCGCCGCCGGCTGGGTGCTGTTTGGCCAGCGCCTGAATAACAAAGGCTGGGCGGGAGTCATCCTGCTGGTTGCCGGCATGGTGTTAATTAAACTCGCCTGACGTCGCGCCGCTTGCAAAGCCAGGCGGCAAAACGGGTTCGCTGTAGTATGCTTACTCAAGACCGGCCCCGCAGGTATTGTGCCCGGTGACGATGAGGACTGCGCATGCTCACAGCTTTCGGCTGGCGGAAAATTCCTTCCGCCAGGACGTTGTCAATAATGATTTTTCTCGCCGGGCTCGGCCTCACCGCGTCGCTGATCTCCCTGCTTTACCTCTCGCAACACCTCATTGCCAGCAAATCCAATGAAATTGACCAACAGCGCTCGGTCCTGTCGGTGGAAGGGGCGGTGCAGACCTCGGTCAACCGGGTGCTGTCGCTGGTGCTGGACAATGCCATCTGGGACGATGCGGTGACCCAGACTTACGCTCCCAGCCTGGATCAAAAATGGCTGTACGACTCCTGGGGATCCGGCTTCAAAATCAATAACCTGTATGACGGCACCTTTGTCCTTGATGAACATTATCACATCCTGTGGGGCGCCTTTCAGAGTCAGGTTATGCCCCGGGCAGACCTCTCATTTCTCGGCGCCGGGCTGACCAGCCTGATCCGCTATCATGCACAGGCTCTGCGCGAGGGGAGAAACGCCTTCGCCGGCATCACACGTACCGAGGCCGGGATCGCTTTCGTCGGCATCGGCCTGATACGGCCGACGAGCGGCCGGCTGCAGGTGGCTGACGAGACCCGACGCTATCTGGTCATTACCCGGCACATCAGCCCTCAGCTGCTGGAGCGTTTAGGCGACACCTTCCAGATAAGCCATCTGCATCTCAGCGACGGCCCAGGCGAACACCGGATCCCGCTGCGCACGCAGGGAGGCGAGGTTCTGGGCTATCTGGCGTGGCAGCCGCGCCTGCCCGGCGCCGAAGCGGCCCTGGCCTCGTCAGGCAGTATGCGGTTGATCGCCGGGGTGGCCGCCAGCCTGATCCTGCTGTTTATTCTGTTCAGCAGCCTCGGCATGTATAAGCTGGCCCGCGGCGAACGTCAGGCGCGGGAGATCGCCCTGATTGACTGGCTTAGCCGCCTGCCCAACCGGCGTGCGCTGCTGCTGCGGCTCAGCCAGGTGTGCGACACGAGTAAGCACGATATGCAGTGCGTGGTGTTTATCGATCTGGACGGTTTTAAGGATGTGAATGATAACTATGGCCACGATGTGGGCGACACTCTGATCCGCCATATCGCCAGCGCGCTGCAAAAACGGGTGCCGGCGGGGGCCATGCTGGCAAGAATGGGCGGGGATGAGTTCGCCATGGCGGTGAGCGGCGAACAGGCGATCGACCGGGCCGCGGCGTTCGCCTGGGCGGCGCTGGAGCTGCTTAAAGCGCCGGTGGCGCTGAGCAAACGCACAATTTATATCGGCGCCAGCATCGGCATCGCCAGCGGTACTCCGGCGGAATGCTCCAGTACCGAACTGTTTCGCCGGGCGGATATCGCCATGTACCACGCCAAGAAGAGCGGCAAGGGGCGGACGGCCTGGTATGACGATGCGCTGGATGCCGTGCGACGTCATCAGCTGATGATTGAGAATGGCATCCGTCAGGGGCTGGAGCAGGATGAATTTGAGGTCTGGTATCAGCCGGTGGTCGATGCCGATACGCTGGCGATGACCGGCGTTGAAGCGCTGCTGCGCTGGCCGCGTCGCCCGCAGGGTGCGCTGGCGCCGGATGAGTTTATCGCCATTGCCGAGAGTAGCGGCCTGATTGACACCCTCGGCCAGTTCGTCCTGCAACGCGCCTGCAGCGACCTGCAGCCGGTGGGCGATCTGCTGCTGTCGGTGAACATCTCGCCGGCGCAATTTCGCGATCCGGCGTTTGAACGCCGGGTGATGGAAACGGTCGCTGCCTGCCGCTTTCCGCCGTCGCGCCTGCAGGTGGAGGTGACGGAGAGTTATGTGCTGGAAAATCCGGAACGTTCGCAGGCGGTGGTGGAGAATCTGAAGGCCCAGGGCATCGCCGTGGCGCTGGACGATTTTGGCACCGGTTACTCCAGCATCGGCTATTTACGCCGCTTCCGCTTTGACAGCCTGAAGATTGACAAATCCCTCGCCGGGCGGGTGGATTGCGATGCGCAGGCGGCGGAGATGGTGCGCGGCACGGTGCGCATCGCCCGCGCGCTGGGGATGACGGTCGTGGCGGAGGGGGTTGAAGATCCGCAACAGCTGGCGCTGCTGCGGCGGGCCGGCTGCGACCGGCTACAGGGCTTTTACTTCAGTAAACCGATGCCGATCGCCGACCTGCTGCAGCGGCGTCAGCAGCAGGGGTAATTACTCTCCGGCCAGCGCCTCCAGCTTATCGCGAAAGCCGGTCACCGCGATGGCGCGGTTGTCCGCCCGCCAGCGATCCTGCGGGCCGGGAGCCGAACTTTGCACGGCGATCACTTGCCAGCCGTCCGCGGTTTTCAGCAGCAGCGGCGAGCCGCTGTCGCCGGGCAGGGTGTCACACTGGTGCGACAGGACGCTGTTTTGCGCCCAGCCGGTGACGATGCAATCCTGATGGCTGTAAAGATTGTCCAGATGATCTTCAGGATAACCTGACTGGGTCACTTTCCGGTCCGCCGCCTTCAGAGCGGCGGTTAAATCGGCCTTACTGCCGGGGAAGAGCGGGATCGGCGTGATGCCCGAGGGGGCATAGCGCAGCACGATCAGGCCAAAATCCGAGGGCGCCGCGGCGGAGGGAACGATCCAGCCGTCACCGTCGGCTTTCAGACGCTTGCCTAACCCGGGATCCACGCGTCCGTCAATGCCGTGGATCTCATACACCCAGTTACCCTTGCGGGAAATAAAGCGCAGAGCGACCGCTTTGTCCGGCTTGCCGCGCGGGGGCGTTAACAGGCAGTGGCCCGCGGTCAGCGCCAGGTTGGGGGAGATGAGCGTCGCCGTGCACAGATTGCCGCTGGCGGTCTCCAGCTGGCCAATCGCGTCCCACGGACTCTCCTCCGGGCGGCTCACCGCTTTACGCTCATCGTGGCCGAAAAACAACGTCTTAATATCTTTGGCGCTCAGTCCGCTATCTTCGGCATGTGCGCCCAGAGGTAACAGATAAAATGAACACAGTAATAACAGAACGTCTCTACGCATATCACTCTCTGGGGGAGGCTATGATGTCTATTGACAGTAGCAGGAGATTTAAGTTTTTGAAAGTAAACAATAATTCTAATCAGGCCAAACGGCATGTCTCATCTGCGCGCGACAGGCTCTGGCGCGGGTAAAACCTTCTGATTTCAATCGGTTAATACCATTAACCTTCTGCTGCTATTTCCGCAGAAAGCACGGTCTGGCGCAAGCACATTCGTGTATCAGAACGTACTGAAATTGGCGAATAATGCAGCAATACCTCTTTGAGGTTATTCCTGGTTTGGCAGCATAATGCGCAAAAATAATACTTTTACCCGCCAGAACTTCACCAGAATTCGCACTTCTTTACGCCTCACGTAATTATTTTCAATGCGAAACATTTTCTCACCGAAAACGTTGTTACCGTCACCCGGCCGTTGAGTAAATAGAGAGGTAATACCGGCGATGATAGCCTGAATTCTATTTCCCCGGCGTTCGGAGGGTATATGTCTAAAAAAGGTATTCGCGCACTGGTCTATGTTTCCCTGGTCTCGGTGGCCATCTGGGGCGCAACCGGCTATCTGGTGATGGAAGCGGTACGTGCGTTGTGATGAGTCTGGCCGCCGTGTGGGGGCCAGGCGCGCGATGGTTTATTGCTAACGTGTCTGGCGTCTTCGGGCGCCGGGCATGATTTGCGCCGCTGGCAGCGGCAGGGTAAAGAGAGTGATAAGGGTGGGCAACAATATTTGCACGACATTCACCTTGCGGGAAGTCTGAGCCAGGCGGCAAAACGGGAGAGAAAGGCGAAATGATTAATAGAGGAAAAAGCGGGTCGCAACCACTGCGCAAATGATTAACAGGATCAGGATGAGCTCAAAACGATAACGCCGCAGCATAGTGCTCTCCAGAAAAAACGGCGCTGAAGCAGCGCCGATTATTTAAGAAGGTTGGTTCACCGGGAGGAATTAGGCTGCCGGCTGTGCAGCAGGTTTAGCGGCCTGGTGTTTGGTGGTTTTGTGGTGTTTTTTCGCTGCCTGAGCTTTCTGGGCTACCGGTTTAGCGGCAGCTTTGTGGTGCTTTTTCGCGGCCTGGGCTTTCTGCGGAGCGGCGGGTTTGGCTTCTGCTTTTTTGTGTTTTTTAGCGGCCTGGGCTTTCTGGGCAGCGGCTGGTTTAGCTTCTGCTTTCTTGTGTTTTTTGGCAGCCTGAGCTTTCTGCTCTGCAGCTGGTTTGGCCGCGGCTTTATGGTGTTTTTTGTGATGGGTGGTCTTGGCAGCAGTGCTGTGGGTAGCAGCTGGCGCCTGAGTGGTGCTTACTGCGTCAGCAGCGAAAGCGGCGGAAGAGAGACCCATAGCAGCGGCAACGACCAGAGCTAATACTTTTTTCATTCTGATATCCTCGAAAAGTTTTCTTAATTTCAACCCCACTGCGGGGCCGGTGAAATCACTATATGCTTGTCTTTTCGGGCTTTCCGTGAGTGTTTGGTATCGGCGTGTAACCGAATGTACAAGGCGGGGAGTGGAAGGACGCGCCGGGCAGCCCGGCGCGGACGATCACAGATAGCGGGCGGTAAGGTGGTCGCGGAAGTAGCGGCTGTTAAGATCCTCGCCGGTGGCCTGCTGGATCAGCTGCGAGGTGGTGAAGCGGCTGCCATGCTGCCAGATATTCTGCCGCAGCCAGTCAAACAGGGCGCTGAAATCCCCTTCCGCGATATCACGGTCTAACGTCGGCAGCGCGCGACGGGCGGCGGTCATCAGCTGCGCGGCATACATCGCCCCCAGCGTGTAGGAAGGGAAGTAGCCGAAGCCGCCGTCGGTCCAGTGAATATCCTGCATACAGCCGTCCCGGTAGTTGCCGGTGGTCGACAGTCCCAGCCAGTGCTGCATTTTCTCATCCCACAGCGACGGAATATCTTCCACCTCTATCTCGCCGTCGATCAGCGCGCGTTCAATTTCATAGCGCAGGATCACATGCGCCGGATAGCTGACCTCATCGGCATCAACGCGAATAAAGCCTGGTTTCACCCGCTGGTTCCAGGCGATGAAATTCTCCTCGCTAAAGGCCGGCCGATCGCCAAAGCGTTCGCGCACCGCCGGCAGCAGGCGTTTCAGGAAGCGCTCGCTGCGTCCCAGCTGCATTTCGAAGAACAGGCTCTGCGACTCATGGATAGCAGTAGAGCGGGCCAGTCCTACCGGCTGGTCGACCCACGGGCGAGGCAGATTCTGCTCATAGCGGGCGTGGCCGGTCTCGTGGATCACGCCGAACAGAGCGCTGAGCAGGTCGTTTTCGTTGTAGCGGGTGGTGATGCGCACATCCTGAGGGACGCCGCCGCAAAACGGGTGGGCGCTGATGTCCAGACGCCCGCCGTCAAAGTCAAAGCCGAGGATGCGCATCGCCTGCAGACCCAGTTCGCGCTGCTCAGGGATCGGGAACGGCCCCTGCGGGGCGATCAAGGTTCGCGTCGCCTGCTTATCGACCGCTTGTCGCAGCAGGGAAGGCAGCCAGGACTTGAGATCGGCAAACAGGCTGTCCAGCCGGGCGCTGGTCATATCCGGTTCGAAAATATCCAGCAGCGCGTCATAGCGTGAGCCGCCCCGGGCGTCGGCGCGGATCTGCGCTTCCTCGCGGCTCAGCCTGACCACCTCGCGCAAATTATCGGCAAAGCCAGCCCAGTCATTAGCCGGCCGCTGACTGCGCCAGGCATGTTCGCAACGGCTACCGGCCAGCGATTTGGCCTCCACCAGGCTCTCCGGCAGCAGCGCCGCCTGAGCGTACTGGCGCTGCATTTCCCGCAGGTTGGCCTGTTCGAGGTCGTTGAGATCCTGCTGGCGGGCCGCCTGCAGCCATTGGCCCACTTTTTTATCGGTCAGGATCTGATGCTGTAGCACGCCGAGTTCCGCCAGCGCTTCGCCGCGGGCGGCGCTACCGCCCGGAGGCATCATGGCGAACATATCCCAGCCGGCGATGGCGGAGAGATGCGAAAAGCGCGACAGGCGCTGAAAGGTGCGGGTAAGCTGCTGATAAGGCTTATTTTCAGTCATAGTAGCGTTCGGTCCGTGACAGGTGAATGAACAGATTATCGGTATGCCTCTACACTATCCTGATACGCCTGGCGGGTCGAGCGTGGCGCGCAGAGGGCGGGGTAAAGCATTAGCCGCGTGATAGCAGGAAAAAAAGCGTGGCTCTGTGAGCAGTATTGCAGAAATCGGTAACGCATCGTGACTAAACTGTGATCGATAACGCAAGTCTGGAGGTTCGGGGGTGGTTTATGAATCCGTTCACCTGGCTGTTTATTGCCTTACTGTCCGTTGATGCCGTCAGAGAGCTGATGGGCTTGTCATCTATCATGGGCATGTGGTGAAACGTGGCCCGCAGGCCACGTCACGCGCGATTATTTGAGTCGCCGATACAGGCAAGTGCCGGTCAACAGCGCGGCAAGGAGCAGCAGCGCGATAAATCCGCCGACGCCGTTCCAGCCGTAGCGATGCCAGAACACCCCGCCTAATGTCCCCGCCAGGCTTGAGCCAAGATAATAGCTGAACAGATACAGCGATGACGCCTGACCGCGGGCGCGGCGCGCGCGCGGGCCAATCCAGCTGCTGGCGACGGAGTGCGCGGCGAAGAAGCCGGCGGAGAACAGCAGCATGCCGAGGAAAATAAGCCACAGGGAAGAAAAGAGCGTCATCAGCAGGCCGCAGAGCATCACGCCGGTAAAGCCGAGCATCACCGGACCGCGGCCATAGCGTACGGTCATGGCGCCCGCTTTCGGCGAGCTCCAGGTTCCGGTGAGATACGCCACCGACAGCAGACCCACCACCGCCTGGCTTAACGACCACGGCGACATCATCAGACGGTAGCCAATGTAGTTAAACAGGGTGACAAAGGCCCCCATCAGCAGGAAACCCTCGACGAATAGCAGCGGCAGGCCGCGATCGCGCCAGTGCAGGCGGAAATTAATCAGCAGCGTTTTTGGCCGCAGCGAGGTCGGGCGGAAATGGCGCGACTCGGGCAGGATTCGCCAGAACATAATCGCCGCGGCCAGGGCGAAGCCGCTGATCACCGCCAGCGCCACGCGCCAGCCGAAAAAATCGGTAAAGACCCCGGTGAGCAAGCGGCCGCTCATGCCGCCGATGGAGTTGCCGCTGATATAGAGTCCCATAGAGAAGGCCACAAAGCTGGGGTGGATCTCCTCGCTCAGGTAGGTCATACCGACCGCCGCCACGCCGCTCAGCGACAGGCCAATCAGGGCGCGCATAATCAGGATGCCGTGCCAGCTGGTCATCATGGTCGACAACAGCGAGCAGCAGGCGGCCAGCAGCAGCGCGGTGACCATCACCGGCTTGCGGCCTATGGCGTCCGACAGCGGGCCGGTAAACAGCAGGCCCACCGCCAGCATCGCCGTGGAAATGGAGAGAGAAATACTGCTGCTGGCCGGCGATACGCCGAACTCGTTCGACAGCACCGGCAGGATCGGCTGTACGCAGTAGAGCAGGGCGAAGGTGGCCAGACCGGCGGAGAATAGCGCGAGCGTGACGCGCATAAACTGCGGGGTGCCGCGCTTAATAAACGGATCCGGGCGGGATGCACCAGCGACGCTGACCTCGCCCGCCGGCACGGTGTCAACGGTTGTTGTACGACTCACAGAGAATTCCTTGGGTAGAAGTTGCTGCTTACCAACAGAGTGTTGTGACCATTCAGCTCACATTTTTAGGGTATGAAAATGTAAATATTCTGTCTAATATATTAATAATCTCAAATAAGACGTTTTAAATATGAATATCGAGTTGCGTCATTTGCGCTACTTTGTCGCCGTCGCCGAGGAGCTGCATTTTGGCCGCGCCGCGGCGCGACTGAACATCTCTCAACCGCCGTTAAGCCAGCAAATTCAGATCCTCGAGCAGCAGACCGGCGCCCGCCTGTTCGCCCGCACCAACCGCAGCGTCTGCCTGACGGCGGCGGGGAAACAGTTTCTCGCCGACAGTCGACAAATTCTCGCCCAGGTGGAGGACGCGGCCGCCCGCGCCGCCCGTCTGCACCATGGGGAAACGGGCGAACTGCGTATCGGCTTTACCTCCTCGGCCCCTTTTATCAAGGCGGTATCCGATACGCTGTCCCTGTTTCGTCAGCGCTACCCGGATGTGCATATTCTCACCCGCGAGACCAATACCCGCGAACAGATTGTCCCGCTGAGCGAGGGAGCCCTCGACCTCGGCCTGTTGCGCAATACCCAACTGCCGGACACCCTGGCGTGGCAGCGAGTGCTGCGCGAGCCGCTGCTGGCGATGGTCCCGGCGGACCATCCGCTGGCCCGCCAACCCTCGGTCAGCCTGGCGGCGCTGGCGCGGGAGCCGTTCGTCTTTTTCGACCCGCACGTCGGTACCGGCCTGTATGACGATATCCTTGGCCTGCTGCGCCGCTACGGCCATACGCCGGTGATTGCCCAGGAGGTGGGGGAGGCGATGACCATTATTGGCCTGGTGGCCGCCGGGCTGGGGGTGTCGATCCTGCCGGCCTCCTTTCAGCGCGTGCAGCTCAGCGAAATGCGCTGGCTGCCGATTGACGAACAGGATGCGGTGTCGGAGATGTGGCTGGTGTGGTCGAAACACCATGAGCAGGGGGCGCTGGCAAAACGCTTTCGTGACACGCTGCTGGCCTGGAAAAACGAGCGCAATTGAGACAAAAAGGGGCTGGAAATGTGCGGTAAATCACAAGGCTAAGCAAAAATTTGACGTTCACCATCGAAGTGCTTCACCATAGCCGAAAGTTTATTTCGAAGCGCGAAAATAAAGGGAGTCAATGGTGGTAGCGGATAGTCAACCAGGCCATATCGATCAAATTAAGCAGACCAATGCGGGCGCCGTCTATCGCCTGATTGATCAGCTCGGCCCGGTATCGCGTATCGACCTCTCCCGATTTGCGCAACTGGCGCCCGCCAGCATCACCAAAATTGTCCGCGAGATGCTGGAAGCGCATCTGGTGCAGGAGACTGAGATTCAGGAGCCCGGCAGCCGCGGGCGGCCGGCGGTGGGTCTGATGGTGGAAACCGAGGCCTGGCACTATCTGGCGGTGCGCATCAGCCGCGGCGAGATCCACCTTTCGCTGCGCGATTTAAGCAGCCAGCTGGTGGTGGAGGAGCAGCTGGAGCTGGCCCTTACCGACAGCTCGCCGTTTCTGACGCGGATCATCGACCATATCGATCGCTTCTTTATTCGCCACCAGAAGAAGCTGGAACGCCTCACCTCCATCGCCATCACGATGCCGGGTATCATTGATACCGAAAACGGCATTATTCATCGCATGCCGTTTTATGAAGAGGTCAAAGACGTCCCGTTGGGCGAAACGCTGGCCAACCATACCGGGGTGCCGGTCTATATTCAGCATGACATTAGCGCCTGGACCATGGCGGAATCGCTGTTTGGCGCCTCGCGCGGCGCCCGGGACGTCATTCAGGTGGTGATCGATCATAACGTCGGCGCCGGGGTTATCACCGACGGACGTCTGCTGCACGCCGGCAGCAGCAGCCTCGTGGAGATCGGTCATACCCAGGTCGACCCCTATGGCAAACGCTGCTACTGCGGTAACCATGGCTGTCTTGAAACGATCGCCAGCGTGGAGAGCGTGCTGGAGCTGGCGCAGATGCGGATGGCACAGTCGATGAGCTCGCTGCTGCATCAGCGTCCGCTGAGCGTGGAGTGGCTGTGCCAGGCGGCGCTGCAGGGCGACCTGCTGGCCCGGGACATTATCAGCGGCGTCGGTCATCACGTCGGTCGCATTCTGGCGATCATGGTCAATCTGTTTAACCCGCAGAAAATCCTGATCGGCTCGCCATTTAACCTGGCGGCAGACATTCTTTTTCCGGCAATTTCCAGCTGTATTCGGCAACAATCACTCCCGGCCTACAGCCAGCATATCGCAGTTGAAAGCACCCAGTTCTCCAACCGCGGAACGATGGCTGGCGCGGCGCTGGTCAAGGATGCGCTCTATAACGGATCCTTACTCATACGACTGTTACAGGGTTAACATTTTTTCATAGTCACACCAAAAATTGCGCTATCTCAAGCTGACCCCCAGCGGCTTCACGTAGACTTTGCCCACTGTTGATTATTTCTCTCCCGTATATTTCATCGACAAAACTGTGGGGTTAGTGATGTTTAAGCGTTTCTTTATTACAGGTACAGACACTGCTGTCGGGAAGACAGTGGTTTCCCGTGCGCTGTTGCAGGCACTTGCTGCCAGAGGCAAAAGCGTGGCCGGGTACAAGCCTGTGGCGAAGGGCAGCAAAGAGACGCCGGACGGTTTGCGTAATAAAGACGCGCTGGTGCTGCAGAGCGTCTCCACGCTGGCGTTACCCTATGAAGCTGTCAATCCCATCGCCTTAAGCGAAGACGAAAGCAGCGTGGCGCACAGCTGCCCGATCAACTACGGTCTGCTGTCGGATGGTTTGCAGCGGCTGGCCGGGCAAGTTGAACACGTGGTGGTTGAAGGCACCGGCGGCTGGCGCAGCCTGATGAACGACCTGCGACCGCTCTCCGAATGGGTGGTACAGGAGCAGCTCCCGGTGCTGATGGTGGTAGGGATCCAGGAAGGGTGCATCAACCATGCGCTGCTGACGGCCCAGGCGATCGCCAATGACGGGCTGCCGCTGATCGGCTGGGTGGCCAACCGCATTAACCCCGGTCTGGCGCACTACGCCGAAATCATTGATGTGCTCAGCAAAAAGCTGCCGGCGCCGCTCATTGGCGAGCTGCCGTATCTGCCGCGCGCCGAACAGCGTGAGCTAAGCCGCTACGTCGACTTAGACATGCTCGGCAACGTGATGGCGATAGATCGAATCTCGGCGTAACGTACGCGACAGCACCGACGCCACCACGCAGGTGATCAGCAGGCCGGGCAGCAGCACATACTGCCCGGTCATCTCACAAATCATCAGTGTCGACATGATTGGCGCATGGGTAGTGGCGGCAAGAAACGCCGCCATGCCGGTCAGTCCCATCATCATAGCCATCTCCTGCTCCCCCGGTAGCCACAGCCCGCTGAAGCGGGCCAATAGCATGCCCATCGCCAGGCCGACAAACAGCGTGGGGGTAAACACCCCGCCCGGCGCGCCGGAGCCACTGCTGGCCAGCACCGCCAGCAGTTTGCACAGGAATACCGCTACCAGCAGCGCGCCGGGCGGCGGCAGCAGCAGATAGCTTTGCACCACGCTGTAGCCGTTGCCCCACACCGCCGGCGTGATGAGCGATAAGCCGCCGACGATCAGACCGCCCAGCGCCAGCTGCCACGGCGGCGCCAGTTTCAGCCTGACGAACCCGCGGTGGCTGTATTCCATCAGCCAGATAAACAGCGGCCCGCACAGTCCGGCCAGCAGTCCGGTGGCGAGCATCAGGCCATAGTGCAGCGCGCTGAGATCCTGCTGCAGGACGACATGGTACAACGGCGCGGCGCCGCCGTTGAGAAACTGGGTCAGCAGCAGGGCGATCACCGCCGAGATCACTACCGGCCCAAGCGAGGCCAGCATCAGCGTGCCAAACAGAATTTCAGCGATAAACAGGCTGCCGGCCAGTGGAGCATGATAGGCGCTGGCCATCCCGGCGGCGGCGCCGCAGGCGACCCACAGTTTCCATTCGGCCTGCGGCGTGAAGCGGCGGGCGAACAGCGAGGCCGCCAGCGCGGCCAGCAGGATCATGGCGCCTTCCCGGCCAATCGCGCTGCCGGTGACCACCACCAGCAGCGAGGCCAGCGACTTCACCAGGCTTGCCGGCGTATCGAAGCAACCGTCTCCGGTCTCCAGGGCTTCCATATAATCGGTGGCGGCGTGCGGACGGGCAACGCGGCGTCGTTGCCACAGCCAGAGAAGTGCCCCTGCCGCCAGTCCCCCCAGCGCCGGGGTAATCAGCCGTCGCCACGCCGGCAGCGACTGCGCGGCGTTGACCAGGCTCCCGCTGTCGTTACCGAGAAACAGCGTTTCCAGCACCACCATGGCATGGCGAAACAGGGCCACCGCCAGGGCGGCGAGAAGGCCAATCAGCGTGGCGATCAGCAGGCGACGAAACATCACCTGCACATCAGGATAGGGATGAAGACGGTGCATCGGTCACGGCGAGATTGGGAAAACATGGCCTTATTGTGATAGGGAATAAACTTATATGCAAAAGCGATAAGTGCGGGGCACGGAGAGGGGAGCCATCAAGGAAACCGCGCCGACTCCCGGCGCGGCAAAGGGATTAGCGATAGAGCGGCTTTTCCGCCACCGCGAGGGGCAGACCCGCCTGCCACTGCGCCAGGGTCGCCTGCGCCAGCTGGCCCAGCGCCTGGTAGAAGGGGTGGGCGGCATGTTCGACAAAGACGCTCAGGAAGCGCCCGGACCACGGCAGCAGATGCCAGGCCAGCAGCTGGGCAAACAGCGCCTCCTGCTCCGTTTCGCACAGCCACGCCGCCAGCAGCAGCAGGGTGCCGAAATGGTCTTCCGGCTCGTTGCGATCGGCGTCCAGTGCGATGCCGTTCGCGCGCATCCATTCGCGCAGGGCCAGTGTGGATTCGCCGAACAGCACCGACTCTTTATCCAGCCAGACGGATCCCCAGGGCGGCGCCGGCAGGGCCCACGGTCCGATAAACAGGCGCTGCCAGGCTTCCGGCAACGACTCTTCAACCGACGCGGCAAACCCCGATGCCAGCGGGGCGGCAACCGGGAAGGGCCACTGTTGCTGCCAGCTGCCGTCCTGGAAGGCGGCCACCAGCGGCGCGATTTGCGGGCTATTCGGCGCATAAGAGAACAACGCGCCCAGGGTACGGGCGCTTAAGGCGACAGCGTCGCGGTGAGGGAACGGCATCATCACTTATTCCTTTCTGCGGCGCGCGCCGGCGCGCCGTCTCATTAACGGGCAACCGCCATACCGACGGTCATATGGAGCCCATAAAACAGGCCGCGGCCAATACATTCCGCGATCAAGACCAGCAGCAGACCGGCCAGCAGCCCCGCAGCGCGCGGCGGCTGACGGCGGATCAGCGGACACAGCCAGCAGCCGAGTCCCAGCGCCAGCAGGATCAGACGTAAGGCCTGCAGTCTGCCGTAATCCGGCAGCAGGGTGGCCGCCTGCTGAACGGAGCTGTGTATGGCGCCGAGCCCGGCGCTTTGCATCACGATAATCGCGGCGCTGATGACCAGCGCGGCCACGCTCAGACCGGCAATAAACCAAGCGTTAACGTCGACTTTCGCCATTCGCAGCAGCAGGGCGGCGAACAGCGGCCCGCTGAGGAGTACCGTCAGGAAGAAGGCGCTGGTGGTGTAGCCAGTGTACCATGTCGGCACGGTATCGATTTGATAAACCCGGGTCATCGCCAGCACAAACAGCAGTCCCAACAGCAGGGCGATCGCCAGCCAGACTTTACCCAGCGCCGCCGGCATTTTTTCCAGCACGGCCAGCAGCCACCAGAATCCGCCCACGACGAAAAACAAGGCGCCGCTGGCGATTTCGTTGCTCAGCGCCGAGGCCCCGACGCGGTTCAGCGAGTTAAACGCCCGCAGCGGCGAACCGAGATGCATCACTGAGGCGAGAAAACCGATCCCCATCAGCAGCCAGATAAAAAACATGCTGCGCACCAGCCGCTGCCGCGCTTCGCGCTGGTCCGCCAGCGTCAGCCAGACCAGACCGCTGACGAGGGTCGCGCCGACCACGCATTGCCCCAGTACCGTAAACAGCACCAGCGGCCATTCCTGCCATCCGCTTCCCATCTCACACCTCCTTCGGGTTTGCAAGATAACCGGTGGTATCGCCACACGGCCGGGCGTTGCGGTTAGGTTTGATCGCGATGCTCGGCTGAGTGAAGTGCGCCGAGGGCAGCGGGGCCACCGCCGCCAGCTGGCCGTGCTTAGCGCGCAGTTCGGCAATGGGGCCGAAATCGAGCGCCCGCAGCGGGCAGGACTCGACGCAGATCGGCTTTTTCCCTTCGGCGACGCGCTCGTGGCAGCCGTCGCACTTGGTCATATGGCCTTTGTCGGCGTTATACTGCGGCGCGCCGTACGGGCAGGCCATATGACAGTAGCGGCAGCCGATGCACACCTCTTCATCCACCACCACAAAACCGTCTTCGCGCTTGTGCATCGCTCCGCTCGGGCAGACCTTGGTGCAGGCCGGATCGGCGCAGTGGTTACAGGCGATGGAGAGGTAATAGGCGAACACGTTCTGCTGCCAGACGCCGTTGTCCTCCTGCCAGTCGCCGCCGGCGTACTCATAGATGCGACGGAAGCTGACTTCCGGAGTCAGGTTCTTATAGTCCTTACAGGCCAGCTCGCAGGTTTTGCACCCGGTACAGCGAGCGGAGTCGATAAAGAATCCATATTGCGTGCTCATGGTTTACTCCTTAAACCTTCTCGATGTCGACCAGGTTGGTATGCTGCGGATTCCCTTTCGCCAGCGGCGAGGGGCGATGGGTGGTCAGGGTATTCATGCAGGCGCCATGGTCAACCCGGTCCCCGGCCATATTGGCGTCGTGCCACGCGCCCTGGCCCATCGCCGACACGCCCGGCATGATGCGTGGCGTCACTTTCGCCGGCAGCCGGACTTCGCCGCGCTGGTTGAACACCCGCACCAGATCGCCGTTTTTAATCCCGCGTTTTTCCGCGTCCAGCGGGTTGATCCACACTTCCTGACGGCAGGCGGCCTGCAGCACGTCCACGTTGCCGTAGCTGGAATGGGTGCGCGCCTTATAATGAAATCCAAACAGCTGCAGCGGATACTGGCTGCGCAGCGGATCGTCCCAGCCTTCAAATGTGGAGGCATAGACCGGCAGCGGACTGATGACTTCGTCTTTCTCCAGCTGCCAGCGGGCGGCAATTTCGGCGAGCCGGCTGGAGTAGATCTCAATTTTGCCGGACGGGGTTTTGAGCGGATGCGCTTCAGGATCGCGGCGGAAGTCGCGATAGGCGACGAAGTGGCCGTTCGGGTCCTTGCGCTTGTAGATGCCCATTCGCTTCAGCTCATCGTAGGCCGGCAGCGCCGGATCTTTCGCCACCATTTTGGCGTACAGATGCTGCAGCCACTGCGCCTGAGTACGTCCCTCGGTAAAACGCTGGTAGACATCGTCGCCGAGCCGTTGCGCCACTTCGCTTAAGATCCAGTAAATCGGTTTGCGTTCAAATTTCGCCGAGGTGGCGGGCTGGATGAAAATCAGATAGCCCATATTGCCGGCGTAATCGTTGGGAATAATATCTTCCTGCTCAACGGTCATCAGGTCGGGCAGCAGCAGGTCGGCGTATTTCGCTGACGAGGTCATAAAGTTGTCGATAACCACAATGGTTTCGCACTTGCTTTCGTCCTGCAGGATCTCGTGGGTCTTATTGATGTCGGAGTGCTGGTTGATGAGGGTATTGCCCGCGTAGTTCCACAGGAACTTGATCGGCACATCCAGCTTCTCTTTGCCGCGCACGCCGTCGCGGGTGGCGGTCATCTCCGGGCCTCGAGCGATGGCGTCGGTCCAGGTGAAGCAGGAGATGGCGGTTTTCACCGGGTTTTCCAGCACCGGAAGACGCTCGATGGTGATGGTGTAGGTCGATTCACGGGCGCCGCTGTTGCCGCCGTTGCCGGTTAAGATCGGCAGCATGGCGATCGCCCGGGCGGAGAGTTCGCCGTTGGCCTGGCGCTGCGGCCCCCAGCCCTGGCAGATGTAGGCCGGTTTGCTCATGCCGATGTCGCGCGCCAGCTTAATGATGCGATCGGCGGGGATGCCGGTGATACGCGAAGCCCACTGCGGCGTTTTGGCGACGCCGTCGTCGCCCTCGCCGAGGATATAGGCTTTATAGTGGCCGTTTGCCGGCGCCCCGGCCGGCAGCGTCTTCTCATCGTAGCCGACGCAGTATTTATCAAGGAACGGCTGATCCACCAGATTTTCGTTAATCAACACCCAGGCGATACCGGCGACCAGCGCGGCGTCTGTGCCGGGGCGAATGGGGATCCACTCATCTTCGCGACCGGCGGCGGTATCGGTGTAGCGCGGATCGATAACGATCATCCGCGCGTTGGAGCGCTCGCGGGCCTGTTCCAGATACCAGGTAATGCCGCCGCCGCTCATGCGGGTTTCCGCCGGGTTGTTGCCGAACATCACCACCAGCTTACTGTTTTCAATATCCGAGGTGCTGTTGCCGTCGTTACTGCCGTAGGTGTAGGGCATGGCGCAGGCGATCTGCGCGGTGCTGTAGGTACCGTACTGGTTAAGCGAGCCGCCGTAGCAGTTCATCAGCCGCGCCACCGGCGAAGCGGAAGGCGAGGAGCGGGTCATGTTCCCGCCGACAATTCCTGATGAGTAGTTAATGTACACGGCTTCGTTGCCATATTGCGCGACGACGCGTTTCAGACGGTCAGCAAGGGTATCCAGCGCTTCCTGCCAGCTGATACGCTCAAATTTGCCTTCTCCGCGTTTGCCGACGCGCTTCATAGGATAGTTAAGGCGATCAGGGTGGTTGATGCGCCGGCGAATCGAACGCCCGCGCAGGCAGGCGCGGACCTGATGATCGCCGTAGCGGTCGTCGCCGGTGTTATCCGTTTCCACGTAGACCACTTCATCATCACGCACGTGCAGCCGCAGGGCGCAGCGGCTGCCGCAGTTGACCGAACAGGCGCCCCAGACAATGCGGGTGTTGTCGCCGGCAGCCTGCTGTACCGCCGCCGCGGCGCTGCGCAGCGTAAAGGGCAGGGGAAGCCCGCCGGCGGCCAGCGCCAGAGAACCGAGGGCTGTGGATTTAAGTAGCGCGCGTCGGGTGACGCCGCCGGAAGATTCCTGATTCGACATTGCTCACTCCATGATAGTTATGCTGGGCGGAGAAGGGCCGCCGCGTCTTCAACAGACGCCGGGGTGAGCGATAATACGTTATGGGTAGCCGGCAGATCTTATCCCTGGTCAATGCAGGGATAAGATCTTTCGTTTGAAAGCGAGGCGGGCTTACTGAGCGTCGTTTTCGGCGGGACTGTCGCTGTTACGGGTGTAGGTGATTTTGAATGTGTCGTTGGCGCAATGACCCACCACCTGAGCGCCGGGCTGGTCCGCCTGGTCGTTTGGCACGATGGCCAGACTGAAGGCCGTTTCCGGTACGCCATTGTTAATGATCTTCTGTTGAATATCATTTTTGACCCGTTCACAGGAGTCGGGGGCCGCCAGCACGGTAGTGGAGCACAGCAGCAGCGCGGCGCCTGTCCAGAGGGATAGTTTCATCTTACGCTCCTTATCGATGGTATCCAGATTTAAGCATAGCAGAACTGGTGTAAACAATTGTATTTGCTAATATGATTGGATGTACACAAAAGGAATCACCTGTGAAAAGACTGTATTGGTTGATCCCCACCGCGCTGCTGCTGACGGCGTGCGACCGCGAAAGCGCCCCGGAAGCCTTCACCCCGGAGATGGCGAGTTTTTCCAATGAGTTTGAGTTCGATCCGCTGCGCGGTCCGGTGAAGGATTTTAGCCAGACGTTACTGGACGAACACGATGTGGTGGTCAAGAAGGTGAGCGCGCAGCTGTCAAAAGAGGGATGTTTCGATCTGCTGACGCTGGAGGATGTGGAGAATAACACCGGCGCCACGCTGCTGCTGGACGCCAACTACTACGTCGATGGCCGCACCCATGAGAAGCGGCTGCGTCTGCAGGGGAAATGTCAGCTGGCAGAGATGCCCGCCACCGGCGTGAGCTGGGAAACGGATGATAACGGCTTTATTATCAGCGCCCGCGGCAAAGAGACTACCGCCACCTACCGTTACGACAGCGATGGCTATCCGCTGGGGAAAACCACCACCGCCAAAGAGGAGCGATTTACCGTCGCCTCCACGCCGTCGAAGGATCCGCGCAAGAAAATGGACTATACCGCCATCAGCACCTTCAACGACCGCACGCTGGGCACGGTGCGCCAGACCTGCGACTACGATCGCCATGACAATCCGCTGAGCTGTGAGCTGCAGGTGATCGATGAAAGCGTCCAGCCGCCGCTGACCCGTCACTACACGATTAAAAACCGCATTGATTATTACTGAGCCGTCGGCTTCAGCAGAGACGGGCCCGGCGTTTTGTGTTCCGCCAGATACTGATGCTGGAACAGACACATGCGGATGGTGTTGCGGTACTCGCCGTTAATGAAAAACTCATGGATCAGTTCACCCTCGACCATAAAGCCGAGCTTGCGGTAAATATGGATCGCTTTTTCATTCTCTTTATCCACAATCAGATACAGCTTATACAGATTGAGCACGGTAAAGCCATAGTCCATCGCCAGCCGTGCGGCGCGGGTGGCGAGGCCTTTTCCCTGGAAGTCGGGTGAGATGATGATCTGAAATTCGGCCCGGCGGTGCACATGGTTGATTTCCACCAGCTCCACCAGTCCGGCTTTATCGCCATTGCATTCGATCACAAAGCGACGCTCGCTTTGATCGTGAATATGCTTGTCGTACAGATCGGAAAGCTCAACGAAGGCTTCATAGGGCTCTTCAAACCAGTAGCGCATCACGCTGGCGTTGTTGTCGAGCTGGTGAACAAAGCGCAAATCTTCGCGCTCAAGGGGGCGGAGTCTGACGTGTAGCGCGTCGGTCATGGGTATTCCTGTGGTCAAAGCGGAAAAGAGGGGGCTGAAAGGCGGCGCCCGCAGGCGCCAGCGTGCTCAGGGATTGATCGCCCGGCCGGTGCGGCGATCAAGGCAGCGCAGGGTGTTTGGTTCCCAGTAGGCATTGACGTTGGCGCTCTTCTGGCAGTTATCCTGCGCGTCAAAGGCGACATCGGTTTTGTCCCACTCTTTTTCCGCCCGTTTGTTCACCTTCTGGCGCAGGCTGCGGGTGTCGTTCCATTGCTCTTTTTCCATCGACGCCTGCTGACGGCTTTGCGCGCTGTCGCCGGACTCAATCACCAGCCGGTCGGTGGCCGCGAACGAGCTGGAGGTATAGACGACGGCGCTTAACGCCAGAATGGCGGTCAGGCACCAGCGTTTGTTCAGTGTCATGTTCATCACGGTTTCCTTTAAGTGATGGGTTAACCCTCAGGTTAAGTTTACTACAGCTCTTTTGCCGGGCATAGCCGACGAAACAGCGTAGGGAAAGGGCTATTATCGCGTAGAATAGTTCAACGCTTTGTCTCTTTTACGAATCTTTTAATGCTCAAAACAACGCTGCTGTTCTTTGCCACCGCCCTGTGTGAAATCGTCGGCTGCTATCTGCCGTGGCTATGGTTAAAGCGCGGGGCCACGCCGCTGCTGCTGATCCCCGCCGGCCTGGCGCTGGGTCTGTTCGTCTGGCTCCTGACGCTCCATCCGACCGCCAGCGGGCGGGTATATGCCGCCTACGGTGGCGTGTACGTTTGTACCGCATTGCTCTGGCTGCGGGTCGTTGATGGGGTCAAATTAACCCATTATGACTGGGCGGGGGCGGCCATCGCCCTGTGCGGCATGCTGATTATCGTGGCGGGCTGGGGACGAGCGTAAGCCCGTCTTATGTGATCCCTACCACTTTTTTAAACCCTAATTCTTGTATGGTAGTCGACCTGTTGCCTTACTTATCAGACATCATATTGGGTTATGACTCTGTAAGGAATCACGATGGCTATTGAGACATTTGCCCCACAGGCGGGCGCGACGCCGCTGCGCATCCGTCGGGTGCAGAAGATCACCCTGACGCTGCTGTTTATCGCCGGGATCGTTAACTTTCTTGACCGCTCTTCCCTGAGTGTCGCCGGGGAGGCGATACGCGCCGATCTGGGTCTGAGCGCCACCGAGTTCGGGGTGCTGCTCTCCGCTTTTTCGCTCTCCTATGGCTTCGCGCAACTGCCCTCGGGCATTTTGCTGGATCGCCTCGGACCGCGGGTTGTGCTGGGCGCCGGGCTGATATTCTGGTCTGCGATGCAGGCCCTGACCGGGATGGTTAATTCGTTCTCGCATTTTATTCTGCTGCGCATTGGCCTCGGGATCGGTGAAGCGCCGTTTATGCCCGCCGGGGTGAAATCGATCAACGACTGGTATGCGCAAAGAGAGCGCGGCACGGCGGTGGGGATATTTAACTCCTCCACGGTGCTGGGGCAAGCCATCGCCCCGCCGGCCCTGGTCATCATGCAGCTGGCCTGGGGCTGGCGGACAATGTTTGTGGTGATTGGTTTAGCCGGTATTCTGGTCGGCCTGTGCTGGTATGTGGGATACCGTAACCGGCGGCAATTTACCCTCCAGGAGGAGGAGCAACGCTATCTGGCCAGCGAGGAGGTGGCCCGGCCGGCGCTGAAACTGAGCGAATGGCTGGCGCTGTTTAAACGGCGTACTACCTGGGGGATGATCCTCGGCTTCTCCGGGGTGAACTATACCGGCTGGCTGTATATCGCCTGGCTGCCCGGTTATTTGCAGGCTCAGCAGGGGTTAAGCCTGGCGCGCACCGGCTGGGTGGCGGCGATCCCGTTCCTCGCCGCGGCGGTGGGGATGTGGGTCAATGGTCTGGTGGTCGACGCCCTGGCGCGCAGAGGCTACGATCTGGCGAAAACCCGCAAAACGGCGATCGTTGCCGGTCTGGTGCTGTCGGCGCTGGGAACGCTGCTGGTGGTGCAATCGTCCACGCCGACCCAGGCGGTGGCATTTATCTCTATGGCGCTGTTCTGCGTCCATTTCGCTGGCACCTCGGCCTGGGGATTGGTACAGGTGCTGGTGGCGGAGCATAAAGTGGCGTCGGTGGCGGCGATCCAGAACTTTGGCAGTTTTGTGTTTGCCTCCTTCGCGCCGATAGTCACCGGCTGGGTCGTGGATACCACCCATTCTTTCAATCTGGCGCTGGTGATCGCCGCCGGGGTGACCTTCGCCGGGGCGCTGTGCTACTTCTTTATCGTCAAAACCCGCATCGATTAACCGACCAGGAAGCCACAGGCCCGCAGGGAGGCGCGGCCTGCGCCATGCTCCATCTTCTCTTACCGCTTCGCGGCGGATTATCTCCTGCCATCCCAGAGATTTTGTGATCGCTCGCCAGCAGCCACAACCCGGCAAAAGCTTCTTGTATGGTAGTTGACAGAAATCAAAGATGTTATACCAATTGCGTGAGATGGTTGAGGCACAAAGGCATTCTCCTCGAGAGTTCTCCCAGAGAATGGTTGATGAGCCACATAACAACGAGAGTCATCATGGAAAACACCCTCTTAACCGCTAACGCCATACAGCCGGACTACGATCGCCGCGCGCTGGTTCCCCGTATCGTCCATCTGGGTTTTGGCGCGTTCCACCGCGCCCATCAGGCGGTCTACGCCGATATACTGGCCAGCGAGCACGGCAGCGACTGGGGCTACACTGAAGTCAACCTGATTGGCGGCGAGCAGCAGATCACCGATCTCCGGCAGCAGGATCTGCTGTACACCGTGGCAGAAATGTCCGCCGACGCGTGGACCGCGCGCGTGGTCGGGGTGGTGAAGCAGGCGCTGCACGCCCAGGTCGATGGTCTCGAGGCCGTGCTTTCGGCGATGTGTGAGCCACAGGTGGCCATTGTCTCCCTGACCATTACCGAGAAAGGCTATTGCCATTCGCCAGCCAGCGGCGAGCTGCAGCTCGATCACCCGCTGATCGCCGCCGATCTCGCTAACCCGCGCCAGCCGAAATCGGCAGTGGGCGTGGTGGTGGCGGCCTTAGCGCGTCGCCGGGCGGCAGGGCTGTCGGCCTTTACCGTGATGTCCTGCGATAACATGCCGGAAAACGGTCATGTGATGCGCAACGTCGTCTGCGCCTACGCCCGGGCGCTGGACGCGGATCTCGCCGCATGGATAGAACAGAATGTCACCTTTCCGTCGACCATGGTGGACCGTATTGTCCCGGCGGTGACGGCGGAAACCCTCGATAAAATTGAACAGCTGACCGGCGTGCGCGACCCGGCTGGCGTGGCCTGTGAGCCTTTCCGCCAGTGGGTGATTGAGGATAACTTTGTCGCCGGACGTCCACAGTGGGAGAAAGCGGGGGCGGAGCTGGTCGCCGATGTGGTGCCTTTCGAAGAGATGAAGCTGAGGATGCTCAACGGCAGCCATTCGTTCCTCGCCTATCTCGGCTATCTGGCCGGTTATCAGCATATCAACGACTGTATGCAGGATGACAACTACCGCCGCGCGGCGCTGGCGCTGATGCTGGACGAGCAGGCTCCGACCTTGAAAGTGCAGGGGGTGGATCTGTCACACTATGCCAGTCTGCTGATTGACCGCTACTGCAATCCGGCGCTCAAACACCGTACCTGGCAGATTGCCATGGACGGTAGCCAGAAGCTGCCGCAGCGCATGCTGGACTCGGTACGCTGGCACCTGGCGCACCAGCATGACTTCACGCTGCTGGCGCTGGGCGTGGCGGGCTGGATGCGCTATGTCGGCGGTGTTGACGACGCCGGCCAGGCGATCGAAATTTGCGATCCGCTGCTGCCGGTGATCAAGGAGGCGGTTGCCGCCAGCGCCGATGGCGAAGCGCGCGTCAAAGCGCTGTTGGGCATTGAGGCCATCTTCGGCCGTGAACTGCCGCAGGAAGCTCGGTTCGTCTCGGCGGTGACCCGCGCCTATGTTGCGCTGCAGCGTCAGGGGGCCAAAGCCACCGTTGCCGCATGGGCTGAGGCGCAATAATCGTTTATTCCCGGTGTCGGTCATGGGGTCGACACCGGCTCTTCTGCTGTTTCCGCACGGTTCCGCTGATATATCTTTTTTTGCTGTAGATCGCTTTTAGCAGACTAAAAATATGATCGACCGCAATGTCCTTACATAACTCTATATTTCCCTGATTTACTAAAGATAATTAGCTGTTATTTTTCCGAATAAAGGCTGGTCATTCACCGCAAAAATGGCATAGTTAAGTTATTGAAAAATCACTTTCTCTGGAAAAGGAGTGCGGGCCATGTATAAAAAAATTTTATTGCCTGTTGATGTTTTTGAAATGGATTTAAGCGATAAGGCAGTGCGTCACGCGGAATTTCTCGCGTCGGCGGAAAATGGCGAAATCACCTTGCTCAACGTTCTGCCGAACAGCAGCCGTTCGTTATTACGCGGGTTTACGGCGGATATTCGTAAATTCGAAGCCTATATGCAGGAAGAGTCGGAGAAAAAGATGCGCGAGGTGGCGCGACTGTTCGACATACCGATGTCGCGGATCCATACCCGGGTCGTCTTTGGTAACGTGCGCGATGAAATTCTGGCTATCAGTAACAACGAAGCGTTCGATGTGATAGTGATTGGCTCCCGCAAACCGGGGATCTCCACCCATCTGCTGGGCTCCAACGCCGAATCCATTTTGCGCTACGCCAAAACGCCGGTGCTGGTGGTCAGATAATCCTTTCCATTACGACGGCTGCGTCTGCCTTATTTCGCAGCCGTCTGATCCTTACTCTTCGCTAAACCAGTCGCGATTCTCCTGGCGGATCAACAGCACGGATTCGCTGATTTCATGCAAATGAATACTCATGGCTTTCTCGACCGCCTCGGCGTCGCGTTTTTCCAGCGCGGTGAAAATTTCATGATGCTGGCGCAGCAGCATCTCCGGGGAGGAGACATGGTCGAGGCTCATGTAGCGCACGCGGTCAATAGCGGCTTTGATGTTTTCCACCGTATCCCAGGCCAGCTGACAATCGGCAATAACTGACAACTTCTGGTGAAATTCATCATCAAGCAGGAAAAAGTCGTTTAACTGCTGACGGTCGACGGCAATACGCTGCTGATGAAGATTCTGCTCCAGCTGATAGACTTGCTCATCGTTAATCATGCCAGCGGCACGGCGGACCACCGCGCATTCAATCGCCTGGCGGACAAAGCAACCATTGCGCACCTGAGACAGGGAAATTTTGTTGACGTAGCTGCCGCGCTGGGGACGGATCTGGATAAGTCCATTCTCCGCCAGCTTAATAAAGGCCTCGCGCACCGGCTGACGAGATACCGCAAAACGCACGGAGACTTCTTTCTCCGACAGCGGCGTGCCAGGCGGGATCAGGCAGTGAACGATATCCCGGCGGAGGATGCGATAAATTTGCTGATTGACGGGTTGCGTCGGATTCAGTTGCGATTCTGCGGCCATTGATGGTTACTTTTTATGGGGTTATGCGCACTATTTTACGCGTTTTTTGCGGTTCCGCCCATACCCGGCCAGCAGGCCGGGTGGCTGACGGTTAGCCCTGGCGGTGAACGCTGAGTCCGGCAAAGCTCTGGCTCACCGGCATCATCTCCAGGGTGTTGATGTTGACGTGTTTCGGCAGGGTGGCCACCCACCAGACCGCCTCGGTCACATCTTCCGGCGTCAGGGCTTCGGTGTTCTCGTAGGTTTTACCGGCTTTGGCGTCATCGCCTTTAAAGCGGACGTTCGAGAACTCGGTGCCGCCCACCAGACCCGGCTCGATGTCGGTGACGCGCACCGCGGTGCCGTGCAGGTCGGTGCGAAGATTGAGGCTGAACTGACGGACGAAGGCTTTGGTCGCCCCATAGACGTTACCGCCGGCGTAAGGCCAGCAGCCTGCCGTGGAGCCGATGTTGATGATGTGGCCGCGATTGCGCGCCACCATGCCCGGCAGGACGGCGCGGGTCATGTACACCAGCCCTTTATTATTGGTGTCGATCATATCTTCCCAGTCTTCCACGCTGGCGCGGTGCGCCGGCTCCAGACCGAGCGCCAGACCCGCGTTGTTCACCAGCACATCGATTGCCTGCCACTCGGCGGGCAGGTCGGCAATCAGCGTCTCAATAGCGGCGCGGTTGCGAACGTCCAGTTGCGCGATATAAAGATTATCGCCCAGCTCGTCTTTCAGCGTCTTCAGGCGCTCTTCGCGACGTCCGGTCGCAATCACTTTATGACCGTTAGCGACAAAACGGCGAGTAATACTTTCACCAAAACCGGCAGTGGCGCCGGTGACCATGATAATCATCTTACTGTTCCTCAACGCTTTTTGTGTTTTCATACCATAGCACGCACAGGCGGCGACCGGTAACGGAAATCATTGCGACCCCTTAAGGAGAAGCCTAATCTTACAGGATAAGCCTGTACAGGAGAGAAAGATGTCCGAACAAAACCCCTTTTTTAGCGTCAGTCTGTTGCCTTACCAGGCGCCGCGGTTTGATCTGATTGAAGACAGTCACTATCGGCCGGCGTTTGATGAGGGCGTCCGGCAGCAGCGCGAGGAGATCCGCGCCATTATCGACAATCCGCAGCCGGCCAGTTTCGCCAACACGCTCGAGGCGCTGGAGCAGAGCGGACAGCTGCTGGCGCGGGTGACGCGGGTCTTTTTCGCCATGGCCAGCGCCCATACCAACCCTTATCTGCAATCACTGGATGAACAATTTTCCGCCGAGCTCGCCGGGCTGGGGAATGACATCTGGCTCAACGAGGCTTTATTCCAGCGGGTGAACAGCGTCTACGAGCAGCGCGAGACGCTCTCGCTTGACGACGAATCCCGGCGTCTTCTGACCCTGACATGGCAACGCTTTGTTCACGCCGGGGCAACGCTGGCCCCGGCGCAGAAGGCGGTGCTGCGCGCCCTGAACACCGAAGCGGCCACTTTACAAAGTCAGTTCCAGCAGCGGCTGCTGGGGGCGGCGAAAAGCGGTGGCCTGGTGGTCGATGACCGGCATCAACTGGATGGCCTGACCGATGAGGAGATAGCGGCAGCGGCCGACGCGGCGCGGGAAAAAGGGCTCGGCGATCGCTGGCTGCTGACGTTGACCAACACCACCCAGCAGCCGCAGCTGCTTGCGCTGCGCGACCGGCAAACGCGGGAGAATCTCTTCGCCGCCGGCTGGACGCGCAATCAGCAGGGCGATGAGCATGATACCCGTAGTCTGGTGCTGCGGCTGGCGGCTATCCGCGCGCAGCAGGCGGAACTGTTGGGGGCGACAAATTACGCCAGCTGGGCGCTGACCGATCAAATGGCGGCTTCTCCGGCGGAGGCATTGGGCTTTATGCGTCAGATTGCGCCGGCGGCGCGGGCGAGGGCGGAACGTGAGCTGGCGGACATCCAGCAGGTGATCAACAACGAAGGCGGGGAGTTTCGCGCGCAGGCATGGGACTGGCTCTACTACAGCGAGCAGGTGCGGCGGGCTGCCTATGCCATTGATGACGCACAGCTCAAACCCTATTTTGCCCTCGAGCGCGTGCTGCAGGACGGCGTCTTCTGGACGGCATCGCAGCTCTTTGGGCTCCGCTTCGTGGAACGCTTTGACATCCCGGTGTACCACCCGGATGTGCGGGTTTGGGAGGTCTTCGACCACAATGGCGAAGGGATGGCGCTGTTTTACGGTGATTATTTCGCGCGCGATTCAAAGAGCGGCGGCGCCTGGATGGACGTGTTTGTCGAACAGTCGACCCTGCGGGAGCAGCGCCCGGTTATCTATAACGTCTGCAATTATAGCCGGCCGCAGAGCGGACAGAGCGCGCTGTTGTCATGGGATGAGGTGATCACCCTGTTCCATGAGTTTGGCCACGCACTGCACGGACTGTTCGCCAGCCAGCGCTATGCCAGCCTCTCCGGGACCAATACCCCGCGGGATTTTGTCGAGTTTCCGTCGCAAATCTTCGAACACTGGGCCAGCCATCCGCAGGTATTCGCCCACTATGCGAAGCACTATCGCTCCGGAGAGCCGATGCCGGAGGCGCTGCGCGACAATATGTTGCGTGCTGCAACCTTCAATAAAGGGTATGACATGAGCGAGCTGCTAGCCGCCGCGCTGCTCGATATGCGCTGGCACACGCTGTCGACCACCGGATTTCCGGACGAGGTGGACGCATTTGAGCAGAGGGTACTCCGGGAAGAACACCTCGATCTGGCGGCCGTTCCCCCGCGCTATCGCAGCAGCTACTTCTCCCATATCTTCGGCGGCGGCTATGCTGCAGGCTATTATGCCTATCTGTGGACCCAGATGCTGGCCGACGACGGCTATCAGTGGTTCGTGGAGCAGGGCGGTTTGACCCGTGAGAACGGTCAGCGCTTCCGGGAAGCGATTCTGTCGCGCGGCAATAGCGCTGATTTAGCTGAACTTTATCGCCAGTGGCGCGGGCACGATCCACAGATTGAGCCGATGCTGAAAAATCGCGGTTTGAGCGCATAGGCCATCGGGCGGTGAGAAGCGATCGATTGGGTGTTTTCCTTATCAGGCGCTTTTCACTGGCCGTGCTTTGATCGCAGGGGATTGCGCCAGGCGCCGGTCAGGAGAAATAGCGCGAAAATAATCAAATACACATTTAGAGAAAAGCCACTTAATCCCGTTGCGATATCGAGGTAGTCTTTCAATAACCTCATGCAGGTGGTAATAAAACCACCTGCCACGATATCTCTCCCTGGAAAACGGATAAATAAATGGTTTTGATTGTTACTATGCTTATGTTTGCGCTGGCCCTGTCATTTTCGCCAGGTCCGGTTAATATGATTATTATCTCTTCCGGCGCTGCGCATGGATTCAGAAAAACATTTTCTTTCGTCTCGGGCGCCACTATTGGTTTTACATTGTTACTGGTCTTTATTAGTTTTGGACTCTACGCGGCCATCGCAACGTCCCCCTGGTTTTTTAGCTATCTGAATATCGTTGGTTCGTTATTTATCTTGTTTCAGGGCTATAAAATTGCTACTTCACATCCGGAATGGACACTGAAAAAAGCACAGGCGCCGGGGTTTGCGCAGGGTTTTTTAATGCAATGGCTCAATCCTAAAGCCTGGGCTGCCTGTGCCTCTGGCGTCGCCTTGTTTTCTGAACCCTCGTCGCGCCTGAGTATATCGCTATTTATTATCATCTACTTTTTTGTCTGCTATCTGTCCCTGGCGGCCTGGGCGATATTCGGTGATAAAATGTCAGCGATTCTCAAAAGCAGAGCACAGATCCGCCTGTTTAATCTGGTGATGGGCGGATTATTGTGCATGACTGCGGGTTACATACTGTATTCGCAGTATATTACCTATTCATAGCGGCTGATGTTCAATGGCATTATAGATATAATTAATCAGTTTATAGGCCGCGCCGCTAACTGAAATATTGCCAGGCCATAGGGCATACACTTTTAGCGGGGCTAATGACCAGTCAGGAAGTAGTTCCTGCATGTCGCCGCGGCGGATATCCTTTTCGCAGAGAAAACGCGGCGGAGCGGCCAGGCCAATTTGTTGTCTGGCAAGGGCATAGGCGGCTTCAACACTATCGACATACACGCCGGGTGTATACTTTATTATCGCCTGTTCGCCGTTGCGATGTCTGAACTCGCGCACATTCTCCCTCATCGTCAGCCCAATCCACGGCATTGATTCAAGCATAGCGGGATGATCAATGGGGGGATAGCGCAGGAGAAAGCCCTTTGCTGCCACCAGCTTTCGCGGCAGAACAAACAGGTGCCGTGCCTTGAGAGCGCTATCGGGGAGCTCGCCAATGCGAAAGGCGACATCAATACTGTCGGCAATAATGTCCTCGCGCAGGTCACTATAAGAAATGCTCAGAGCAATATCCGGGTTCTCTTTAATGAAATTTGCAAGATGGTGAGTGAATGGGCTGTTTAAAAAAACGGCAGGTATGGAAATACGCAGCTTACCGGCTGTGGATACCGAACGTTGCTTAAACTCAATGACGCCTTTTTCATAAAGCTCGAGCATCGACCTGGCGGTCTCCAGCACACTTTCGCCATCTTGTGTTAGAGAAAGCTTTCGGGTATTTCTGTAGAGCAAAGCGCTGTTAAGGTTTTTCTCAAGCCTGGATAAATGTGCGCTTGCTGTTGCGGTCGACAACCCTAACGCCGCGGCGCCGCCTGAAACAGAACCGCTCTCGACAATTTTGGCAAAGACTATCAGGTAGCGGATGTCATCGATCATTTACAGTCCTGTTTTCACTCGGTAACGATATGCGTGGCGCCGACAAAAGGGGATCCCGTTTCCGGATTAACATATCCTATTTTTATTGCCGGAAGTATCTGTTTAATCGCGCTTCTCAGGTCCGCTTGAACAAGTCCCAGGCATCCACCACGGCAGGGAGGGTTCGCGAAGCGTCGCGGGCCACCTCACTCGTCAAGGAGATACGTTTGCATATTGAGACTCATCGCCTGCGTCTTCGCCCAGTCATGGCTGAAGATGTCGCCGATCTTTACCGAATTTATGGCGATCCGGCGACTAATACCTTTAACCCCGCAGGACCCTACCCGGATATTGACTATGCCAGTACGGTTCTCCAGCGCTGGCTTGCCCACTGGCACGATCGCGGGTTTGGCAACTGGGCCATATCGGCGCGTGATGCTCCGGAAAAAATCATTGGCTTTGGCGGCTTAACTATTCGTCGCTATAACGATGTCATCCTCAACAATCTTGGCTATCGATTCGCAACAGAAGCATGGGGAAAAGGGCTGGCCACCGACCTCGCGACCTCGGCGGTAAGATATGGCTTCGAGGCGATCAAACTCACGGAGATTTCAGCGGTGGTGAGGGCGAATCACCTGGCCTCGCGAAAAGTGCTCGAGAAAGCAGGCTTGAGGTTCATCAACGAGATTGCCGATATAGAAAATGCGCCGCCGAGTCTGCTTTATTCGTTGACCTTAAGCGAGTGGTTAAGCCAGTCGGGATAACCCGCGGGGGCTTATTGGCAAGGCTGGATCGCACCGCAGCCGGCGCATCAGGCGGGGGATCGGCCACAGAGTGAGGCGCTCACTCTACTGGCTCAATTAACGCTGGCCCCTGATTGTTCAGATTGCCGACCGCCCGCGATACCGCGTGCCAGGTGAAATCGTCGGCGGAGACGCTTCCGTCCCTGGCAATCTCCTCCGCTTCCGCGCCGGTGAGATCCTGCCTCATCCATTCCCGGGCGGCTTCCGACGTCAGGACCAGAGGCCGGCGGTCATGTATATCGACAAGACCGCGATCGGCGGCAGCGGTCACCAGCAAAAATCCTTCGGCGCTGTCCCCGCGTTCGAAGGGGGTGCTGCCAATAGCGGCCATAAATATCGGCTGGCCATCCTTTCGCTGAATGAAGTAGGGCTGCTTTTTGCCTCCGACCTTTTTCCATTCAAACCAGCCATCGGCGAAGCAGATCGCCCGCCCGTGCTGCCACAGCGGTTTGAACACCCTGCTGGTGGCAGCGGTTTCAACCCGGGCATTAATCAGCGGTGATTTATCCCACCATCCCGGCGCATAGCCCCAGTGAACGGGATCGAGGTGGAGTTGCTCATTCCTTTCACTCAGGAGTAACACTTTTGTCCCTGGCGCGACGTTATACCGCCCAATGGGCTCCGGGTCCCAGGGGATATCGCGTTCGGCCTTTTCTGCGAGAAACGCCAGGTATGCTTCACGCGTCTGCGCTTGCGCAAAACGTCCGCACATCGCCACCTCCAGCCAGATATCTGAAGGAAAGTATAGTTCAGCAGGGAAGGGGCGCGGTTAGACATGATTTTGAAATCATGCGATTGTGAATTCTTTTCGCAGGCTTATAGCTGACGCTTAGGCACATACTACTTAAGTTGCCTACATTGCAGGCCTTAATTCTGGCCTGAACTATATTAATTGAAGTTACACATTCGCCATGTGAATTTTTATTTCGCAAAAGGGTTCGCGGGCGCAAATACTGAGCATTTGTCGCCTGAACAAGAAGTGTGGATGGGGTAGAGGGTGGTGTATTGACCCGCCGCTGCATCAGGTGAATGGCAACGGCGTCCAAAAAGGATTAGTTATCCGGGTTGTTGGAGATGCCTTTCCATACCATCCCCAGACCGATCAACATCGACGCGAAGAGGGCGAACAGGGTGGTAGAGATAAAAATGCCGGTCATAGTGATGCCTCAGAAAGTGCGTATGCAGGTTATTAGGCACGGAGGGATGAGAAAGGTTCCTTCCCTGACGGCGTAAATTTTCGCCAGTGTCTTCCAACTGGCGCCAGCGAGGCCAATGTGATGTCGAGGCCGCCGCAGCTGGCGAAACGATCGTCAGGGGAACCGCATTTCTCGTGGCGCTATTGCAGGGCGACGGGTGAGGGGGCGCGATTCGGGCGTTGACATCCCCTTGAACAAGTAATATATACATGACGCTTCTGTTTATTGAATGTTAAACAGCATCAGTTATGGGACTCAGAAGCACCCCAGCCCCCGCCGTCTGGCGGGGGTCACTTTGCCACCTGACCTGGTTATTTGTTTCTGTGACTGACGAAGAAATTTTTTTATTTCAGGTCTTGAAAAACGCGCTTTAGCTATTATTTTATAAAGCGGACAAGCAATGCTTGCCTTCATGTTGAGCTTTTGAATGGATATTCAGGAGGTTAATTATGGCACTCAAAACCTTGTCAGCACTCCCGGTATTTGCTGATTCCCTTTTTGCCGATCGCTTTAACCGTATCGACCGTCTTTTCAGCCAGTTAACGGGCGATACGCCGGTGGGGACCTTACCAGCCTACGATTTACAGAAAGTGGATGACAGTAATTTCCTGCTCAGCGTCAGCGTGCCTGGCTGGAAAGATGATGAACTGGAAATAGAGACCGTAGGCGGTAATCTGCATATTACCGGTAAACGCGCGCAAACCGAAAATCATTCCGGAAACAGCCAGGGTTGGATTTATAAAGGCATTCGCCGGGCTGATTTCCAGCTTAGTTTTTCGCTTCCCGAACACGCCCAGATTAATCAGGCGCAGCTGGAGAGCGGGATCTTAAAAATTGCTATCCATCAGGAGATCCCCGAGAGCGAAAAACCGCGCAAAATTGCCATTGAGAACCAGGGGCGGGTGATCGAACACAAAGTGTGATTCCGCTTCTGTGCCGAGGTAGTTCCTTTCAAGGCCCGCGCTGCGGGCCTTTATTTTATCCACTCAAGGTGGCGTAAACGGCCTCCAGGCGACGAGAGAAATCACTATGCTATCCTGTTAACAGGGCAGTGTGGCGGTGATACTTTTCAAATTCGGCGAGGAGTGAGAATGGCTGACGAGATCGATAAAGACGCACAACATACTCATCAACTGACCGCCGAGGTGGCCCGGGCGCTTATCGCGCGCGGCTGGCGGCTCACCACTGCGGAATCCTGCACCGGCGGCAATCTGGCGGCAGCGCTCTGTGCTCAGGCTGATACTGCGGCCTTTTATGATACCGGCGTGGTCACCTTCAGCGATGAAGCCAAGCGCAATGTGCTGCGGGTGCGCGCGGAAACCCTGGCGGAACACAGCGCTGTCAGCGAAGCGTGCGTGAAGGAGATGTCCAGCGGTATGCTGGCGATAGCCGGGGCCGACATCGCCATCGCCATCAGCGGCTATGCGGGACCGGAGGGGGGAGAGGATGGTACCCCCGCCGGCACGGTATGGTTTGCCTGGAACTTTCGCGGCCAGATCGAAACTCAACGGCTGCGCTTTACCGGCGACTGCGAGACAGTGGTGGCGAAAGCGGTGCGCTTCGCCCTGGCGGCGCTGGGTGAAAAGCTCCCCCACTGGCAGTGACGCTGCCGACTACCGCGGCCTTACAGATCCGTTGCCTGACGCGCTATCGGCCAGCAAATTTCCCCGATGCCGTTCAGGCACGGTCGGGAGAAAAGGAACCCCTGAAACAGGCGAATGCCCACCGACTGCAGCCAGCACCACTCTTCCAGGGTTTCGACGCCTTCCGCCACCACCGTGATGCCCAAATCCTCGCAGCAGCGCACGACCGAGGCGACAATCGCCTGCTTGGCGCCGCTGATATGAATATTGCGCACCAGCTCCGCATCCACTTTGATTTTATCGGGCTGAAAGCGGGTCAGTAACGACAGGCCGGAGTAACCCGCACCAAAGTCGTCGATGGCCAGCTTCATGCCCGCGACGCGCAGCGCTTTGAGCACCTTGCGGAACTGGTCAAAGCAGGTGATCACCTCCGTTTCGGTAACCTCTATCAGCACCTGGTCCGGTCGGAGGCCGGCCGCCAGCAGGCTGTTCATCAGCCAGCCTACGGCGTCAGGGTGGTTATACAGCGAACCGGGCAGCAGGTTAATGGCCAACTGGTGTTTACCAAGCGGTAACTGACCGGCGAGAGAGAAGGCATACGCTTTGCTCTCGAGGTCGAAACGGTAGCGATCCTCCGCCGGGATGGCGGCAAACATCTCTACAGGAGATCCGCCGGTGGGGCTGCGGATCAGCGCTTCAAAGGAAGAGACCCGCTTTTTGGCCGGCTCGACGATGGCCTGCAGGGCAAACTGGCAAGGTTGATCGGGCAGGTGGCGCGCGATGGCAGTGGCCGGGGCAGGCATCATCGTCCAGCGAGAAGGCTGCAGCGGCTCAGGCAGACAATAGCGCCCACCGTCGGCGATAAAGGCGCTAATCAGGCGGAACATCCGGTCGTTGACCGGATCGGTGACCCCAAACGAGCTAAAGCGCAGGAGCTCCTCCAGCGCGCTGTCGGCTTCGAAAAGACGAAGATCCAGCAGGCGCATTCCGGTGTCGTGAAAACGACGGTAGGCCGAATAGTCGCGCATCAGTTCCACCACGTCGCGATGGCGCGGATCGCTCTGTATCTCGTGGAATAACGACTCAAGATCCTCCTCGCTTCCCTCCAGCACCTGGAAGAACTGCAGCCCGTTAAACAGCAGAATACCGGTGATGCCAAGAGGCATGTTTTTCCCGCTGGCGCGATGAATTAAAGCGTCGAGATCGGTGGGCGGGCGGGCAGGATTAACCTGGCTGCGGTATATCAGGGTGGTTAGCATAATCATTCCGGTCGCTGCGGCAGCGCGTGATGGTCCGCACAGCGCGTATTGAGGGAGGTATGGCCAGACCCCCAGAGAAGTGTGGCTGTTTTTTCTGACATTTAACCAACCGTGATGTCCGCTACGCGGAACGGGAGCTTCACTTTGTGATTACCTTCACTCTACAGGGAATCTGAGGTTTAGCTATCTTTTTCTCATTTACAATGCAAAAGGGGGAATCAGGCCGCTCACTCCTCCTGTGGTATAGGCCCACCTCCTTAAATTATCGGTTAACATTCGCCACCAGGAATTATCCTGCCATTATATTACCCGCTCTCAAAAAGAGATGCTGGTCTTGCCTGATTAAAAGCAAATCCATATTATCAACGTAAGTTTAATTCCTTTTTTCAGGTCTGATATGAGCGACTTATTTATTATTTTGTGTCTGATTTTTTGTCCCGTCATTTCTTTGTGGAGTGGTCTTTCTTATATTCAGGAAAGACGCAAAAGACGCTACGTCTTCCGTTCCAGAAGATAATCTGCAGAGGTAATATAATGACGATTGTATTAACGTCTGGCGAGTAGTTTTACGAGGTTGTTAAATTGCTGGCGGCTGTGCAAATTGAACTTGCTCATAATATTCTTTTTATGCGAGTGAATGGTTTTGTGGCTAATTTTTAGCGCCGCGGCGACTTCATGCGGACTTAGACCAATACTGAACGCGTAAATGACTTTGGTTTGCGCATCGCTGACCGACTTGCAGGCGCAATTGATGCAACGCCGCAGGCGATTGAAGGACGGGTCTTGCTGAGGTGGCAAGGGGCGCTGAATCGCGCTGGCTATCTCATCTTTAAGACGCTGAACGGGAGCGTGGGGAGGCATAAACACCGCCTGACGCAGACAGTTGGGTAAACCCTCTTCGGCGGTAGCTTGTTCATTGTCCTGAAAAATAAAAAGCGTGTATTGCTCTGGGGCATGCTGAAACAGGTCATGACACAGGTACCATTCTCCCGCCACCATTTCCGTGAAGATCACATTAGCTTGCGCCATCCCATCCGCGTTCCATTGTTGAGAAAACTGATACGCTGATCCCCCGTAGGTCTTCATCGCTTCATCCACCAGCTCCGCAATAGCGACTCGCAAATAGTGATTTTTTATATTGATCAAAAAATTCGTCATATAACTTCCCTGTGGGGTATGAAAAAAGTGTCAGAATAAATTAAAGAATATAATGGTGATGCGAAGGCCTTTTTTAGCTGGGGTAATCTAAGGGATGTTTTTCATTAATGCAATATCTGCCAGGAAAAGTGAGATAACGGTGTGTTGGTATGCGAAAGTTCCTAATAAACAAAATGATAAGCATATATTTGAAGGTGTTTTAAGCGCTTTGGTAATTTTTTTATTTTTGCGATGCATAAAAAGCTTAGTGGCAGCCAGTATCTGTTGCTAAAATTAGCGGAGGACAAGATTACAGGAAGTATGTGGTGCTTATGAAGCAAATGCTCTATTTAAAAATGCTGGCGTGGCTGGAGGATAATATCTACTGTAACCCGGCGATCGATGACCTGGCGCAGTATATGGGCTATTCGCGTCGGTTTGTGTACGAGGTGTTTTATCAATATGGCCGGTTACCCATCGGGCAGTATATTCGCCTGCGGCGGCTGACCATCGCAGCGGTCAGTCTGCGTTTAACGCGGCAACCGATCGCCGCCATAGCCTGGCAGTTAAGTTACGATTCGCCGCAGACCTTCTCCCGGGAATTTAAGAAACGTTTCTCACTTTCGCCACGGGAGTACCGCTGCGCGGCGCACTGGGACACGGCAAAACTGTTAAAAAAATTCCCCACGGATGATGAGAGCCTGCCTTTGGCTCGGATCTGTTCCCTGCCGGAGCGGGTCTATTATGGCTACCCGATGAAGTATGAACTGCGCCTGTCGGATATGGTGTTGCAAAGTACCGCCAAGACGGCTATCAGACAAAAGGTTGACCGTTTTTTCGCCGCTGGAGGCGGTTCGCTTTCCATACTCTCCGATTACGCGGCAGCGAGTCAAAATGAGCTTAACGTCGAGGTTAACGCCTTTGTCGGTTGTCACGAGGCGCGAAAGCCGTCGTCCGCGTTGACCACCCGGTCGGGGCTGTATGTGGGGGTTGAATTCTACGGCAGCTGGTCACGCTATGCCCGTTTGTCCAGCGATCTCTATCTGGAACAGTTGCCAACGCTGGGGGTAAGCCGTCGGGATGGGCATGACATTGAATGCTTCATGACCCGTCATGCGGAAGGAGGAGAGGCAGAGGAGAAGCGCTATCACGTACGCTATTTTATACCGGTGACGCAGTCAGCGGGAGGCCAGCTGCCGGGCAGCGATAATGAGTTAGTCCCCGCGAAGGGGACACGATAAGGTGGCCGGAGCCACCCGGGTGAATATTACAGTACAAACCACAGCAGCCAGGTGATCAGGAAGCCCGTCACCCCCATGATGGTGGTCAGTACGGTCCAGGTTTTGAGCCCGTCCGGCACCGAGAGCCCGAGATAGCGCGTGACCACCCAGAACCCGGCGTCGTTAACGTGCGATAACCCGAGCGAGCCGAAACAGGTCGCCAGCGTCACCAGCACCAGCTGCAGCGGCTCCAGCCCGACAACCGCCTGTGACAGCAGGCCGGAGGTGGTGAGGATCGCCACGGTGGCCGAGCCCTGCGAGGCCCGAAGCACCAGCGACAGCAGGAAAGCGGCGGGCATCAGCGGCAGATGAATCGTCTCCAGCGCCTCGGCTAAGGCATTGCCGATGCCGGAGGCGACCAGCACCCCGCCAAAGGCGCCGCCGGCGCCGGCGACGAGGATCACGTCCGCCGAGGAGGGGATCGCGCTGCCGGTGACTTCTCCCAGCTTTTTCAGGTTCATCCCCCGCCGGATGCCCAGCGTCCAGCTGGCCAGCCCCAGGGAGATCAGCAGGGCGACGGGCGGGGTGCCAATGACGGTCATCAGCTGGCGAATCGCGTTATCCGGCAGCAGCAGGGCCTGACACAGCGTTCCGGAAACAATCAGCACGATGGGCACCACGATCAGCCCGCCGATAACCAGCGCATTCGGCGGCGCCAGTCGGGTCTGCTGGGCGTTGACGGAGAGGTCGGGCACCTCGGCCGTTTGCTGCTGTTCCAGCACGTTAATCGACAGATGATAATGGCGCTGATTGATAGACCGGGCGACAAAATAGCCCACGATACCCACGACGATCGACACTCCAATTCCCGCCAGCATCAACCAGCCGACATCGCTATGCAGAATACCTGCCGCAGCCGCCGCGCCAGGGTGGGTTGGCAATGCCACATGGACGGTTAACATCACTCCGGCCATCGGTAGGCCAAATTTCAGCGGCGACAGATGGGCGACTTTACTGAAGCCGTAAATTAACGGAATGATGATAATAAAGCCGACTTCAAAGAAGACTGGCGTGCCGAGAATAAAAGCCACGATGGTTAAGGCGGCAATAGTCCGTTTAGAACCCAGCACGCCGGTCAGCGTTTTCGCCAGCGATTCGGCGCCGCCGGATATTTCAATAAGCACCCCCAGCATTGATCCCAAAATAATTATGCTGGCGATGTGGCCGAGCAGGCCGCCCATGCCTTTTTCAATGGTGGTAATGATTTTATCCGCCGGAATGCCGGTGGCGAACGCCACCAGCAGGCTGACGATCAGGAGCGCCACAAAAGGATGCGCTTTCGCTTTGATCACCAGCAGGAGCAACAGCACTACGCTGGCTAACGCAATAAGTAACAGCGCCGATGTCGACATAGTTTTGCCTCGGGTATTAACAGGTGTACAGAGAGTTATATTTTTAGAACCGCGCTTTATTTTTTCCGGTAGGGCGAGAACCATTCCAGTCCGGAAAGGGTATCCGCCCTGGGGATATATTCGCAGCCGATCCAACCGTCATAGCCGACGTTATCCAGCAACGCATAGATCCATGAATAATTAATCTCGCCCTCGTCCGGTTCATGGCGGTCGGGCAGGGAGGCTATCTGAATATGGCGGTACTGACCGGCATACTCGGTAATAAGATGGCTTAAATTGCCGTCCACTTTCTGCGCATGAAACAGATCTAACTGCACGGCGATGTTTGGCCGGTCGACCCGCTGCGCTATCTCCAGCGTCTGATATTGACTGTGGTAGAAATAGCCCGGTTTGGTCTGCGGATTCAGGGCTTCAATAAGCGCCCGCTTGCCGTGGCGGGCAAAGCGCTCAGCGGCGTAGCGCAGGTTATCGAAAAGCTCCGCCTCGCAGGCCGCGCGATCCATCCCCGACTGCACCACGCCGGCCATAACATGCACCTGCGGACAATCCAGCTGGCAGGCATACTCCAGCGCCAGCTCGATATCACGCCGGGCCTCGGCGCTCCTGCCCGGTAGGGCGGCGAGTCCCCATTCCCCGGCGTTAACGTCGCCGGGCGGGGTATTGAACAGCACCAGCTGCAGCTGGTTTTCCTGCAGGCGCTGTTTAATTTCCCCGGCGGCATACTCATAGGGGAACAGAAACTCCACGGCTTCGAAACCGGCGCGGGCGGCGGCGGCAAAGCGGTCCAGGAACGGCAGTTCGGTAAACAGCATGGATAAATTTGCAGCAAATTTTGGCATGGTTTTATCTCAGTTCATCCACTTCGTCAGCGGTCAGGTAACGGATCTCGCGATTGCCGAGGGTAAACATCAGCCGCGCGGTCTCTTCCAGCTCTTCGGTATTATTGGTGGCTTCGCGCAGCGATGAGCCAGTGACCACCGGACCATGGTTGGCCAGTAAAAAAGCGTTATAGCGCGGTGCCAGGCCGGCCAGCGCCTCGGCAATGCGGTCGTCGCCCGGTCGGTAGTAGGGAACCACCGGGACGTCGCCGACCCGCATCACCACGTAGGGAGTAAAGGGGCGAATACAATTGTGCGGATCGAGCCCCTGCAGGCAGGAGAGCGCGGTCAGATAGTGGCTATGCAAGTGGACGATCGCCTTGCAGGCCGGGTTATGTAAATAGACCGCCCGGTGAAAAGCGATCTCTTTCGACGGTTTGTCGCCGGCGATCCATTCGCCTTGCAGGGTGACCACCGACAACCGCTGGGCCTGCAGCTCGCCCAGGCAGGAGCCGGTCGGCGTCGCCAGCAGGTTGCCGTCCGGCAGCAGGAGCGACAGATTGCCGGCGGAGCCGGTGGCATAACCGCGGTTAAACAACGAGGCGCCAATCTGCACCATCTCATCTCGCAGCTGTTGCTCAGTCATGACAAAACTCCTGCTGGGCACGGGCAAAGAACTGGATATCGCCGAAATTACCTGACTTCAGCGCCAGGGAGAGCGGCTGGCGGGTGTCACGCACCCAGGGAACCCCAGGGGAGATCGTCGGCCCGATATGGAACGCCTCGACCCCCAGCGTCTGCGCCACAATGCTCGACGTTTCCCCTCCGGCCACAATAAACCGGGTGAACCCTTTCTCCTTCAGCGCGGCGGCGAGGGCGGCGAACAGCTGTTCCACCCGTTCGCTGCTGGCCTTGTCGCCATACTGCGCCTGGATCCGCTGCAGCGTTTGCGGCTCAGTCGTGGCATAGACCATCGGCGCCAGCGGCGAATCGCGGTTTGCGTCCACCCAGGCCGCCAGCGTCCCGGCATAGCCCTCCAGATCGGTAAAGCAGGCGCTTAAGTCGACGGCGCGGGCGGGAGCCTGTTCACGATAGGCCGCCACCTGGCTGTTGGTCATCAGCGAACAGGAGCCCGAGAGCACTACCGCCGGGCCGGGCAGCGGCATGCCCGCCTGGGATCCTTCACCCTGGGTTCCGTGGCGCTGCGCCCAGTCGCGGGCGAGGCCGATGGCGAGACCAGAGCCGCCGGAGACCAGCTTCATCTCCCGCAGCGCCGCCCCCTGAGTCAGCAAATGCTGTTCACTGAGGGCGTCGAGCACCACATAGCGCACCGCCGGATCGCTGATGGCCGCCAGCGCGGCAGCGACCGCCTCCGGCCCCTGATCGATAATCGGCCAGGCGATCAGCGCCGCTTTTCCGCCGCCCTGGCGCTCAATTAAGCGGCCCAGGTGGGCATCTTCCATCGGCGTCACCGGATGGTGGCGCATCCCGGACTCATTGAGTAACTGCTGGCCGACAAACAGATACCCCTGATAGACCGTGCGGCCGTTTACCGGCAGCGCCGGGGAAATCACCGTCCGGGTCTCGCCCAGCTCTGCCAGCAGAGCATCCAGTACCGGGCCAATATTGCCCTGCGCGGTGCTGTCGAACGTGGAACAATACTTAAAATAAAATTGCTGACAGCCCCGGGCCTGCAGCCAGCGCAGGGCCGCCAGCGACTGGCTGACGGCGGTTTCCACCGGGCAGGAGCGCGTTTTCAGGCTGATCACCACCGCTTCGCTGGTCAGCGGCAGTTCGTGGGGCGGTACGCCGTTTAGCTGCACCGTCGCCATGCCGTTGCGTACGAGGAAGCTGGCAATATCCGTGGCGCCGGTAAAGTCATCGGCAATGACACCAAGCTGCATCTTGTCTCTCCTCACTGTTTATGGCCCGGCAGGGTAATGCCGTTGAAGATCTTGATCACCGCGCTGTCATCTTCCCGGCCGAATCCGGCGTTGCTGGCGGAGGTGAACATATTCAGCGCGGTGGTGGCGAGCGGCAGCGGGAAGGTCAGCGCCCGGGCGGTGTCATTCACCAGGCCGAGATCTTTGACAAAAATATCGACGGCGGATTTTGGCGAGTAATCGCCATCCAGGACGTGCTGCATACGATTCTCAAACATCCACGAATTACCCGCCGCGTGGGTCACCACGTCGTACATCGTCTCCAGCGGGATGCCGGCGCGGGCGGCGAGGGCCATCGCTTCGGCGGCGACGGCGATATGCACCCCGGCCAGCAGCTGATGGATGATTTTTACCGTCGAACCGAGGCCAATGTCGCTCCCGATGCGGTAGACTTTGCCGGCCACCGCGTCCAGTACTGGCGCGAGGCGGGCGAAGGCGGCATCGCTCCCGGAGGCCATCACCGTCATGTCGCCGGCGGCCGCTTTCACCGCGCCGCCCGATACCGGCGCGTCGAGCATCAATAGCTGGTATTCCGCCAGCGCCGCGGCAATCGCCTGGGCATCGGCGGAGGCGATGGTTGACGACACCATCACCGCGGTACCCGGCTTCAGATGGGCGGCGAGGCCGCTCTCGCCGAACAGGATCCCCCGAACCTGGGCGGCATTGACCACCAGCAGCACAACTGCATCCAGTTCCGCGGCGAACGGCACCGCGCTGGGGCCCGCGCCTTTGGCGCCCGCCGCCAGCAGTGCGCGACAGTTGTCGGGATTGATGTCAACGCCCCAGGTGTTCAGGCCCGCCTGCAGGCAGGCGCGGGCGGCGCCCATGCCCATCGAACCCAGTCCAATCACGCAGACGTTAGTGTGTGCAGTCATGACGGTCTCCTTGTGAATATTCGTTAATTAATGTGATTTAATGATAGAATAAAGCGTTGCCATGTGAAATTATGTGAGAGTTATCACGAATAACCCACATGAATATAAAAAATTCACAGACGGAAAGTGGCTGCGCGACGGCGATTCTTGCCCTAAAATAGCGTAAAAAACAGCGGTCAAGCGCGATAACAGCACAGGGGATCTTCAGGTTCCCGGCGTGAGTGGTAAACTCTGGTGTGAAAAAATGGTAAGGGGAGAGCGGTGATTCCAATAGAACGTCATCAGCGTATTTTAGCCCTGGTGGAGCAGCGCGGGGCGGTGAGCATTAATGAGCTGACGGAGATCCTCGGCGTGTCCCATATGACTATCCGTCGCGATGTCAGTAAGCTGGAAGAACAGGGGCTGCTGGTCAGCGTCTCGGGCGGCGTGCGCGCCGTCAGCCGTCTGGCCGCAGAGCCCAGTCATCTGGTGAAAAGCACTCTACAGAGTGAAGAGAAACAGGCCATCGGCGCGCTGGCGGCCAGTCACATCGCCAAAAACAGCTGCATCTATCTCGATGCCGGCACCACCACCCTGGCGCTGGCGCGGGCGATCCTCGACCGGGACGACCTGCAGGTGGTCACCAACGATTTTGAGATAACCCAGCTGCTGATCGATGCCAGCCAGTGCGGCGTGATCCACACCGGCGGCACCCTGTGCCGGGAGAACCGCTCCTGCGTGGGCGAATCGGCGGCGCGTACGTTACGCCACCTGGCTATCGATACGGCCTTTATCTCCGCCAGCGGCTGGGACAGTCGCGGGATATTCACCCCTGATGAGAACAAGGTCACCGTCAAGGAGACCGTCAGCCAGGTCAGCGCCAGAAGCATCCTGCTGTGCGACAGTTCGAAATATAATCAGGTGGCCACGTTTATGGCGTTACCCTTGACCCGCTTTACCACCATCATTACCGACCGGCATCTCTCCGATGCTGCCGCCACACATATCGCCCGGCACGCTTGCGAGGTGCTGCGCGCCGGGTAAGGCGCGCGGCCTTCGCCGGGCTAGCGCTGCCAGTGCTCGATCAGCGCCGCGCCTATTCTGGCGATCTGCTGGTTACGCTCGGCCATGGTCGCCGGCGTATCCCGCAGATAGATCACCACGATGCGCTCCGCTTTGCCGTTCGGGCCGAGCAGGGCGACAATGCCGCGTGAGCCCCGCTCGCCGGCCCCGGTTTTATCGGCGATAAACCAGCCCGCCGGCAGCACGGCGCGGATCAGCGGACCGGCCACCTGGTCGTCCACCATCCACTGCAGCAGCTGCTGCTGCGAACGGGCGCTCAGACGCTGGCTGGTTAGCAGCTTGCGCAGGGTGGCGGCCATGCTGGCTGGGGTGGTGGTGTCGCGCACGTCGCCGGGAAGCGCTTCATTGAGCTCCGTTTCCCAGCGGTCAAGGCGGGTGACGTTGTCACCGATCTGGCGCAGAAAAGCGGTCAATCCCGCGGGGCCGCCAACGCTCTTCAACAGCAGATTGCCGGCGCTGTTGTCGCTCATGGTGATGGCGGCGGCGCAGAGTTCACCAACGGTCATCCCGTCGGCAAGGTGTTTTTCGCTGACCGGGGAGTAGTCCACCAGATCCTGCTGGCGGTAGCGGATCCGCCGATCCAGCTGTTCGTCTCCGGCATCCACCCGGGCCAGCACCGCGCCGCAGAGCAGCACTTTAAAGGTGCTCATCAGTGGAAAGCGCTCACTGGCGCGCCAGGCGGCCAGCGTGCGGCCGCTGGCCAGATCCATTTCTAACATGCCCACGCGGCCCGCCAGCTGACTTTCGCTGCGTGTAACTTGCTCGAGCGGCTGAGGGCTGGCGAATGCCGCCAGTGGCAGGGCGGCAATCAGGGAGATAAGGCACAGGCGAACATAACGCATAACCGCAATACTTCCTTGAATCAGGGCCATTAAAGGCGAGTAGAGGAGTGATAAAATAGAATAACCTGGCGTTTTGCTGATTCACAATTCCTCTTTTTTCCTTCATCATTTGTCATCTTTTATTTCGAATAATCAATATTTAGCTCAGCCTAAGCACGCTATTTTTTGACTCAAGGCCGCAATGAACTATAAGAAAGTACTTAAGACCGCACTCTGGCTGGCGCCGCTGATTGCTGACGATACGCCCGCCGCGCTGCGCGGTTTGCCAATGATCTATGCCATCCCGGGAGGAACTGGTGCACCCGATAATTAAGGTCATGCTGGTGGGCGGTAAGGCGGATGGACTGCTGGTCAGCGTCGCCGACGATGCGACCGAGGTCTCAGTGACCCCTGCGCAATACGGTGCGCCGTCCGGCCAGCCGCTCAGCTATCGTATCGTGAGTCAAACCATTGACGATGAACGCTATTTCTTTGGCGTTTTCAGTGACGCCCATCAGGATAGCGACAAGCTGACGCGGGTGGCGCTGACCCGCGGAATGAAAAAAATGTTCTGTTAAACCCGGTCGGAGAGAGGGGGCGATAGTATCCCTGCCGCGGCTTTGCTACTGTGGCAGCCTTCTCTCTCCGGGCCAGGACGCATCATGATTCAGTACATCCGTATTCAAAACTTTCGCTCAGTCAGGGATATCGCGCTGGAGCTGGGGCCGCTGAACATTGTCTTCGGCCCTAACGGCTGCGGCAAATCCAATATTTACAACGCTATCCATCTGTTGACCGCGGCTGCCGACGGCAGGCTGTCGGGATTTATCAGCGAAGAGGGGGGCCTTGAAAATATGATGTGGTCCGGAGATCGTTCTCCCCTCGATCGCCATCCCCGCCGGCTGCAAATCGCCTGTCGGACGGAGAGCTTTGATTATGAACTGCAGGTTGGTTTCCCGGAAAAATTGCCCTATCCGACGCAGTTCATGCTCGATCCCATCGTCAAAGAAGAGAACATCTGGCTGGCGGGCTATTCCCGTCGGCCTTCCTCCCGCGTACTGCAGCGTAAGAATCAGGCGGCGTTCCTCGTCGATGTCGCCGGGGAGAAAAGCACCTTCACCGAGAGTATTTATGAAAACGAGTCGGTGTTCGGTCAGCTTGGCGAGCCGCACCGTTTTCCTGAGGTGTCGCGGGTGCGCGAGACCCTGCGCCGCTGGCGGTTTTACCATGAATTCGCTATCGGCCGCCATTCACCGCTGCGCCAGCCGACCGTCGGCTACCGTTCGCCGGTGCTCGACAGCGACGGCCATAATCTGGCGGCCGCCTTTCAGACCATTGTCGAGATCGGCGCGGAGGAGATTTTGCACGAGATCCTCGCCGACGCCTTTCCCGGCTGCCAGTTTTACTGTGAAAACGAGCACTCGCGTTTCGCGCTGAAAATGCGCCGGGAGGGGATCCGCCGCCCGCTGCTGGCGGCGGAGATGTCCGACGGCACGCTGCGTTTTCTCTGCCTCGCCGTCGCGCTGCTCAGCCCGCGCCCGCCGGCCTTTCTGGCGATCAATGAACCGGAGAACAGCCTGCATCGCGACATGCTCCCGGCGCTGGCCAGGCTGATCGTCGAGGCCTCCCGCTACAGCCAGATCTGGCTGACCAGCCACTCGGCAGAGCTGGCGGATCTTATCGCCGCCGGGGCTGCCTGCCAGCGCTATGCGCTGGAGAATAGCGGCGGAGAGACGCGCATTGTGGAGTGAACCCCGTCATCCCTGACGGGCGCGCCCGGTCAGGCGGGGGTCTGCGTCTCCGCTGCCGGCAGCAGGCTTTTGCCGCCGCGCAAGGTGATGAACGAGAGCAGGGTAAAGCTCAGGGTGATGCAGCCGAGGATCAGATAGGCCTGATGGAAGCCGACGGTGTCGTACATCCGGCCCACCCAGGCGGAAAGTACCACCCCTGAGAGCTGTTTCGACAGGTTAAAGCCGATCAGAAACAGGGTGGCTGAGAGCCGCGGGTTAAAGGCGGAGGAGATATATTTAAAGGTCCCGACCAGCAGGAAGGGGATCTCAAACATATGCAGCATCTTGAGGATCACCACCTCCACCGCCGATGAGGCAAAAGACGACCCGAGAATACGCACCGACATGATCATCCCCGCGGTCAGCAGGGCGTTTTTGGCCCCGATACGGTTAACGATGGCCGGGGCGCAGAACATGATCACGGCATTGAGCAGCTCGCCACCGGTGGTGACGAAGCCAAACACTTCGGTACCGCGCTGCGGACTGGCGAAGAAGCTTTTGAAAAAGTTAGCAAATTGCTGGTCAAACACGTCGTAGACGCTGGCGACCCCCACCACATAGACGATAAAGCCCCAGAAGCGCGGCATACGCAGCAGCTCTGCCGCCGTACGCAGCGAAAAGGCCTGGCGATTGGCCCCGAGCGCCTCGATAACCTGGGCGCTGTTGCTGCTTTCCGGACGCGACAGCCAGAGCAGAAGACCCAGCACCAGCGCAAAGCCGGAGGCGATCCAGAAGGTAATATTGGGGTCGATGCCGAACAGCACGCCGGTTATCGAGGCGCACAGCGCCCAGCCGACGCAGCCAGCGACCCGCACTTTGCCATATTCAAAGCGGTTTGCCCGGCTGACGCGCTCGATATAGGCTTCCACCGCCCCGGAGCCGCTGGAGAAAACAATCCCCAGGTAGATCCCGCCCACCAGCGAACCGGCGATAATATTCATCTGCAGCAGCGGGGAGAAAACGAAAATAAAGAACGGCGCGAACAGAATTAACAGCACCGTAATAGTCCACAGCAGATGTTTGCGCAGGCCGAGCTTATCCGACATTAAACCAAATACCGGCTGAAAAATAATCGCGAACAACGAGATGGAGGAGAAGACGATCCCGGTTTCCGTTTTGGTTAAATGGTTAACGTCCGCCAGCCACACCGGGAAAAACGGGAAATAGGCCGACATAATGAAATAGTAAAAGAAAAAGAACAGCAGGAAATAGACAAAATTATGCCGTTCTCGCGGCGCCAGTTCAGAGAATTTCATCACCATGATCCCTTGTTATTCTGTTTGTAGGGTGGGGGCTGCCGCCCCCACGGATTAAAGGCAACGCAATGAGACCTCGTACTGCCAGCGCGTTTGGGTCAGGAGCCACTGCGGCAGCACGCTTGGGGTCCAGGAGTCATCGCCTCCCACCCCCATATGCAGGCCGTCAAGGGTGATCCACACGCCGTCTTCGGCCTGCATCTTGTGCCAGTGGTCGGTCTCCATCAGCTGACGGGTGCTCCACGGCTGAACGGAGAAGTGGAAATGACCGTTGACGTGCCAGCGTCCCCAGTCCAGTGCCTGAGTATCACAGCGCAGGCCGTTTTCCGTCGGGAAGATGTAGGGGGTGGTCATCGCCGCCAGCGGCTGCTCCCAGCGGGCGAAGCAGGCGCTGCTCCGCCGGTCGGGGTAGTTCTCATGCGGCCCCAGCCCCAGCCAGCTCACCGGCGCCTGCTGATCCGCCACCTGGAAGTGCAGCCCGACCCGCGGCAGCGGCGGCAGCGTTTCCGCGCGCTCGCCGTCCACCGCCAGCCGCACCGTTCCGTCCGCGGTAAAGCGCAGACGCCAGTGGCTGACAATCACCACCTCGTCGCCGCGCAGGTAGTGCCAGCGGCTGTCGACAAGGGTCTCATTCGCCAGACGCTGGGCGTCGCACTGCACGCAGCGCGCCTCAAGGTCGAACAGGCCGGCGCTTTTCCAGCGCTCCACCCAGGCGTTGGGGTCGATGCGCTCCACTTCGCTGACCCCGATGTCGTTGTCGAGCGGCGCACGGATAAACTGATCCCGCAGGGGGGTCAGCAGCTGCTCCTGACCGCCAACCGACCAGCCACTCAGCAAACCGGTCCGGCGATCGACGGTCCAGCACTGCGTGCCGGCGCGGATCTGCCAGGCCTCATCGCTGACGATAAGATCCGGGGCGCCGGCTGGCACCGTGGGCGCAGGCAGCGCCAGCGGCGCCGGCAGGGGATATTGCTGCCAGGCGACGCGATGATCCGCCGGGGACCAGGCTGTCGCCTGGGGCTGGACCACCTCCAGCGTCAGCCACACGGCGCGGGCGCCTGGCGGCAGGATCAGACTGTCGAGCAGCGTTATCTCGTCGCTGCCCTCAGGCGGGAGCGCCAGCGTCAGGTTGCCGTGGTACAAGGTTTCACCGGCCGCCTGCACCTGCCAGCGCAGCGCTTCGTTATCGGTCTGGCGGAACAGGTATTCGCTGGCGATGCGCACCCGCAGCGGCGAAGTCGACAGCAGGGCGAACTGGAAATACTGCTGGGCGTGCTTCGCCTCGACCAGCGACGGATGCGGCGTGCGATCGGGGAACACCAGGCCGTTCATACAGAACTGGCGATCGTTCGGCTTATCGCCAAAGTCGCCGCCGTAGGCCCAGCCGACGCTGCCGTCGTCAAAGATTTTGCGGATCGCCTGGTCGGCCCAGTCCCAGATAAACCCGCCCTGCAGCCGTGGATACTCGCGGAAGGCCTGCCAGTAATCGGCGAAGTTGCCGAGGCTGTTGCCCATCGCGTGGGCGTACTCGCAGAGGATCAGCGGCCGCTGCTCGCCGGGCAGGCTGATCCATTTTTTGATCCCCCACTTCGGTACCGCCGGGATCGGCTGGTCGCGTTCGACGCGGGCGTACATCGGACAGATAATATCGGTGGCGGTGGTATCCGCGCCGCCGCCCTCGTACTGCACCGGACGGGTCGGGTCGTTACGCTTCAGCCAGTGGTACAGCGCTTCGTGGTTGCCGCCGCCGCCGGATTCGTTGCCCAACGACCAGATGATAATGCACGGATGGTTGCGGTTGCTCTGTACCATCCGGGTGACGCGGGCGCTGAAGGCTGGCAGCCACGCCGGATCGTCTGACAGCCGATTCATCGGCACCATGCCGTGGGTTTCAATATTGGCTTCATCGACCACGTACAGACCGTAGAGGTTGCACAGCTCATACCAGCGCGGGGCGTTGGGGTAGTGCGAGCAGCGGACGGCGTTAAAGTTGTTCTGCTTCATCAACAGAATGTCCTGCACCATATCCGCCTCGGTGACCACCTGACCGCGCAAATGATGATGCTCATGGCGGTTAACGCCGCGGATCAGCAGCGGTTTGCCGTTAAGGCGCAGCAGGCCGTCGGCGATCTCGATGCGGCGAAAACCGATATCCCACGCCTCGGCCTCCAGCAATGCCTCGCCGCGCCACAGGGAGACCACCGCCCGGTAGCAATCCGGGGTTTCCGCGCTCCAGTGCGCCGGCTCCGCCACCGCCAGGGAGAAATCGACCCGTTCGGCGTAGCGGCCGCGTTCATCCACCGTCGGGGTGCCTAACGGCTGACGGTGGGCAACGACAGGCTGCTCGCCGCGCCACAGGCTAACCCCGACGCTGAGCCCGGCAAGCGCCGCTTCTGTCGCCTCGACGGTCGCCTGAACCTGCAGAGTGCCGTCGCGGCAGAGGGCGTCAAGGGTCGGCGTCAGCTGGACGTCGCTCAGCCGCTGGTGCGGCTTATTCAGCAGCCACACCGAGCGGAAAATACCGCTCATCCGCCACATATCCTGGTCTTCCAGCCAGCTGCCGGCGCTCCAGCGCATGACCATCACGCACAGGCGGTTGTCGCCCGGACGCAGAAAGGGGCTGAGATCGAACGCCGCCGGCAGGCGGCTGTCCTGGGAGTAACCGACCCAGGCGCCGTTGCACCAGAGATGAAAGGCCGAGTTAACGCCGTCGAAAATAATCTGCGTCTGCCCGTCCGCGCGCCAGGCGTCATCGATCGCAACGTGCAGGGAGTAACAGCCGGTTGGGTTATCCTCTGGCACCCGCGGCGGGGTGGTGTCGATGGGGTAGCGGACGTTAGTGTAGATCGGCGCGTCATAGCCCTCCATCTGCCAGTTGGAGGGCACCGGCGTGCCGCGGCTGCCCGGCAGGTCCTGCGTCAGCCACTGCGCATCGACGGCAAACGGGCTGCGGGCGTAAGCAAATTGCCACTCGCCGTCCAGCTGACGACGACGGGGCGAAGGATGATTATCGCGGGCGGCAAGCTCATCGCGCCAGCTGGCGAACGCGGGATGGGCCGGCAGACGGTTGAGATGGGTAATGGTCTGGTTCTGCCAGTCTTCGCGGGCGAGGACGGCGTGGAAGTCAGGCGCGTGGCGGCGACTGGTATCGCTTATTGGCATAGTAATCCCCGGTGAGTCAGAAAATGTCGATCGCTAAACAGAATGAAGAACGTTATCGGGTAATTTGTTTTTTCCAGCAACGACGGCGGAAATGAAATTAACAGACGATCACGAAAGCGGGGGTAATACGCTGTTTTTTGTCGTGCGTTAAACATAAAATGTTAGCGCACGACATTTTGTCGATGAGGAGAAACTATGCCGCGTCGTACCGCAACCCTGGAGGATGTCGCCCGCGCGGCGGGCGTCTCCCAACAGACGGTCTCCCGGGTTCTGAACCGTCCGGAAGTGGTGTCAGCCCGCACCCGCGAGCAGGTGATCCGCGCGATGCAGACGCTGCACTACGTGCCTAACCGCTCGGCGCAGCTGCTCGCCGGCAAAGCGGCGCCCTCCATTGGGCTGATTACCGCCTCGCTGACCCTGCATGCCCCCTCGCAGATCGCCGCCGCGGTAAAGAGCCATGCCAGTCTGCACCAGCTGGAGGTGGCGATAGCGATGCCAGCGCAGGCCGACTTCGCCGCGCTGCAGGCCCGGCTGGACGAACTGCGCGCCCAGCATATTCGCGGGGTGATCGTCAGCCTGCCGCTGGAGAGCGCCACCGCCGAGCGGCTGGTTAAAGAGAACCCGGATATGGCCTGCCTGTTTCTTGACGTCTCCCCGGAGGCCGATGTCTGCTGCGTGCGCTTCGACCATCGCGACGGCTGCGGAGCCTGCGTGCGCCATCTTTGGGAGCTCGGGCATCGCGAATTTGGCCTGCTGGCGGGGCCGGAAAGTTCGGTTTCAGCCCGTCTGCGTCTCGCCAGCTGGCGCGAGGCGCTGCACAGTCTGAACATTGCCCGTTCAACCACGGTGTTCGGTGACTGGAGCGCCGCCAGCGGCTGGCAGAAAACCTTCGAACTGCTGCACCTCCAGCCGCGGATCAGCGCCATTGTGGTGGCCAACGATCAGATGGCGCTCGGGGTACTCAGCGCGCTGGCCCAGCTCAATCGCAGCGGCAGCCAGGCGGTGTCGGTGACCGGCTATGACGATACCGCCGACAGTCTCTACTTTCAGCCGCCGCTCACCACGGTGGCGCAGGACTTCGATCTGCTGGGCAAACGGGCCGTGGAGCGGCTGATTGCTCTGATGGCGGCCCCGCAGATGCGGATCCGCGAGCTGCTGCCGACCCGGCTCATCGTGCGCCAGTCGGCGTGGCCGCTCGCCGACGCGGAGGACCGGCAGCAGACCCTGGCGCAGCTAAAAGCGTTGGTGGAGAAGCTTTAGCCGCAGGCCGTTGAGGATTTATTGAGGTTGACCATGCTAACCTCGGGATCAAACGTAGAGAGGTCAGGATCCTCTGCCTGCGAAAAATGCAAAATACAATCTATCCATGCAAGCATTGATTTACCGCCAGTCACATGGCGGTTTTTTTTTGCCTCACCCCCGTTTTCCGCGTTGTTCCGTTGGTTTTTTCGCCTGGCATCCCCGGCGGCGGCATGCTACATCTTTCTTCCGGAATAGATGCCGAACACGGCGGGAGACAAGGTCATGATGGTGATTGAGGGCAAAGAGGCGATTGCGCGGGTAGACTGGCGGCGGGTGCGGACCATCGTCGCCGAGGCCGGGCTGAATGAACGTGATGTTCAGCAGCTGGAGCAGGCGTTTCGCCAGAGCACCTTCTGCTGGTTTGGCTATGAGAACGGTCAGCTGATTGCCGTGGCGCGCGCCATCAGCGACTGCACCTGGAGCAGCTACTTGTCGGATGTGGCGATCGTCCCCGACCGACAGGGGCAGGGTTACGGACAACAGCTGATGCTGGCGGTCCGGGAGCAGCTGCTGCCCTTTGGCAAAATTTTTATCTATGCGGTGGCCGATAAAATCGCGTTCTATCAGCGTTTTGGTTTTGCCATGCTGACCACCGGGATGGTCTGCGCTGGCGAGGAGGGCATGCGCAAAATGCACGAGCAGGGCTATATCCGCCAGCCCTGAGCGCGGATGCCGGGCAACGCCTGGCTTAAGCGTGCAAACCAGGCGCAGGCTCCGTCAGAGGGGCCTTTCAAGCACAAACAGATATGCTTCCCGCGACCAGAACAGGGCGGTACGGCGGCGCTCCACCGACATGGTTTTTACCTCCCAGCCCTCGCGGGTATAGCTGCTGAGAAACTGGCTCATTTTGTCAGGGTCGGCTTTGGCTTCGCCAAAAAACAGGCTGCCCAGCAGGCCCTCTTTATAGATCACTACCCGACACTCTTTCTTCATCATCGACCATCCTGGCGACCGGTTTACTGTGGCCGTCTATTGTCCGTGGCTGCGAGGATTTTGCAATCGGAGAAGCAGCAAACTGTTTACGGTACTGCAGCGGGCTTAGCGCGAAGCGCAGGCGAAAATGGTGGCGCAGGGTGCCAGCGCTGGCAAATCCGCAGCGCTCAGCGATCTGGTCGATGCCCATCGTGCTCTCCGTCAGGTGCTGACGGGCGCGCAGCAGACGCTCCTCCAGCAGCCAGCGGGCGGGGGTTTTGCCAGTGGCCTCTTCAAAGCGGCGCAAAAAGGTGCGCGTTCCCATGCCGGCGCGCTGCGCGAGGGAGGCGACGGTGTGGCTGGCGGCGAGATGCTGGTGCAGATAATCAAACAGCTGGCCAAGGCGCAGACTCTCCCGGCTGCGGGCCACCGGACGCAGGACCTGCTGCGCCTGACCGCCATCGCGATGGGGAGAGACCACCAGGCGGCGAGCGACCACATTCGCTGCCTCGCTGCCGAAATCCTCGCGCACCAGATGCAGACAGAGGTCGATCCCCGCCGCGCTGCCGGCGGACGTCATCAGCAAATCATCGCCCACGTAAAGGACATCCTCCACCACCTGGATCTGTGGAAAACGGGACTGCAGCGCCGCGGTGTAGCGCCAGTGGGTTGTCGCCTGGCGGCCATTGAGCAGCCCGGCGGCGGCGAGAACGAACACTCCGGAACAGATGGAGATTATTCGGCATCCGCGGGCGTGAGCGGCGGCCAGGGCGGCGCACAGCGCTTCGGGGACCGGGGCGTCGATGCCGCGCCAGCCCGGGACCACGATGGTCTGCGCCTGGGCGAGAAGCTCAGGGCCGCCGTCGGTCATCAGGCGGACCCCGCCGGTGGCTCTCAAAGGCCCTTCATCGACGGCGGCGACGGCGAACTGGTACCAGCGCTCGCCCATTTCCGGGCGCGGCAGGCCGAAGATCTCCACGGCCACGCCAAACTCAAACGTGCACAGGCCATCGTAGGCGAGGGCCACCACGCGGTGAGGTGACAGTGTCACCGAAGGGGTTGTCAGGATGTTAGCGTTTTCTGTCATGGTTGCCGGCAGATAAGGGTAATGGGCGTCAGTAAAGTAGTGTTATCACAGACAAGGAGAAGACGCCATGAGTGTAGTAACCCAATTTACCCCCGCCACCTCCGCCGAGGCTATCCGCTGGTTTCGCCATAAGCTGCATCTCGAGACCGACTGCGCCGATGTGCACAGCGCCCAGCGTGCCGGCGAGGTCGACTTTGTCCTGCTGCACGTGGTCGGCAGCGAGGAGGCCTTCGCCAGGCGTCACCTGCCCGGCGCGCTGCATCTTCCGCACAGCCAGATCAGCGCCGAGAGAATGGCGGCCTGGCCGGCGGAAACCCTGTTTGTGGTCTATTGCGCCGGGCCGCACTGCAACGGTGCCGACGTTGCCGCGCTGAAGCTGGCCGAACTGGGGCGGCCGGTGAAAATGATGCTCGGCGGGATCACCGGCTGGGAAGATGAGGGTTATGCGTTTGTCGCCGGTAAGTGAATATTTTTCATGTACCATGAAATATTCTCGTTTGCGGCCCGTCGATCTGCATGCCAGTATCTGGACATATAGCCATCCAGATGTCTAAAAATTCAAATAATGAACTATCACGGTGGGCAACTAACGCGCCCACCGCTAAGGAGACAGCATGCAACGTCAACAGGCCCCGTTCCGCGCAGACATCGTCGGCAGTTTTTTGCGTCCGGACAGTATCAAACAGGCGCGTCAGCAGCTGGCGGAGGGGCTTATCGACGCCGGTCAGCTGCGCGAAATTGAGAATAACGCGATCCGTCATCTGGTCCAGCAGCAGTGCGACTGCGGCCTGCACGTGGTCACCGACGGCGAGTTTCGTCGCGCATGGTGGCATTTCGATTTCTTCGACGGCCTGCAGGGCGTTGAGCGTTACGATGCCGAGCAGGGGATCCAGTTCAACGGCGTGCAGACCAAAGCCCACGGCGTGCGCGTTACCGGCAAGCTGGCGTTCGGCGACCATCCGATGCTGGAGGATTTCCGCTATCTGAAAAGCATCAGCGGCGACGCGCAGCCGAAGATGACCATTCCCAGCCCGAGCGTGCTGCACTTCCGCGGCGGTCGGAAAGATATTGATGCCACCGTTTACCCGGATCTCAGCGACTACTTCGACGACCTGGCCACCACCTGGCGCGACGCGATCCGCGCCTTTTATGACGCCGGCTGTCGCTATCTGCAGCTGGACGATACCGTCTGGGCCTATCTGTGCTCCGATGCCCAGCGTCAGCAGGTGCGCGAGCGCGGCGACGATCCGGATGCGCTGGCGCGCATTTATGCCCGGGTGCTGAACCAGGCGCTGGAGGGCAAACCGGCCGATCTGACGGTGGGCCTCCACGTCTGCCGGGGTAATTTCCGCTCAACCTGGATCTCGGAGGGCGGTTACGAGCCGGTGGCCGAGGTGCTGTTTGGCGGCGTCAATGTCGATGCCTTCTTCCTCGAATATGACAACGACCGCTCCGGGGATTTCGCGCCGCTGCGCTTTATTCGTCCCGGCCATCAGCAGGTGGTCCTCGGGTTGATCACCACCAAAAACGGCGAGCTGGAGAACCCGCAGGGGGTCAAAGCGCGTCTCGCCGAGGCGGCGCAGTATGTTCCGCTTGAGCAGATCTGCCTGAGTCCGCAGTGCGGTTTCGCCTCCACGGAAGAGGGTAACGCCCTCAGCGAAGACCAGCAGTGGCAAAAAGTTCGTCTGGTGACCGCCATCGCCGCCGACGTCTGGTAATGCCTTTCTTAGCGCAGCGTTGCACCGTGATGAGGCAACGCTGCCATCTCCTTCCTCTCCGCTCTCCGCCAGCGCCGCATCCCGCTGTTCTCACAACCTGGCACCGTTTTTGCCTTATCACCTCTGGTTAGCTGTTAATTCTTTATTTTTGCGCTACTCAGGAGTGAATCATGCAACGAAGAACGTTATTAAAAGCTTTTGCACTCTCCGCCTCTGTAATGGCTATGGGTCTCTCATTCCAGGCCTATGCCGCCGACACCATTAAAGTCGGGATTATGCATTCGCTCTCCGGGACGATGGCGATTTCCGAAACGCCGCTGAAGGACGTCGCCCTGATGGCCATCGACGACATCAACGCCAAAGGCGGGGTGCTGGGCAAGAAGCTGGAGCCGGTAGTGGTCGACCCGGCCTCCAACTGGCCGCTGTTCGCCGAGAAGGCGCGCCAGCTGCTGGCCCAGGACAAGGTGGCGGTGGTGTTCGGCTGCTGGACCTCGGTCTCGCGTAAATCGGTGCTACCGGTGTTTGAGGAGCTGAACGGCCTGCTGTTCTACCCGGTACAGTACGAAGGGGAAGAGATGTCCCCCAACGTCTTCTATACCGGCGCGGCGCCTAACCAGCAGGCCATCCCGGCGGTGGAATACCTGCTGAGCGAGGACGGCGGCGGCGCCAAACGCTTCTTCCTGCTGGGAACCGACTACGTCTATCCGCGCACCACCAACAAGATCCTTCGCGCCTTCCTGCATGCCAAAGGGATCCAGGACAAAGATATCGAAGAAGTCTACACCCCGTTCGGCTATAGCGATTACCAGACCATCGTCGCCAATATCAAAAAATTCTCCGCCGGCGGCAAAACGGCGGTGGTCTCCACCATCAACGGCGATTCCAACGTGCCTTTCTACAAAGAGCTGGCTAACCAGGGTCTGAAAGCGACCGACGTGCCGGTGGTGGCCTTCTCGGTGGGGGAAGAGGAGCTGCGCGGCATCGATACCAAACCGCTGGTCGGCAACCTCGCGGCATGGAATTACTTTGAGTCGGTCGATAACCCGACCAATAAAGCCTTTGTCGCCGACTATCGCGCTTACGCCAAAGCGCACAAGCTGCCGAATGCCGATACGGTGGTGACCAACGACCCGATGGAGGCGACCTGGGTGGGTCTGCATATGTGGGCGCAGGCGGTGACCAAAGCCGGCACCACCGACGTGGACAAAGTGCGCGACGCCATGGCCGGGCAAACCTTTAAAGCGCCGTCCGGTTTTACCCTGACGATGGATGCCACCAACCACCATCTGCACAAGCCGGTGATGATCGGTGAAATCGAAGGCAACGGCCAGTTCAATGTGGTCTGGCAGACCGATGAGCCCGTCCGCGCGCAGCCGTGGAGCCCGTGGATCCCCGGTAATGATAAGAAACCTGACCATCCGGTGAAAACCGTCAGCCAGTAAGCGCCAGGGCCGACGGGGCGGGAGCGTCGATCCCGTCGGCCGCTGACCAGAGGAGAACGACATGAACGCATTGCGTCTCATGAGTGTGTTGGCGCTGCTGCTGAGCTTGCTGCCATGGCGGGCGCAGGCCGCGGAGGCGGATGATTTCGTCGCCGCCAGCCGCAGCCAGCAGGCGCAGCTGTTGACCCAGTGGGCGGCAGCGCCGCAGGCGGATCGCCTGCCGTTGCTGCGGGCGTTAACCAGCGAAAGCCTGGTAATGGACGACGGAAAACATGCCTTCCGCGTCCGACAGGGCGGCTTACAACCGCTGGGCGCCGCCGCCGCGCCGCAGGGCGACACCCGGCCGGTCCGTCTGACCAACCGCCTGCGCAATCTGGCTGCCGGCGCGCTGGCCAGCCATCTTATTTTAAGTGACAACGTCACAGATCGAGCGTCCGCGGCGCGCACCCTACAGCGGGAAGCGACCCCGGCCATGGCCGCTCTGCTGCAGCAGCGGCTGAAGGCGGAGAGCGATGATAATGTGCGGGGCCTGCTGGAGGTGGCGCTGGCGCGCCTGCAGTTGACTCAGCCTGAGGCCAGCGCGCGGCTGTCCGCCGTGACGCTGCTCGGCCATTCCGCGGACCCGGAAACCCAGGCGCTGCTGATCCCCTTTACCGATGCCCAGCATGAGCCGGATGCGGCGGTGCGCGAGGCGGCCAGCGACAGCCTGCAAAAGATCAAACATCGTCTGCTGCTCGGCGATCTGCTGGGCCAGGCCTTTATGGGGCTGTCGCTGGGCTCGGTGCTGCTGCTGGCCGCGCTGGGGCTGGCGATCACCTACGGCCTGCTGGGGGTGATTAACATGGCCCATGGCGAGATGCTGATGATCGGCGCCTACAGCTGCTGGCTGGTACAGCAGGTCCTGGCGCAGCTCGCGCCGCAGTGGCTGGCCTTTTATCCGCTGGTCGCGCTGCCAGTGGCCTTCCTGGTCACCGCCGGGATCGGCATGGCGCTCGAGCGCACCATTATTCGTCATCTGTATGGTCGGCCGCTGGAGACGCTACTCGCCACCTGGGGGATCAGCCTGATGCTTATTCAGCTGGTGCGGATGCTGTTCGGCGCGCAGAACGTGGAGGTGGCGAACCCCGCCTGGCTCTCCGGCGGCGTGCAGGTCCTGCCGAACCTGATCCTGCCGTGGAACCGGCTGGCGGTGCTGGCGTTCGTCCTGCTGGTGCTGTGCTTCACCTGGCTCATCCTGAACCGCACCCGCCTCGGAATGAACGTCCGCGCCGTGACGCAGAACCGGGCGATGGCCGCCTGCTGCGGCGTGCCTACCGGGCGGGTGGATATGCTGGCCTTTGGTCTCGGCTCCGGTATTGCCGGGCTGGGCGGCGTGGCGCTGTCGCAGCTTGGCAACGTCGGCCCGGAGCTGGGTCAGGGCTATATCATCGACTCGTTCCTGGTGGTGGTCCTGGGCGGCGTCGGTCAGCTGGCCGGCAGCGTGGCGGCAGCCTTTGGGCTGGGCATTTTCAACAAAATTCTCGAACCCCAAATGGGCGCGGTGCTGGGCAAGATCCTGATCCTGGTGATGATTATTCTGTTTATTCAGAAACGCCCGCAGGGTCTGTTCGCGCTGAAAGGGAGGGTTATTGACTGATGAGCCAACCCATTACCTTAACGCTGGCGCAGCGCGCGCCGCGGCCTCTGCGCTGGCTGGGGATCCTGCTGGTGCTGGGGCTGCTGAGCATGCCATTCCTGGCGCTGCTGCCGGCCTCCCATCCGCTGGCGGTGCCGAGCTGGCTGCTGACCCTGAGCGGTAAAATCCTCTGCTACGCCATCGTGGCGGTGGCGCTGGATCTGGTCTGGGGCTACGCGGGTATGCTATCCCTTGGCCACGGGATTTTCTTTGCCCTCGGCGGGTACGCCATGGGCATGTACCTGATGCGCCAGGCGGCGGGGGACGGTCTGCCAGCGTTCATGTCTTTTCTCTCCTGGAACGAGCTGCCCTGGTTCTGGTGGGGCACGCAGCATTTCGCCTGGGCGATGGCGCTGGTGGTGCTGGTTCCCGGCCTGCTGGCGCTGGTTTTCGGCTGGTTCGCCTTCCGCTCGAAGATCAAAGGGGTCTATTTCTCGATCATGACCCAGGCCTTGACCTATGCCGGTATGCTGCTGTTCTTTCGCAACGAGACCGGGTTTGGCGGTAACAACGGCTTCACCGGATTTACCACGCTGCTGGGCTTTCCGGTCACCGCCACCGGCACCCGGGCGGCGCTGTTTATGGCCACGGTCCTGCTGCTGTTGCTGACCCTGTGGCTGGGCTCGGCGCTGGCGCAGAGTAAGTTTGGCCGCATCCTCACCGCGGTGCGGGATGCCGAGAACCGCCTGATGTTCTGCGGGTATGACCCGCGCGGCTTCAAGCTGCTGGTGTGGACGCTGTCGGCGGTGCTCTGCGGCCTGGCGGGGGCGTTATACGTCCCGCAGGTGGGGATCATCAACCCCAGCGAAATGTCGCCGACCAACTCCATCGAGGCCGCCATCTGGGTGGCGCTCGGCGGGCGCGGCACCCTGATCGGCCCGGTGCTTGGCGCCGGGCTGGTCAATGGCGCGAAAAGCATTTTCACCGTGGCGATGCCGGAGTACTGGCAGCTGTTTCTTGGCCTCATGTTCATCATCGTGACCCTGTTTTTACCCCGCGGGGTGATGGGTCTGCTGCGTCGAGGAGACCGCTAATGCAACCGGATGAAGGACTGTTTACCCGCCAGCTGCCCGGAGATCGCTTCCGTGCGCAAACCGACCCGGTACTGCAGCTGGAGAACATTAACGTCAGCTTTGACGGTTTCCGGGCGCTGACGGATCTGTCGCTGGCGATAGGCGTCGGCGAGTTGCGCTGCGTGATCGGCCCCAACGGCGCGGGCAAGACCACCCTGATGGACGTGATCACCGGCAAAACCCGGCCGCAGAGCGGCAAAGCGATCTATGACCAGTCGGTTGATCTGACCACTCTCGACCCGGTGGCCATCGCCCGCCAGGGTATCGGGCGCAAGTTTCAAAAGCCGACGGTCTTCGAAGCGCTGACGGTGGCGGAAAATCTCGCCCTGGCGATGAAGGGCGATAAATCGGTGTGGGCCAGCCTGCGCGCCCGGCTGAGCAGCGAACAGGACGATCGGCTGAATGAGGTGCTGCGCCTGCTGCGCCTCGACGGCGAACGCTACCGCCAGGCGGGTCTGCTGTCCCATGGCCAGAAACAGTTTCTTGAGATCGGCATGCTGCTGGTGCAGGAGCCGCATCTGCTGCTGCTTGATGAGCCAGCGGCCGGCATGACCGATGCGGAAACCGAATATACCGCGGAGCTGTTTCGCACGCTGGCCGGACAGCACTCCCTGATGGTGGTGGAGCACGACATGGGGTTTGTCGAGACCATCGCCGACCGGGTGACGGTCCTGCATCAGGGTCAGGTGCTGGCGGAGGGGTCGCTGCGGGAGGTGCAGGCCAATGAGCAGGTCATTGAAGTTTATCTGGGACGTTAAGGAGCGCCAATGTTACAGGTGAGTCAGTTACATCAGTACTACGGCGGGAGCCACATCTTGCGCGGGGTGGATTTTACCGCCCGTCAGGGCGAGGTCACCTGCCTGCTGGGGCGCAACGGCGTCGGTAAGACCACCCTGCTGAAATGTCTGATGGGGCTTATTCCGGCGCGCAGCGGCGAGGTGCGCTGGCAGGATCAGAACATCACCCACCGTAAACCGCACCAGCGGGTGCAGGCCGGGGTGGCCTACGTCCCCCAGGGACGCGAGATTTTTCCCCGCCTGACGGTGGAAGAAAACCTGCTGATGGGGCTGTCGCGCTTTCCCGCCCGCGAGGCGCAGCAGGTGCCGGAGGAGATTTACCAGCTTTTCCCGGTGCTCAAGACCATGAGGCAGCGGCGGGGCGGTGACTTATCCGGCGGTCAGCAGCAGCAGCTGGCGATCGGCCGCGCGCTGGCCAGCCGTCCGCAGCTGCTGATCCTCGATGAGCCCACCGAGGGGATCCAGCCCTCGGTCATCAAAGAGATTGGCGAGGTGATCCGTCAGCTGGCGAGCCGCGGGGATATGGCCATTCTGCTGGTGGAGCAATTCTATGACTTTGCCGCCGGGCTGGCGGACCACTACCTGGTGATGTCGCGCGGCGCCATCGTCCAGCAGGGAAAGGGCGGAGATATGGAAACCGACGGCGTGCGCGCCCTGGTGACTATCTGATCGGGCCGGCGGCGCGCGCCGCCGGTTTCCATGCTATTTACGCAGCAGCCGCTGCAGGCGCGCCTGGCGCCAGTTTTTGATCCATTCGCCAAAGACGAACAGACGTAATCCTCTCACCACCAGCAGAGCGCCCCAGATCAGAGCGACCCAGCCGGACCAGTAGTACTGCGGGTTCGTGTACCGGTTGAGCACCGCCAGCAGCACGCAGACCACCAGCGCCACCGACAGCGAACGAAAAAAGCGGCTTTCCTGCTGCACCCGCGCTTTCGCTTCCTCAATACGCAGATCCAGCGAAGCTTGCGGACCCGGCGCGCCCTCCCGCGAGGCTTCGCCGCCGATCTCGGCCACCGTCACCTCAAAGACCGCGGCGAGGGCGCTGAGGGTTTCCAGCCCCGGGCGTTCGCCATTCTCAATGCGCTGGATCGTGCGGACGCTGAGCCCCGCCATTTCGGCCAGCTGTTCCTGGGACCAGGCGCGCTGCAGCCGTAATTGTTTGACCTGATTGATGCTGTTCATATTCATATGCTCCATGACGTTCTGCGGATGTAAACCTGTGATGGAGTATGGAAAAGCGGGCCGCCAGCCACCACGACAGCGACCCGACAACGGCCCGACAGTAACCTGACAGCCGCATGTCAGCTGGCGTCAGGCCCTGGCCAGCGGAGAATCCGGCTGCCAGGGACGGGCATTCATCCCCCGGAAAATCATCAGCCAGGCGGCGACAATAGCCACGATAAGAATGACAAACAGCGACCAGTGCGGCAGATGGGTGAGGATCAACCCGGTGAACATCGGGTTGAAGGCCGCGCCCAGCCATCCCAGCGACTGAGCGGAGAAGTAGCTGGCCTTCATTCCCGGCGGGGCGATATGGTCAATCAGCATATACTCGCCGGGGGCATAAATCACCTCGCCAAGGGTGAAGATCGCCGCCGAGATCCCCCACGCCCACAGGCTGGCGCCGGAGAACATAAAGCCCACGAGGCCGATCACAAAGCAGACGGTACCGAAGGTCATCAGCGGGCGGATATTTCTCGCGCTCAGCCGCCGGCCAACGGCGTACTGCAGGGCGACGACCACCGCGGCGTTAACCGGCAGCACCACGGCCACGACTTTCTCGGCGAAGTCGCTGCTGGCGACCACCAGCACGTACTGCGAGATACAGGAGGCGAAGGCGCCGCCGACGAAGGAGGCCAGCAGCCCGGAACAGGTAAACCACAGCAGCGCGCGGTCTCGCAGCAGCACCGAAGGCGTCCAGGCGGCAGCTCCCGGCTGGGCGGCGGCGGCCCCATCCCGCTGGAGAAACAGCTGAATAAACACCAGCGGGAAGGCGGCGCAGGCCGCCGCCAGCCAGAAGGGCAGATTAATGCTGTGCATCACCAGCAGCGTGCCGATAGGCGGCCCGACGGTCCAACCGATGTTGAGGATGGTGTAGTTCAGCGAGAAGATGCGCGCTTTTTTCTCCGCCGTCAGCCGGTCGGCGAACCAGGCTTTCAGCACGGTGGAAAAGACCGAATAGGCGCAGTTGATCAGCGCAAAGAAGATCACCACCAGGGTCGCGTTATTGACCAGCGGTATCGCGCTGAAACCGAGGATAAATACCAGCACTGACCACACCATATAGCGCTTTTTGTCGAACTTGTCCGCGAGGATGCCAAAGCCCATGCTGAACAGCACGCCGACCACCAGGGCCAGCGACAGGGCGTAGCCAATCACATCCACCTCCAGCTGATAGCGTCGGGTGAGGTAGATGGTCATAAACGGCAGTGTGGCCCCGCGGCCGATAGTCAACAGTAACGACGATGCCAGCAGCGCGATGGTGGAGCGCCGGAGTGTGGTGATCATGATTTCCTTGCCTGTCATGATGTTATAATTTTATGTCTTCGATCACAAATAACACGGTCATCACGCCTTGTACAGGTCGCCCCGGTCGCGATCGGCACTTCTGAACCTGCCAAAAATAATGATCTATCCTGGCGGCCGCTTTTTCGCTACTTTGATTTTGTTCACAAAAATTCTAATAACGACAGAGGCAGGGGTATGACGAGGAAAGATGGACTGCTGGCGCTGCTGGTAGTGGTGGTGTGGGGGCTTAACTTCGTGGTGATTAAGCTGGGATTGCACAATATGCCGCCGCTGATGCTGGCGGGCCTGCGCTTTATGCTGGTGGCCTTCCCGGCGCTGCTGTTTGTCGCCCGGCCAGCCATTCCGTTGCGCCTGCTGTTGGGCTATGGCCTGACCATTAGCTTTGGCCAGTTTGCCTTTCTGTTCTGCGCTATCGGCCTGGGCATGCCGGCGGGGCTGGCGTCGCTGGTTCTGCAGGCGCAAGCCTTCTTTACCATCATCCTCGGCGCCTTCGTCTTTGGCGAACGCCTGCAGGGCAAGCAGCTGGCGGGGATCGCTCTGGCGATCTTCGGCGTGCTGGTGCTGGTGGAGGGGAGCCTCGGAGGGGAACATGTCCCGCTGGTGGGCTTTATGCTCACCCTGGCGGCGGCGCTCAGCTGGGCCTGCGGCAATATTTTCAACAAAAAAATCATGTCCCAGGCGACCCGGCCGCCGATCATGTCGCTGGTGGTGTGGAGCGCATTGATCCCGGTGCTGCCGTTTATGCTCGCCTCGTGGCTGATCGATGGCCCGCAGCTGATGCTGGCGAGTCTGCGCCAGATCGATGTGCTGACGGTTCTCTCGCTGCTTTACCTGGCGTTTATCGCCACTATTGTCGGCTACGGTATCTGGGGCTCGCTGCTGGGGCGGTATGAAACCTGGCGGGTGGCGCCGCTGTCGCTGCTGGTGCCGGTGGTGGGGATGGCCAGCGCCGCGCTGCTGCTGGGAGAGACGCTGAGCGGGCTGCAGCTCGCCGGGGCGGCGCTGATCATGGCCGGGCTCTATATCAACGTTTTCGGTCTGCGTCTGGTGCGGCCGGGCATGGCGCGCGGGTAAAAAAAAGCCCCGGAGACGGGGCTATACACAAGTATGCGTGTAATGGCATCACAGGTCGTGCTGCTGGTAGTACGGCACGCCAAGTTCGTCAGATTTATCATTGCCGGCCGCCATATGATTGAAATCAAACGGCGAGTCGTTATGTTCCGAAGGGAGAATCATTGTGTCACGCTGGTTTTGCCGCACCGGCGTGGTGGTTTGCTCCGCATAGCTGAAGCTGGATGCCAGCGACAGAACGACGATGGCTGCGGCAGCGAATAGTTTCATGATTTCCTCAATACGTCTTTAATAATGCAGGCGATTAACAACAGTTATTTAGCGGATGCAGATAGCGGGATTCGCCAGGTACATTCGTTATGCGATATTTGTGGGGCGGAACATCGAAATAGTTTTTAAACGTTCGCGTCAGGGTCTGCTGCGATTCGAAACCGTAGCGTTCCGCCAGGTACAGGATTGGCTCATTGCTCTGCTTGAGCTTTTGCGCAATCTCCGTCAGCTTACGGCTTCGGATGTACTGGCCGAGGGAATGGCCGGTCTCTTTCTTAAACATACGTTGCAGGTGCCACTTGGAGTAACCTGAGCGCTCAGACACTTTTTCCAGCGACAGGGGCGATTCCAGGTTATCCTCGATCCACGACAAAATACTATGGATAGTGATGGCGTCATTATTACGTCTGGACATCATCTTACCTCTTCTTATTTTTACGGCAGGACCTTCTTGAGGAGTTGCTCAAGCATGGCGACTTCGTCCGCCGACAGATTTTTTGTTAACTCCTGGTGTAACTTCTGACCCACAACCTGATGACACTGCTCGCAAAGGGCTGCGCCGTCTGGCGTCAACTGCACCAGCACGCCACGCTTGTCAGCGGGGTTGGGTAACCGTTCAATCCAGCCTTTACACGCCAGGCGGTCGAGCATACGCGTCATCGCGCCCGGGTCGACGGAAAGCACGGTTTTCAGCTCAACGGGGGTAATACATACCTCGCAACGAATGGAACAGAGCACCCGGAACTGGGTCGCGGTAATATCCATGGGTGAGAGGTAGTCGTTGAGCAGGCGATCTTTTTTCTGGTTAACCATCTGGATCAAGCGGCCCAGCGGGATCATCTCGTTGAACAGGTCGCTGGTACTTTTCATGATGGTTGCCCAGGCAATGATTTAGTTGCGAGTGATACTATTGCCCAGGCAATCATAAGTCAACATTATGAATTGGCCGATGCCACGATTTGCTAAAACAAGAAAATTCGACACGGGTCACTGTTTGTGAATTTTCTAACGCTTGTTAATTTTTGGCGAAGGTGATTTATCAGCAGGCTGGCGTTGGAATTGTTGAAGACGGTATACTCACGGCGTGAAACCATCCTTAAAAAATGAATATTTACGGGACTTTTTTTAACTATGTTTGATTTGTTTAAAGCGATAGGGCTCGGCCTGGCGGTGCTGTTACCGCTGGCGAATCCGCTGACTACCGTGGCGCTGTTCCTTGGCCTGGCGGGCAATATGAACAACGCCGAGCGGAACAAACAGGCGTTGATGGCTTCGGTGTATGTCTTCGCCATCCTGATGGTGTCGTGGTATGCCGGCCAGGTGGTGATGAATACATTCGGCATATCAATACCTGGGCTGCGTATCGCCGGGGGGTTGATTGTGGCCTTTATCGGTTTCCGCATGCTGTTCCCCCAGCAAAAAGCCCACGATTCGATGGAAGCGAAGATCAAATCGGAAGAGCTACAGGATGAGCCAACCGCCAATATCGCCTTTGTGCCGCTGGCCATGCCAAGCACCGCCGGTCCGGGCACCATCGCGATGATCATCAGTTCCGCCTCAACCGTGAAGCACGGCGTGGACTTCCCGGAGTGGGTGGTGCTGGCGGCGCCGCCGATTATCTTTGCCCTGTTGGCGATCATTCTCTGGGGTTGCCTGCGCAGTTCGGGGGCGATTATGCGTCTGGTAGGCAAAGGCGGCATTGAGGCCATTTCGCGGCTGATGGGCTTCCTGCTGGTCTGCATGGGCGTGCAGTTCATTATTAACGGCGTGCTGGAGATCATTTCGACCTGGCATCCCTGACCGCGGTGATGCGCAGAGAGACAAAAGCCCGCCGGAGCGATACCGACGGGCTTTTTTTTGCGGCTCAATCAAGAGTGGTGCGGCTGGTGCTCTTCCAGCGATACCGGCCAGCGACGGAAGATCAGCAGGGCCCAGATCAGGCCTGCCAGCGCCGGGATGGCGCCGATGTAGCCGATGGAGGCCATAGAGAGGTGCAGACTCACCTGGCTGCCTACCAGCGCGCCGGCGCCAATGCCGATGTTAAAGATGCCCGAGAACAGCGACATGGCGACGTCGGTGGCGTCCGGGGCGGAGGCCAGCACTTTCACCTGCATGCCGAGACCGATAATCATGATCGCCACCCCCCAGAAGATGCTGAGCAGCATCAGGTGGTGCGGGTTATGCGAGGCCGGCAAAAGCAGCAGCAGACAGGCCAGCAGCAGGCCGATGGCGAGGCTTATCAGCCCCGAAGCGTGCTGATTACCGAGCTTGCCGAACAGAATGCTGCCGATAATCCCGGCCCCGCCGAGGATCAGCAGCAGTACGGTGGCAAAATTGCCGCTCAGACCCGCCACCGTCTGGACGAAGGGTTCGATATAGCTGTAGGCGGTATAATGGGCGGTCACCACCACCACGGTCAGAATGTACACGCTGACCAGCGCCGGGCGACGGAACAGCACCGGCAGGCTTTTCAGCGAGCCTGAGTGTTCGCTCGGCAGCGTCGGCAGCAGTTTCACCAGGCAGGCCAGAGTGGCTAAGGCGCCGAGGCCGATCGCCAGGAAGGTCATCCGCCAGCCAAAATACTGGCCGATGATGCGGCCGATCGGAATGCCAAACACCATCGCCAGCGCGGTACCGGTGGCGATCAGGCTCAGCGCCTGCGCCCGTTTGCCCGGAGGCGCCATGCGGATGGCCAGCGCCGACGTTATCGACCAGAACACCGCATGGGCGAAGGCGATGCCGATGCGGCTGATGACCAGCACGTCAAAATTCCATGCAAAGAACGACAGCACATGGCTGGCGATAAACAGAATAAACAGGCCGATGAGCAACCGCCGACGCTCCACTTTGCTGGTCAGCAGCATAAACGGCAGCGACATTAACGCCACCACCCATGCGTAGATGGTCAGCATCATGCCCACCTGGGCGGTTTCCATGCCGAAGCTGTCGGCAATATCCGACAGCAGACCGACCGGGGCAAATTCTGTGGTGTTAAAAATAAACGCGGCGATGGCCAACGTCACGACACGTAGCCACGCTACCTTGCGTGAGACCGTATTCGTAGTCATAAGCTCTGGACTGGTGATTCAGGGGAAGATGTGACGCTGATCTTAAAACGTTTGCTGGCGAAAAGACAATCATTTTGTGATCTGCATCTCATTTCACTGCAAGCGGCCAGGTACGGTTAAGCAATTAATTTTGCTATGGATAGTGTCAGGGGGGCGCTTTTATGTCATGTTGAAGGAAAGTAAAAAAAGTAAGGACAGTGTATGCAGGAAATACAATTTTATCTGGTCGATGCCTTCAGCGATAAAAACTTCGGCGGCAATGCCGCGGCCGTTTGCCCCCTCAGCGAGTGGTTAGCCGACGATGTGCTGCTGAAAATGGCCCAACAGCATAACCAGTCCGAAACGGCGTTCTTCGTCCGCACCGACGAAGGCTATGAGCTGCGCTGGTTTACCACCCTTGGCGAGATCAACCTCTGCGGCCACGCCACCCTGGCGACGGCGCACGTTATTTTTGAATATCTCGACCATCCCTCGGCGACGATTACCTTTAGCACCCGTTTTGTCGGCGACCTGCGGGTGACCCGCAGCGGCGACTGGCTGACGCTCGACTTCCCGGCGTGGACGACCACCCCGGTGGCCAATCCGCCGGCGGACCTGCTGGCCGGGCTGGGCCTCGAAGCGGCCGTCGAGGTACGGGAAGGGCGCGATTATCTGGTGCTGCTGGCGGATCGCCGGCAGGTTGAAGCGGTGCAACCGGACATGGCGCGCCTGCAGACGCTCGGTAAAATGATCTGCGTGAGCGCGCCGGATGAGGAATATGACTTTGTCAGCCGCTTCTTCTGCCCGGGAGAAGGGGTGCCGGAGGATCCGGTGACCGGCTCCGCCCACAGCATGCTGATCCCCTGGTGGGGCGACAAGCTGGGGAAAACCACCATGATGGCGCGCCAGGTCTCCGCCCGCGGCGGGGATCTGCGCTGCCAGTGGCAGGGCGACCGGGTGCTGATCGGCGGCCAGGCCACCACCTATCTGCGCGGGACTGTCTATTTACGTTAATCCTCACCGCCGCGTCGTTCCGTTGTCCGGGGACGGCGCGGCGTGCGTCATCAGGCAAGGGAGGCGCCACCGCACATCACCAGCTCCTGTCCGGTCATCGCCGATGCGCCCTCACTCAATAACCAGCTTATCAGCGAGACCACCTCCTGCGGGGTAATGAGCCGCCCCAGCGGCGGCAGCCGCGGCGGAGAGCTTTCCCTGCCAGGCTGATGGAGCATCGGCGTATCGGTTGCCCCGGGCGCCACCACGTTGACCGTCACCCCTGCGGGCGCCAGCTCTGCCGCCCAGCTTCTGGCAAGGGCGACCAGCGCCGCTTTGGTGGCCGTATACTGGGAACGACCCGCTGCGCCTCGTGATGTTCGGCTTCCCAGCAGAACAACCCTCCCGCCCGGCTCCATGGCCGGGGCGAAGTGATTGACCAGCGTTTGGGCCGCGTCGACATGTAAACGCCACAGCGACTCGCCGCGCAGTGGATCAAGATTGCCCAGGGGCGCGGCGGTCATCGAACCCGCGGCGTGGATGATGGCCTGAGGAGGCTCAATCTGTTCCAGCGCCGCCAGCAGCGCGCTGCGTTGGCTGACATCGACCTCCAGATGGCGAAAGTTCGGCTGTGAGAAGGGCGGCAGCGAACGGCTCATGCCGACCACCTGCCAGCCGTCCTCCAGCAATTGCCTCACCACCGCGGCGCCGATCCCGGAGCTGGCCCCGGTGACTATGGCCCGCTTCATTGCGCCTCCAGCATCGCTGCCGGTATCTTGAATACCGCCTTTCTGACCGGCGCTGGCGTCGAAACCGCACACAGCGCCTGGTGCGGTTCGCCGGGGTAAAAGACCGCGAAGTCACCGGGACGCAGCAGAATAGAGACACTCTCCGGGGCCGGCTGACAGAGATAGAGGTCGGGCTTAAGCTCATTATCCTGCGGGCGCATCACGGCAGCCATGCCCGCCTGGATCCGCTCTTCGCCGGCCAGGATGACCTGAATATCCGCCCACTGGCGATGATATTCCGTATGCCGCTCGGCCGCAGGCTGGGTTTGCGCCACGCCGAGGGTGCAGAACCACGGCGCGCCGTCGGGCTGGAAGCGGCCATCCTCTCTGGCGCTCAGGGCGGCCAGCGAACAGGCCTCGCTGCTCAAAAGCTGCTTTAACGCCGGCGGCAGACCAGCCTGGTGCAGCGCCTGCAGGGTACCGATAATCATGCGCTTTCTCCTTTCACCCACTGTGGCGAAACGCGAACATACTTGATCGCCTGACGGTACCAGGTGTAGGCGATATGCAAATTACCGTCTGCTCCCTGTTTGATGCTGGGGTAGGAGAACTCCCGGTTCAGCTTCTGCTCCGAATTATTGGTCATGCAGTAGCCGTCGCCCTCGTCAAGATTACGCAGCCACGGCCAGCTTTTGCCGCCGTCAGGCGAGATCGCCACCGTCATCGGCGCGCGGGGCGCGCCCCAGAAGGCGCTTTTTCCGGTTGTTTCCGGCTCCTTACGGCCATCGTCATCCGCAATTTCATCGTACAGTGAGGCTCGGCGTTCGGTGGCCCCGGCGGCGCTCATATTATTAAACACCAGCGCCAGTTCGCCATTGTCGAGAGTCGTCGCCTGAATGGACGAGTTGTTGTTCGGCAGCGTCGTTGGCACCGGCGCAGACCAGCTTTCACCCTGGTCGCTGGAGCGGCTGAACCAGATGTGATCCGCCCAGCGACTGCGAAAGAAGGCCGCCAGTCCGCCGTCGGGATGCGCGGTGATGCTCATATGGACGCAGCCAAGACTCTCCGGGACCGCCACGTCGCGCCAGCTTCTGCCGCCGTCGGAGGAGATCTTCACCGCGCTGACGTCATTATTACCCACCCATTTCTCGCCGGGTGCAGTGCGGCAGTAAAACACCGGCAGCAGCCAGCTGCCGTCAGGCATGACGCTAATCGGCTGGCGAATAAAGGTACCGGGCTGATCCAACAGGGTGTCGATGGGTCCCCAGCTTTGCCCGCCGTCGTGTGACTGGCGGTAGCGCACAATGGCGGTATCCTGGTTGCCGGCGAATTGCGCCGTCCATAACAGCCACACTACCTGGTCCGGCGCCTGAAACAGCACCGGATTTTGTTCCGAGCGGTCAGGATCGTCGGAGAGCTTAACCGCTTCGCTCCAGCGATCGCTGCCGGGGGCTAACCGCGAACCCCAGATCGAAATGTCGGCTTTCCCCTCCTGGGAGCCGCCGAACCAGACGCACATCAGGCTGCCATCATCCAGCTGAAGCAGGTTGGCGGCATGATTTTGCGGGCAGGCGTTGGGGAGCATCGCCCATGCGATATGTTCATCTTGCTGGTACTGGCGAATGACGCCGTCGAAAGAAGGAATTGCGGACATGTTTTAGACTCCACGTTGCTCAACAGGGGCAGGGGATGATTGTGATTTATTCGGGATCAGGCGATCGATGACCATAATGATCGCCGGGGTCGCCAGGGCGACATACATGTTATTGATGCCGAACGGATCGCCAAGTAAATACCAGACGGAGGTCACCACGCAGGCGCCGATCAGACCGGCATTGGCGCCGCGGGTGCTCCTGAAGAAGGGGGCATAGAAGGCGATGACCGCTACTACGGTAATGGACAGGCGGATGGCGCGGGTGAAGAAGGAGAGTTTCAGCACTTCCGGCACCAGCAGCACAAAGATCAGCGGCAGGAAGCCGATAATTAACGATGCCCAGCGCGTGGCTCTGAACTCCTGGTCCGGAGTTGGGTTACGCCATGGCACGTAGAAATCTTTCACCACCAGCGAGGCAATGGCCAGAGCAACGGTACTTACGCTGACGAATATCGAGGCCACAAGTGACGTTGTCACGAGACCCGCCAGCCAGGGATTCATGTCCTGCAGAAATACCGGCAGGGCGTACAGGCTGTTGATTTCCGGATGCAGATACTTCGCCGCCACGCCGATGATGGCGATGGCAAGGGCGATGGGCAGGCAGAAAAAGAAGGCGATCCACGTGGAGCGCTTTGCTGACCGGACGTCTTTGGTGGAGCTGATCGCCTGGATAACAAACTGGGTGCAGAAGATGGAGCCGATAGTGCCGATAAGCCAGGCGAAGATAGTGCCAGCGCCAATGTTGCCATCCCACGTCCAGTAGTAATCCGGCATCTTCTCAATCATCGGCGTGAAGCCGCCGGTTTTGGACAGAGCAAAACCCAGAATGATCAGCAGACCAGCGTATTTTAACGCGCTGTGTAACATGGTGACCCAGGCGACGCCTTTCATGCCGCCGAAGGCGAAATAGAAGGTACTGACGATGGCGGTAATAAAGGCGGCCACGGGTAAGTTGACTTTTAAGACGGTGGAAATAGCCGCGGCGCCGCTGACGTAGTTGCCCACGTTAACCAGCAACAGCGCATAAATCATGATCAGGGAGATGATATTTTTGGTACTGGTGCCATATTTCTCAGCGATAGCCCCGGATATGGTGATTTTCCCGGTGTTATAGATGCGCTTTACCAGAATCAAACCGAACAGCGGGAAGCCGATGGCCGCCCCCAGCACGGACCATGAGGCGGCAATTCCGCTCTCAAAGGCGGCCTGAGCGGTACCGATGGTTGATTTGGCGCCAATATATTCCGACATCAGTAATATACCGACAATAAAGGCCGGCATGGCGCGCGAGCCTTCCATAAAATCCCCGGAATTCTTACTACGAATACGGAATGTCAGCCAGGTGGTAAACAGAATATAGGCAATGACAATGCCGACAATAATAAAGGTATCTTCAGCGGTAAAATGATTCATCTTAGCCTCTCTCTGGGCGTACGAATCCTGGGTACGGCGGTACCCGGTCTGTTTTATTTACGAAACGCAGCGGGTATTACGCTAAATAACGGGCAATGATGCCGCGTATTTCCTGCAGCTGCTGGTCACTAAACTGCACCGCGTAGCGGCTGTCGCCCACCTCATGGCCCATCAGCTGCAGCGCTTTTTTCACCGCCGCGGGTGAGAACGCTACGTTGTACAGGTCGGTGCGCAGGCCCGTTACCCGCTCCTGCGCCTGGCGCGATCCGGCGATATCACCAGCATGGAACAGCGACCAGATAGCGTTGATCTCGGCAGGCGCGACGTTGGCAAGCCCCGAGATGCAGGCTGAGCAGCCGTCGACAAACCCCTGATGGATAAGCGAGTCCGGGCCGTTGAGAACGTCGAAACCGTCAATGTCGCGTACCGCGTCAAGAAAGCCTTTCAGACTGTCGTAGCTGCCAGCGCTATCCTTGATGCCAATGATATTGTCGTGCTGCGCCAGCTTACGCGCTGTCTCCGGCGCAAGGGTGTTACCGGTGCGGGCGGGAATGTTGTAAAGAAAGAGCGGGACGCTCAGCGCGTCGGCGATCGCCGTATAGTGGTTTATCAGCTCTTCCTGCTTCAGGGGCACGAACCACGGGGTAATGGCCGATACCGCGTCAACCCCGAGGCGGGCGATCTGCTGGCCAAGCCGGCGGGTCTCCCGCGTGGAAACCTCCCCGATGTGGGCTACCACCGGCGCGCGACCGGCGGCCGCCTCCACGCAGGTTCTGGCGACGGCGATCTTCTCTTCCTCATTGAGGACAAAAAACTCGCCGTTGGTGCCGCCGCAGAATATGCCGTTGCCCGCGGCGATCTGGCGCTGCACCTGCTGCTGCAGCGATGGCAGGTTAAGGGCTCCCTCGGTGGTAAAGGGGGTAACGATGGCGGTGAGTACGCCGCTAATGGCTCTCCTCATTTGATTTTCTCCTGTTAGGCATGTTCCGGAAACAGCGTCTGGTAGATAGCCGCGATCTCTTCACGGCTGACGCTGCAGGGGGCGTTATTCATCAGGCGCTTCACGTTCTGCGCCGCCGCGCTGAGGGCGGGGATGCTATCTGCGGGAACGCCGAGCGCGGCGAGGTTATCGGGCAGCGGTAAGCGTTTGACCAGCGCCGCCAGCCATGCCACCAGCGCATGGGATTTCTCTTCCTCGCTGAGGGTGAGGTCCGCGTCGGGGATCAGATCCCAGACCTGAGCGAACTTCGCCACCGCGTGGGGGCGGACCACCCGCATGCAGGGCGCCAGCAGAATGGCGTTGGCCACCCCGTGCGGCAGGTGCCAGGTGCCGCCGAGCGGATAGGAGAGCGCATGCACCAGATGGGTGCCGGCATGGTTGATCGCCGCGCCGCCGTACCACGAGGCCCAGAGCATCTCCAGCTTCGCCGTCAGATCCTGCGGCTGATCCACCGAGCGTTCGATATGACGCACCAGCTTGTGTAAACCGATTAACGCCGCGTTATCGCTTACCGGGTTGGCCACGGTGGAGGTGAAGCACTCCAGCAGATGGCACAGAGCATCGATCCCGGTCGAGGCTGCGATGCTGGCCGGCATGCTGGTGGTCAGCTCCGGCAGCAGGGCGACGTAGTCCGGGAGCAGCACCGGGGAGATGATCCCCACTTTGGTCTGCTGCTCGGGGATCGCCAGAATAGCGTTCGGCGTTGCTTCGGAGCCGGTCCCGGCGGTGGCAGGGATCAGCAGAGAGCATAGCCGTCGTTGCGGCTGTTCACCCGCCAGCAGGGCCGTCAGAGTGGGGGCTTGCGGATGCAGCAGCACCGACAGCAGTTTCGCCACGTCCAGCACGCTCCCACCGCCAATGCCGACGACCATCTGCGGTTGAGAAGCGCCCAGCTGGCTGACGATCTCCGCCACATCCTGATGACTGGGCTCGGCAGGCACACTGTTAATGACCTCAACCTGGCGCCCGTCAGCCGCCAGCAGACGCTGGATCGCCCGGGTCGCCTCCAGCGCCCCGACGTTCTGGTCGGTCACCAGCAGGATACGGATTTTATCTGCCAGCAGCGGGAGCAGGGCCGATGAGGCGCCAGCCCCGCTGATGATCGTGCTGTGTATCGTCGCCACGCGTTTCTCCTTGGTAGTGGTTGATTGAATTCAATCATTCACGAGTCGTTCTACTCGTCTGGTGGGGAAAAGTTATAATTTATACGGCGGTTTAATAACTTGAGCTTGCTCACATTTAATCAAATATGATTGAATATAATCAATTTCAGGTTTGCAACGTTTACAACGACCACAAGGCAGGACAATGAAAGACGGCAATAACAGCGTGCTGGTGCTGGCAGATGACTTTACCGGAGCCAATGACGCCGGGGTCAGCCTGGCGGAGGCGGGTATGTCGGTAGAAGTGGCATTCTCCGCCGGGCAGGCGTCATCCGCACGGGCGTTAATACTCAACAGCGACAGCCGGGCGATGACCGCCGCCGCGGCCGCCGACAAGGTCACCGCTCTGCTGCGCGGCGCGGCGCGATTCGCCCCGCGCTGGCAGATAAAGAAGATCGACTCCACGCTGCGCGGCAACCCCGGCGCCGAACTGGAAGCGATGATGACGGCGCAGGGCTGCCGGGTGGCGGTTGTGGCGCCGGCTTACCCGGCGGCCGGGCGGCATACCCGGGACGGACGCTGCTATGTACACGGGATACCCCTCGATCACACCGAATTTGCCAGCGATCCGAAGACGCCGGTTAGCCGGGCGGATATTGCCGGCATTCTCGCCATGCAGAGCCGGTTGCCGAGCCGGTCGCTGAGCGCCGCCCAGCTTCCGGGAGCGTTAGCGACGGCGGGCGAAGCGAGGCAGGTACTGATTATTGACGCCTGGGAAGAGCGTCATCTGGATCAGGTTATTGACGCCGTCGCTCCTCATGCGCAGGAGACCCTGCTGGTCGGCTCGGCAGGCCTTTGCGAGGCGCTGGCGCGCCGCCTGCGCCGCAGCGAGCAGGGGCCGCTGCTGGCGGTGGTCGGCTCGATGAGCGAGATGGCGCAGCGCCAGGTCGCGGCGCTGCAGGCTCATTCCCGAGTGAGAAAGATCGAAATTGATGTCGAACAGGCCTTTAGCGGATCGCCGAAGGAGGAAGCCTCCCGGATCGCCGAGGTGCTGCGTGAGGGTGATCACTGCGTGGTGACCACCCGCCCGAATAACGCCGTCCGGCACGGGATTGAAGCCCAGTGCCGCGAACGCGGTCTCAGCCGCGCGGCCTACGGGGAGCACATCTGCGCCTGGCTTGCCGACGTTACGGCACAGGCGGTGGCGCTGTGTCCCCCTGGCGCGCTGTACCTCTCCGGTGGCGATGTGGCCATCGCCGTGGCTCAGGCGCTCGGCGCCAGCGGTTTTCAGATCCGCGGCCGGGTCGCGGAGTGCGTCCCCTACGGATACTTCCTCGGCGGCCGCTGGTCGCGGCCGGTGATGACTAAAGCCGGAGGATTCGGCACCGACACCACGCTATTACATGTTGTGAATTTTATTGAGGAGAAACTGAGTGTCTAACATCATTGCAGTCACAATGGGCGACCCGGCAGGGATTGGTCCGGAGATTATTATCAAATCCCTCGCCGAAGGGGCGCTGAGCGGCGCGCCGGTGGTGGTGGTGGGCTGCGCGCAGACGCTGCGGCGTATCCTGGCGTTGAACATCACCCCGCGGGCGGAGCTACGCATCATTGACCATCCCGCCGAGGCAAGCTTTGCCCCGGCGACGATTAACGTCATCGATGAGCCGCTCAGCGACCCGCAGGGGCTGCGTCCTGGCGAAGTGCAGGCCCAGGCCGGGGATCTGGCGTTTCGCTGTATTAAGCGGGCGACCCGCCTCGCGCTGGAGGGCGCCGTCGCGGCCATCGCCACCGCGCCGTTGAATAAAGAGGCGCTGCATCTGGCGGGGCATGCTTTTCCCGGCCATACGGAACTGTTGGCCCACCTGACGCAAACCACCGATTACGCCATGGTGCTGTATACCGAAAAGCTTAAGGTTATCCATATCACCACCCATATCGCCCTGCGCCAGTTCCTTGATACCCTCAACCAGCCGCGGATCGAGACAGTGATCGGCGTGGCGGATCGCTTTCTGCGCCGCGTCGGCTATAAGCGTCCGCGCATTGCGGTCGCTGGCGTGAACCCGCACGCCGGGGAGAATGGCCTGTTTGGCGATGAAGAGATCCGCATCGTCGCCCCCGCGGTTGCCGCCATGCGGGAGCAGGGAGTGGAGGTAACCGGCCCCTGTCCGCCGGACACGGTGTTTATGCAGTGTCATGAGGGGATGTACGACATGGTCGTGGCGATGTATCACGACCAGGGGCATATTCCGCTGAAGCTGCTGGGATTCTATGATGGGGTCAATATCACCGCTGGGCTGCCGTTTATCCGCACCTCTGCGGATCATGGCACCGCGTTTGATATTGCCTGGACAGGTAAAGCGAAGTCTGAGAGCATGGCAACCTCCATTGAGCTCGCCATGCACATCGCGCAGGAATAACATGAAGGGATATAACCGGTTAGAGCAGATTATGGACTTCCTGAAAAGCCATAATCTGGTGACAGTCGACCAGCTGGTGGCGGCGACCAACGCCTCGCCAGCCACCATTCGCCGCGACCTGATCAAACTCGATCAGGAAGGGGTGATCAGCCGCACGCATGGCGGGGTGACGTTGAACCGGTTTATTCCTGCCCAGCCGACGACGCTGGAGAAAGCCCAGCGCAGCCCGCTGGAAAAGCAGGCGATCGCCAGCGCGGCGGCAGCGCTGGTGAAAGCCGGCGACGCCATTGTGCTCGATGCCGGCACCACCATGATTGAGCTGGCGCGGCAGATCACCCATCTGCCGCTGCGGGTGATCACCAGCGATTTACATATCGCCCTGTTTTTGTCGGAATTTAAGCAGATTGAAGTGACGATTATCGGCGGGCGCATCGATGACAGCAGCCAGTCGTGCATCGGCGATCACGGCCGCCGCCTGCTGCAGACCATCTGGCCCGATCTCGCCTTCGTCAGCTGCAACGGCTGGGACCTTGAGAAAGGGATCACCGCCCCGACGGAGGAGAAGGCCGCCCTGAAACGCGATCTGATGGCCAATGCCCGCCGGCGCATTCTGCTGGCGGACAGCTCCAAATACGGCGCCTGGTCACTCTTCAACATTGCCCCGCTGGAGTCGTTGACCGATATCGTCACCGACGGCCACCTGCCGGAAGCGACCCGCGAGGCGCTGGTGACCCTTTCCCCTCAGCTAATCATTGCCGACTGATCCAGACGCGGCCGTCTGCCGTCAGGGCAGACGCGCGATATTGGCTTTGATCACCGCAACCGACTGGCTGAACTTCGCCTGTTCTTCGCCGGCCAGCCGCAGTTCGATAATCTGCTCCACGCCCCCCTGGGCCAGCACCGCCGGCACCCCAGCCGCCGCGCCGCTGACCCCGTACTCACCGTCAAGAATGCAGGAGACCGCCAGCGCGCGGTGGCTGCCGGTAAAAATATTGCGGCAGATCTCGGCGATGGTGCCTGCCACGCCATATTCCGTACAGCCTTTGCCGGCGTAGATCTCAAACCCCAGCTTGCGCACTTTGTCGGCCATCGCCTCCCGGTCGAGCGGCCGGCCGGTGCGTTGCTGGTAGAGGTCGGCGATCGGCGTGCCATATACCGAGGAGTGCGACCATACCGGAAACTGGGTATCGCCGTGCTCGCCGAGGATAAAAGCGTCGATGCTCTGGGCGCCAATGTTCAGCTCCTGCGCCAGCAGACGGCGCAGGCGGGTGGTATCCAGCCAGACGCCGGTGCCCAGCACCTGGCTGCGCGGCAGGCCGGAGAGCTGCCATACCTGCCAGGTGATGATGTCACACGGGTTGGTGGCCACCAGGAAGATGCCGTTAAACCCGTTGGCCATCATGGTCGGCACGATGCTCTTGACGATTTTCGCGGTAGTGGTCAGTTCATCGAGACGGCTCTGGCCGGGGCGCAGCGCGCCGCCGGAGACGGTGATCACCGCGATGTCGACATCGGCGCAGTCGCTGGCCTCGCGGGTGGAGATGGTCATCATTCCCGGCAGATAGGCCGCGGCATCGCTGAGGTCCTGAGCGTGGGCCTCGGCGCGCGGCTGGTTAAGGTCGACGAGGATCAGCTCCTCACAAATGCTCTGGTTGAGCAGGGCGTAGGCCGCTGACGCGCCGACGTTACCGGCGCCAATAATCATCACTTTACGGGCTTTGGTGCGCATATTCAGGTCTCAAAAACGGACGGTAGGGTATAAAGTTAATGCGTTTCAGTTAGTTAGCGCAAGTGGTGGGTGGCAATATAAGTTAATGCTATGGCGGAAACCGTTCCGGGGCGCGCTACAGTGGCGTAAAAAAAGGAGCTCACCTATGTATACCATCACCGACATCGCCCCCACCGACGCCGAATTTACCGCCCTGATTGCCGCCCTCGACGCCTGGCAGGAGACACTCTACCCGGCGGAGAGCAACCATCTGCTGGACCTCGGTCAACTGCCGCCGGAGACAGTGATCGCCCTGGCGATCCGCAGTCCGCAGGGCGAAGCCGTTGGCTGTGGGGCTATCGTCCTCAGCGAGGAAGGTTTTGGCGAGATGAAGCGGGTCTATATTGATCCACAGCATCGTGGGCAACAGCTGGGAGAAAAGCTGCTGGCGGCCCTGGAGGCGAAAGCGCGCCAGCGCGACTGCCATACTCTGCGCCTGGAGACCGGCATCCATCAGCATGCGGCCATCACCCTCTATACGCGCAACGGCTATCAGACCCGCTGCGCGTTTGCTCCCTACCAGCCCGATCCGCTCAGCGTCTTTATGGAGAAACCGCTGTTTGCCGATCTTCGTTCAGCAGCGCTATAAACGCTTCCAGCTGGCGGGTTTTGGCGCCCCGACGCCACACCAGCCAGGTGGTGAGCCAGCGCCACTCTTCCGCCAGCGGCCAGGCGGAAACCTGCTGATGGCCCGGCATACTCTCCAGCATACTGCGCGGGATCAGCGCCAGCCCAGCGCCGGCGATCACGCAGGCCAGCATCCCGTGATAAGACTCCATCTCATGGATCCGGCCCGGAGTGGCTCTGTCGGCATGGAACCAGCTCTCAAAATGCCGGCGGTAGGAACAGTTGGCGCGAAAAGCGTAGACATTAGCCCCGTTCACTTCGCTGGCGCGGGCGATGGGCGCGTGGCCGTATGGGGCGACGATCATCATCTCTTCAGGGAACACCGGCAGCCCCTCCAGGCCCGGGTGCACCAGCGGTCCGTCAACGAACGCGGCGCTCAGGGCTCCCTCCAGCACGCCGTCGATCATCGTCCCGGAGGGGCCGGTGGAGAGGGCGAGATGAATTTTCGGGTAGCGCTGATTAAAGTGGGCCAGGGTGGTGGGGATCCGCACCGCCGCGGTGCTCTCCAGCGAACCGAGAGAGAACAGTCCCTGGGGTTCGTCGCCCGCCACTACCATTCGCGCCTCGTCCACCAGGGCGAGGATCTGCTGGCTGTAGCGTAAGAAGCTGTGGCCCGCGGGCGAGAGGCGCAGCCGCTGGTTCTCGCGGATAAACAGCTCAACGCCAAGATCCGCCTCCAGCTGGCGGATGCGGGTGGTGAGGTTGGACGGCACGCGATGCACTTTCTGCGCCGCCTGGGTAATGCTGCCGGTGCTGGCGACGGCGTTAAACATCTCTAGCTGAGTCAGGTCCATACTATTCTTCTTTTGTGAATGCGTTGCTTAATATTATTCATTTTCAATGAATGGAAAGGTAAGCCAGAATACGTTCACTTCGCAAGCAACGAGAGAGAGAATAACGATGAATTTATCTGCAACGCACGCCGTCTCCGTCAACCCGACTACCGGCGAGGTGGTCTCCTCGCTGCCGTGGGCCAGCGAACGCGAGGTCGACGCGGCTATCGCTCTCGCCGCGGCGGGCTATCGCCAGTGGCGTCAGACGCCGCTCGCCGCACGCGCCGACGCGCTGCGCCGCATCGGGGCCGAGCTGCGCGCCCGCGGTGAAGAGGTGGCCCAGACGATCACTCTCGAGATGGGCAAACCGATTGCTCAGGCTCGCGGCGAGGTGGCGAAATCCGCCAATCTCTGTGACTGGTATGCCGAACATGGCCCGGCGATGCTGGCGACCGAAGCCACGCTGGTGGAAAATAACCAGGCAGTGATCGAATATCGTCCGCTGGGGGCCATTCTGGCGGTGATGCCGTGGAACTTCCCGGTCTGGCAGGTGCTGCGCGGCGCGGTGCCGATCCTGCTGGCCGGCAACAGCTACCTGCTGAAGCACGCCCCGAACGTGATGGGCAGCGCCCGCCTGCTGGGCGAGATTTTTGCCGCCGCCGGCCTGCCGGAGGGCGTGTTTGGCTGGGTCAACGCCACCAATGACGGCGTTACGCAGATTATCAATGACGACCGCATCGCGGCGGTGACCGTCACCGGCAGCGTCCGCGCCGGGAAAGCGATTGGCGCTCAGGCGGGCGCAGCGTTGAAGAAATGCGTGCTCGAGCTGGGGGGATCCGATCCCTTTATCGTTTTGAATGATGCCGATCTGGATGAAGCGGTGAAGGCCGCCGTCACCGGCCGCTATCAGAACAGCGGCCAGGTGTGCGCCGCGTCGAAGCGCTTTATCCTCGAAGCCGGCATTGCCGAGGCCTTCACCCGCAAATTTGTCGACGCCGTCGCGGCGCTGAAGATGGGCGATCCGCGCGACGAGCAGAATTACGTCGGGCCGATGGCGCGATTCGATCTGCGCGATGAACTGCACCAGCAGGTAACGGCGACCCTCGATGAAGGCGCAACCCTGCTGCTGGGGGCGGAAAAAATCGAAGGGGCGGGCAATTACTATGCGCCAACGGTCCTGGGCAACGTCACCGCCGGCATGACCGGCTTCCGCCAGGAGCTGTTTGGTCCGGTCGCGACCCTGACCACCGCCCGTGACGCAGACCATGCGCTGGCCCTCGCCAACGACAGCGAATTTGGCCTGTCGGCAACGGTCTACACCACCGACGAGGCGCAGGCCCAGCGCTTTGCCCGCGAGCTGGAGTGCGGCGGTGTCTTCCTTAACGGCTACTGCGCCAGCGACGCCCGGGTGGCTTTCGGCGGCGTGAAGAAGAGCGGTTTTGGTCGCGAACTGTCGCATTTTGGCCTGCATGAGTTCTGCAATGCGCAGACCGTCTGGAAAGACCGTCGCTAATCTGCGTTTGCCCCTGACGACCGTCGTTCTCGTCTGCTATACTCGCCCACCAAAATTTGACGGTGGGCAAGGAGCCGCGTGTGGCGACGGTGATCAATAACGCAATGCTGGAAGCCATTCTGGCAGAAATCAGGCCGCTGATTGGCCGCGGTAAAGTGGCGGATTATATTCCGGCGCTGGCCAGCGTCAGCGGCGATAAGCTTGGCATCGCTATCTGTACGGTGGACGGGCAGCATTTTGCCGCCGGCGATGCCCATGAACGATTCTCCATCCAGTCGATCTCCAAGGTATTGAGTCTGGTGGTGGCCATGAACCACTATCAGGAAGAGGAGATCTGGCAGCGGGTAGGGAAAGATCCCTCCGGTCAGCCCTTTAACTCGCTTCTGCAGCTCGAGATCGAGCAGGGCAAACCGCGCAACCCGTTTATCAACGCCGGGGCGCTGGTTGTCTGCGACATGCTGCAGAGCCGGCTCAGCGCGCCGCGCCAGCGAATGCTGGAGATTGTCCGCCGCCTGAGCGGCGTGGCCGATATCGCCTACGATCCGCTGGTGGCCCGCTCTGAGTTTGAGCATTCGGCGCGCAACGCCGCTATCGCCTGGCTGATGAAATCCTTCGGCAACTTCCATAATGATGTCGCCACCGTGCTGCAGAACTATTTCCACTACTGTTCGCTGGAGATGAGCTGCGTCGAGCTGGCGCGAACCTTTCTGTTTCTCGCCGACCGCGGCATTGCCCCGCATCTCGAAACGCCGGTTATCGCGCCGATACAGTCCCGCCAGGTGAATGCCCTGATGATGACCAGCGGCATGTACCAGAACGCCGGCGAGTTTGCCTGGCGCGTCGGTCTGCCGGCGAAATCGGGCGTCGGCGGCGGAATTGTGGCAATTGTGCCGCAGGAGATGGCGATCGCGGTCTGGAGCCCGGAGCTTGACGAGGCGGGGAACTCCCTGGCCGGCGTGGCGCTGCTGGAGAAACTGACTCAGCGGATGGGGAGGTCGGTGTTCTGATGGTCGATCAGGATCGATTATTTGCTCGCCTGGCGCGTTCGACGTTTCGTTCACGCTTCCGGCTGGGAATGAAAGAGCGGCAATACTGCCTCGATAAAGGGCCGGAGGTCATCGACCAGCATGCCGCCGATTTTATCCGTCAGCGGCTGGCGTCCGCCGCGCCGGCCAATGATGGCAAGCAGACGCCGATGCGCGGTCACCCGGTGTTTATCGCCCAGCACGCGACCGCCACCTGCTGTCGCGGCTGCCTGGAAAAATGGCACGCCATTCCCCATGGCCGCGCGCTGAGCGAGCAGGAGCAGCGCTATATTGTGCAGGTGATCCACCGCTGGCTGGTGCTGCAGATGAATGGCCCGTCTGTGCGCTAATTTGCATTTGATCGGCGCCGGAGTATGCCTGATAAATATTCTCATGTTATGATAATCCGCTAACTAACTATTAACATAATAATTGCCTGAAACAATTAGACGGATAATTACTGAATGTCTTCACTGTCGATTCGGTCATTTACGCTGTTTCGTGAAGAACAACCCGTGCGCGATGCACTGGTCTTATTTACGTTAACGCTATTGCTGCATTTTCTGGGCGCGATGCTGCGTCTGGTGCAGGAGCTCTCTTTCTTCTGGCCGCTCAACGCAGTGATGGCCGGGATCTTTGCGCGCTACGTATGGCTTAATCGCAGCTATTTTTATGCCGTCTGCTTTGCGGCAATGCTGGTCTATGACGGATTAACTTCGCGCTGGGGAATGGGCTTTGCCTCATTGCTGATTAACTTCTCCAATATTGTCTTTATTGTGACCCTGGCGCAGCTGGTGCTGTGGGATAAACGACGCGCCGACTCGATGCCCGGCCCGATTAACGCGCTTAATTTATTCTGTTTCTGTCTGTTAGCCGCGCTGCTGTGCGCAGCGGTCGGCGCGTTGGGGTCGGTGGACGTCGAGCGCGCCACCTTTATTCCCCAGCTGGCGGACTGGTTTAGCGAGCAGTTCTCGACGGCGGTGCTTATTCTGCCGTTTATTCTGACCCTGACGCTGCCCTCCGCGTTAAGCGGTTTTCGCTTTCGCCAGCTGCTGCCCGCGCTGGCGCTGGTGCTGTCGATTGCCCTCGGCGTGGCGGTGGGCGGCGCCGGCAGCATTACCTTCCCGTTACCGGCCCTGATCTGGTGCGCCGTGCGCTATCCGCTGCCGCTGACCTGCCTGTTGACCTTTCTCACCGGCATCGGCGAGATACTGCTGGTGGCCAACTCGTTAATTCACTTTGCGCCGGATACGCGAATGCAGCCGTGGCAGTTGTTCTCCACTCGCCTGGGGATCGCGGCGATGCTGATAAGTCCGGTGATCGTCGCCTCCAGCGTCGAGGCGATTAACATGCTGGTGAAACAGCTGGCCCTGCGCGCCGATTTTGATTTCCAGACCCGGGTCTATTCCCGTTCCGGGCTGAGCGAGGCGCTGAAGCGTCAGGCCTTGCCGGCCGATAAACTGCTGACGGTGATGGTGCTGGACATCGATGGCTTCAAAAGGGTGAACGATGCCCTGGGCCATGAGGGCGGAGATTGCGTACTGACTCAGTTTGCCCAGCAGGTCAGGCAACTGGTGGGCGAGCAGGGTATGGTCGCCCGTATCGGCGGCGAGGAGTTTGCGGTCGCCGCCGTGGTCGACAGTACCCAGCAGGGTTACCTGCTGGCGGAGAAGATCCGCCACGGCGTAGAGTCGCAAGCTTTCGGTTGGGGACATAACCCGATCCACCTGACCATCAGTATGGGACTGGAGACACGCGAGGTGGGCCAGGCCCGTATTACCGAGCTGTTTAACCAGCTGCTGCTGGCGGCGGACGATGAAATGGTCAAAGCCAAACAGACAGGCCGTAACCGCATCTGTATGCCGACGCTGACGGAAAGCGCACCATAAGAAAATCCTATAGGTGTTATGCTTGTGTTAATGCTTGGTTAAAATATAGTGATGTGGTCAAAAACAAGGAGCTAGTATGATCACATCATTTTCACTGCGCACGCTATCGCGTGACGATATTCTTCATCACCTTCCGGCATTAAGCGATATCCTGGCGAGCTGCGTGAACGGCGGCGCCTCGGTGAGCTTTATGCTGCCTTTCAGTCAGCAGACGGCGACGACCTTCTGGCAACATGTCGCCAACAGCGTGGCGGCCGGGGAGCGCATCGTGCTGGCCGCCCTTGACGCTGAGGAACGTCCCGTCGGCACCGTGCAACTGATCACCAGCCAACCGGAAAACCAGCCCCATCGTGCGGACGTGGCCAAACTTTTGGTTCACCAAAATGCCCGTCGCCTGGGGATTGCCAACGCGCTGATGGCGGAGCTGGAGCAAACCGCCCGGCGGGTAGGCAAGACGGTGCTGGTGCTGGACACGGCGACCGGCAGCGGGGCGGAACAGTTCTATGTCCGCTGTGGCTGGGAAAAAGTGGGCGAAATTCCGCGCTATGCGCTGATGCCTGACGGTGAGATGACCGCCACTTCACTGTTCTATAAGTTTCTTCCCTGACGGCGGTTATTACAGAATCCTTTGATCAAAACAGGGTTTCACTGGTAGTAAAACCTGATAAGTTATTGGACCAATTACTCAGGTTGTATGACTACTCTTAGAGGGAACCCATTGTGAAAACATTAAACCGTCGTGATTTCCCCGGCGCGCAGTACCCTGACCGTATCATCCAGTTTGGAGAAGGTAACTTCCTGCGCGCATTCGTTGACTGGCAGATTGACCTGCTCAACACGCATACCGACCTGAATGCTGGCATCGTGGTCGTTCGTCCTATTGCCACCGATTTCCCACCCTCCCTGAATACCCAGGACGGCCTCTATACCACTATCATTCGCGGTCTCAACGAGCAGGGCGAAGCGGTGAGCGACGCGCGGCTGATCCGCTCGGTCAACCGGGAAATCAGCGCTTACGCTGACTACGACGCTTTTTTACGTCTGGCGCATAACCCCCAGATGCGGTTTGTCTTTTCCAATACCACTGAGGCGGGCATCAGCTACCATGCCGGGGATCGGTTTGATGACGCACCGCCGGTAAGCTATCCGGCAAAACTGACCCGCCTGCTGTTTGAACGCTATCAGCATTTTGCCGGCGCAGCCGATAAGGGATGGGTGATCATCCCCTGCGAACTGATCGATTATAACGGCGAGGCGTTGCAGACGCTGGTGCTGCGCTATGCCTCCGAGTGGCAGCTGCCGCAGGCCTTTATCAACTGGCTGACGTCGGCAAATACCTTCTGTTCCACGCTGGTGGATCGCATTGTGACCGGCTACCCGCGCGATGAAGTGGCGGCTCTGGAGGCGCAAACCGGCTATCAGGACGCTTTCCTCGATACTGCCGAGCACTTTTATTTGTTCGTTATTCAGGGGCCCGCCTCATTAGCCAGCGAGCTGCGACTCGATAAGCTGCCGCTCAATGTGCGCATCGTGGACGATATCAAGCCCTATAAAGAGCGCAAAGTGGCGATCCTCAACGGGGCGCACACCGCCCTGGTGCCGGTGGCCTTCCTGACCGGGATCGACACCGTCGGCGAGGCGATGAACGATGCGGAAATTTGCGCGTTTGTCGAAAAGGCGATTTATGACGAGATTATTCCGGTGCTGGATCTACCGCGCGATGAGCTGGTGTCATTCGCCAGCGCCGTGACCGGACGCTTCCGTAATCCCTATATCAAACATCAGCTGCTCTCGATCGCTCTCAACGGCATGACCAAATACCGCACCCGTATTCTGCCGCAGCTGCTGGCAGGGCAGAAGGCGCATGGCGCGCTGCCGCCGCGCCTGACCTTCGCCCTGGCGGCGCTGATCGCCTTCTACCGGGGAGAGCGGGAGGGGACAAGCTATCCGGTACAGGATGATGCGGAATGGCTGACGCGCTACCAGACGCTCTGGGCGCGCCATCGTGACGGCCAGATATGCACCCGCGAGCTGGTTTCCGCTGTGCTCAGCGTGGAGTCCCACTGGGAGCAGGATCTCAGCCAGATCCCCGGCCTGGTGGAGCAGGTCGCCGCTGACCTTGACGCTATCCTGACCCGCGGTATGCGCGACGCCGTCAGGCCGCTCTGCTGATAGCGGAGTCTATTCACCCGGCTGCGGCCGGGTTTAATCGCACTCGAATTAGTTACAACATACTTTTTTATTAACCGGATTAAGCCGGTCGGCAGCCTCGCTGCAAAAGGCTTTTTAGTGCCAAATCGCCCTGCACAGGGGGAGAATTGTGGTTAAGCCGCTTGAACAAATACCTGCGCAGGAAAATAATGGCCTTAACACATATTTCCTGCCAATGTTCGCAGGCTAATTCATTCATCTGTAAGGAAACTCGCATGGTCATCGATATCCGGGAAATTCGGCCGCATGACAAAGCCGAATGGCTTCAGCTCTGGGAAGGCTATACCCGCTTCTACGGCAGCCCGCAGCCGGAAGAGGTGACCGAATGCACCTGGCAGCGGATGCTGGAGGTGAACTCACCCGTGCTGGGCAGAGTCGCGGTGGTGGATGATACGGTGGTGGGTTTCGCTATCTGCATTCTGCACGAAGGCACCTGGGTCACTACGCCGATCTGCTATCTGGAGGATCTGTTCGTCGATCCTGCCTTCCGCGGACAAGGCATTGCCAGAACGCTGATTAAGTCGCTGCAAACCGAAGGGGCTGAGAAAGGCTGGTCACGTCTGTACTGGCATACTCGCCGTGATAATCCCGCCCGCCACCTGTATGATGAATTCACCCCGGCTGATGATTATGTGCGCTACAGGATCACCCTCGACTCCTGAAGCGATAAGATGTTGTTAAGCTTTTCCCGCTATAACAGGGGAAACAGGCTCAGGAGAAGCAACGATGGAAAAACGTCTCGAAACAGTGGTCAATCTGATAATGTTTCTTTCGCTATTGGCGACGGCCTGGGATCTGTCACTGGTGCATCATCTCGCCTGGTAGCAACAAAATAGCCTGAATCGCGGCGCCCTGCAGGCGCCGCCTGTCTTATTCACCCGCCATTATGCCGGCGCTGAAACTCCAGTCCTCCAGCTGGTTAAACTGGATCACCACCATCACGTCCTGCGGGCTGACCGCCATCTCATCGGCTAACCGCGCGCACAGCCGACGGTAGAGCCCCTGTTTCTGCGCCCGGCGGCGCGGCTTCCCGGCGAAAATATGAAACAGCACGAAGCGGGCGCTGCGCCCGCCGCTGAGATAATGCGGGTCGTAAATGCGCTGTCCGTCGGCGGTCTGCTCGATAAACTGAAATTTGTCCGCCGGCGGCACGTCAAACTCCGCCACCAGGCATTCATGGAATAGCGCCGACAGTTGAGCAAACTCCGCGGGACGCCAGGCCGCGCCAAGCGAAATACGCGTCAGAGGCATGGCGCCTCCTGCGCGTTCAGGCAGGTCAGGGCGCTGGCCGCCGCCGGCCAGCCGGCGTAGAACGCCAGGTGGGTAAACATTTCGACCATCTCCTCCTGGCTCAGGCCATTTTGATAGCCGTAGGCGATATGCCAGGGCAGTTGCTCCGTTTTGCCCAGCGCCGTCAGGGCGGAGAGGGTGATTAAGCTGCGTTCGCGGAGCGACAGCTCGCTACGCGCCCAGATATCGCCAAACAGCACCGTTTCGGTCAGTTCGGCCAGTTTTGGCGCAATGGCAGCCAGCGTGTGGCGATCGACAGGGGGGGTATGCATTGTGACTCCCGTTACAGGTTGAAGTGGTCGTCACTGTCGCACGCTGAGGAATGTGTTGAATATCGCAATGTTCAGGATAGTTAATCCTGAAAATCAGGATGGTCAGCTGGCCCGCTCTTATTTATGTGTTGGTTATGTTTTACGACTTGCTCAGGCCAACCGTCAGGCGGCTCTTTTTCGCGCCACGATAAACAGACGCGGGAAGCGCAGAAGCACCATTCCGTTACACTGTAACGGATAGTGGTCGGCCAGCAATGCCAAATAGCGGGTCAGAAAGGCGCTCCTGGCCGGTTCATCTAGGCCCGTCAGATAAGGTCGCAGTCCGGTGCCCTGCAGCCAGTCGACGATCGCCTGATGCGAAGCGAGCGGATGAAAATAGGTGGTGCGCCAGATATCAACTTCGCAGCCCTGACGGGTGAGCAGATCGTACCAGGCGTTCGGCGGAAGCAAGGGCTGGCGACCACGGTCCGGCAATCCCAGCTCGCCGGCGACCTGACGCATCAGAGTATGGGAGGGCTCCTGCCAGTTATCCGGCATCTGCACCGCCAGCGTACCGTTCTCCGCCAGCTGGTTAACCAGATGCGGAAACAGCGTCTCATGATCCGCCAGCCACTGCAGCGAGGCGTTGGCATAGATGACGTCTGGCGGTTGCGCAGGCCGCCAGCTGGCGATATCGGCCTCGATAAACTCACAGTCAGGTAAGGCCTGCGTCGCCTGGCCCAGCATGGCCGGGGAGTTATCGATACCGACGATCGCCGCCAGCGGCCAGGCGGCACGCAGCAGGCGGGTACTGTTGCCCGGCCCGCAGCCAAGGTCAACGACGCTCTCGACCTGCAGGTGAGCGATACGGGAAAGCAGGTCAGCCGCCGGGCGGGTGCGCTCAGCGTCAAACTGCAGATACAGGGAAGGGTTCCAGTCGGCCATCGGGCGTTGTCCTGTGTAAGGGAGACAGGGCAAAGCATAGAACGCCCGGGGCCGCCTGTCAGGGGGAAATGATCCACTGCAGCATCTGCCGTGCGTGACAGTGTCACCGATAAAGTGACCTCAGCAGGCTATCCCGTGCGTGATGTGCACATTGTCAGGGAGTAAGCGGATTGGGCAGCATCTGCGCCCGCAGCGGGCGCAGTGGCTTATTCGGCGTTCTTGAGCGCTTCGGCGCGGCTGGCGGTGGCGTAAACAAAATCCAGCATCGGCTCGAGATCGGTATCGTAGCCGGCCTGAATAATCTTCCCGCGCAGCCATTCGATTTCACTGGTGATATCGGGAGGGAAAATGTTGTTATCCTGCGCCCGGCGCAGCCATTTCAGCAGAAAGTTGTTCTTTCCTCTGATACCGCCCGACTTTTTCGACTTTCCGTGCATCTTCAGCGCGACCAGGACGCAGTAATAGAAATGAACGCGCTGATTAAAACTTTGGTGCATGTCTGTGTTTCCCGCCAGAATCAGGAATTCACCGTGTGGGTCAGTGATTCGGATTGGACTACGGCGGCGGGCCGGATCGTTGCGCGATCTCTGTTGTTTTCCGCCACCGTCCTTGCATCTGTCGCCAGACGCTGAAGGGGATGTTGGCACGGAAGCCGAATCGTCGTCAATTGCCGATTCGTTTTTTGCCGGTGTCGGCGGCCCGCGGCGTTCCGCGAGCCGGGCCTGGCTACGTCCTGACCGCGGCCCGCTGTTGCAGATATACGCGTAAAATCAGCAGGAAAGCGAACACTACGACGATTGCCGCCAGCAGATACAGGGTGGCGAGATCGTAGTAACCGGCGACCCAGCCGGCCAGCGGCCCGGTCAGCCCCAGCGCGAGATCAAGGAACGCCGAGTAGGTGCCAAGGGCGGTCCCCTGGTTTTGCTCTTCCACCTGTTTTACCGCCTCAACCCCCAACGCCGGGAAGACCAGCGAAAAACCCGAGCCGGTGAGAAAGGCGCCGATCCCCGCCACCCAGGCCGACGGCGCCAGCCAGATAAGCAGCAGGCCGAGACATTCGATGACGAAGCAGGCCAGGGATACCGGGACCCCGCCATAGCGAGTGATGGTGTTCCCCAGCACCAGGCGAACACAGATAAAGCCGACGCTGAACAGCGAGAGGGTAAACGCGGCGCCCTGCCAGCTGTGCGCGGCAAAGTAGAGGGTGATAAAGGTGGCAATAACGCCGAAACCGACGGTGCCAAAGGCCAGCCCCAGCCCATAAGGCCAGATTTTGCGCACCACCGCGTGAAAGGGCGCTCTGACGCCGGCGGTCACGCTGACGTCCTGCCGCGTGCGGGCGAACAGCAGGCCGATGGCGGCGACCAGCACCACCACCGTGGCAAAGCCGCTGATGCCGAAATACTGGTTAAGGGTGACCCCCAGCGGCGCGCCGACCGCCATCGCCACATAGGTTGCCACGCCGTTCCAGGAGATCACCCGCGACGTATGGATCGCGCCGACGGTTTTGATCCCCCATAGCGTGGCGCCGGTGGCGGTAAAGCTTTCGCCGACGCCAAGAAACACCCGGCCCGCCAACAGCGCGGCAATCGCCAGCATCGGCATCGCCTGCAACATTACCGCCAGCAGCGTGAAGGCGCCGCTGAGCAGACAGCAGACGATCCCGAGGCTAACCACTTTTTTCGGGCCCCAGATATCGGTGTAGCGCCCGGCGTGCGGCCGGCTTATCAGCGTCGAGATGTACTGCAGGCTGATCACGATCCCGGCGACAAAGGTGCTGTAGCCCAGCTGATAGTGAATATAACCCGGCAGAACGGCCAGCGGCAGACCAATAGAGAGATAACAGATACAGGTAAAAACAACGATCGAAATGATGCGCAGATTAAGTTGCGTGGTGCTGACGGAAGTGCTCATAGGGATAAAGGGTGAATACATAGGGATGTTTAGCATAACGCGCCGCGAAGAGGCTGGCGAGTGGCGAGGGCGTTTTATCCGTGATCGATGGCCTCGCCGCCGTCATTAACGGTGTTGCCGCTGACGCCGGCTTCGGGGCATGATGACGGTATCTTGCCGCCGCCTTGAGGAGAGAATATGTCCCAGGAATTCGCCGATATTGACGTTATGTTCATTGCGGGCTTCGGCCCTATTACCCAAAGCACCGCGCAAAGCCGTGATTTCTATTGTCAGGCATTGGGATTACCGCTGAAGTCGATGCCGGGTAACGAGGCGTATCTGCTTAGCGAGCAGGATGCCATCGGCGGGGTGAAGCATTTTGCGCTGTGGCCGCTGGCGCAGGCGGCGCAGTCCTGTTTTGGTCAGGAGCAGTGGCCGGAGACGGAGCCGGTGCCGCAGGCGTGGATTGAATTTGAGGTCCGCGACCTTGCTGCGGCGACGGCGCGGCTGCAGCAGCAGGGGTACCATCTCCTTGTTGCCGCGCGCGACGAGCCGTGGGGGCAGACCGTAACCCGTCTGCTCAGTCCGGAAGGTCTGCTGGCCGGGCTTACCGTGACGCCGTGGCTGCGGGCGGAACAGGCTTAACGCCCCCGCCGGGCGCGGTGCGGGTCACCTCCGGGAGGTTATTGAGGCTCCTCGTGATGTGAAACGTTTCGCACTTCCCCCCAGGCGCGGTTTTGCAGCACGGTGCGATAGCCGTCGCGGTCGACGAAAGTGACGCCGTTGACCTCCCAGTAGGGGTTGAATGCCGTGACGCGCAGAAACCCGGCGGCGTCCATGGCGCTGCATTGTGCCTTCCAGGCCTCAGGCTGAGAATAGTACAGCACCAGCAGATCTTCATCTCCTGGCGAGGGGGTAACGGGATGGTGGCGGCAGTGGGTGAATTCCAGATGCCAGCTGGCATCCGGCGAACCGATCATCATCCCGCTGAATCCTTCATGATCGGTAAAGCTTCCAAGTTGCTGCAGCCCCAGCCCGGCGCAATACATGCTGGCGGTGCTCTCCAGTTCGCTGACCGGTCTGGCGATGCGCATGTGGCAGAACGACATAATGACTCCCAAAAGGTGTAGGCCGGGTCAGGCGCAGCCGCCACCCGGCAAAAAAGCGGCATCATGGCCGCGACCTGGCGCCCGGCGGCGCTGCGCTTGCGCGGGCCTACGGAGCGGAGGCGCCCTGTAGCCGGCTAAGCGCCGCCAGTAGGCCGGGTCAGGCGCAGCCGCCACCCGGCAAAAAGCGGCATCATGGCCGCGACCCGTCGCCCGGCGGCGCTGCGCTTGCGCGGGCCTACGGAGCGGAGGAACCCTATAGCCGGCTAAGCGCCGCCATGTAGGCCGGGTCAGGCGCAGCCGCCACCCGGCAAAAAGCGACATCATGGCCGCGACCTGGCGCCCGGCGGCGCTGCGCTTGCGCGGGCCTACGGAGCGGAGGAACCCTATAGCCGGCTAAGCGCCGCTATGTAGGCCGGGTCAGGCGCAGCCGCCACCCGGCAAAAAAGCGGCATCATGGCCGCGACCTGGCGAAAACGATTTTGTCGCTCGGGTGGATACTGTAGCGGCAAAACGCCTCTGCGTTTGTCGGTAAGAGCTCAGGTTCGCCTCCGGCGAGTGCGTCGCGGTTTCCTCTTTTAGCTTAGCCGTTCGCGGCGCTTTGCAACAGGATGCGCCACTCGCTGAGGGCGGAGGTGCTGAACCCCTGGCGCCAGATAAGCTGGGTGGTCGCCTCGCACAGCGGTTCGCTTAGGCTGTTTTCGGGAAGCGTCATCAGCGCCAGCACGCTCTGCGGCAACAGGCAGGCGTAGCGCCCGGAGGCCACGCAGGCCAGCATGCTGTGATAGGAGCTCACCTCATGCACCTCCACGGCCGCCTGTTGTTCCGCCAGCCAGCGCTCTCCCAGCGTCCGATAGCTGCAGCCGCTGGCAAATGCCGCGAACCGCAGCGGGCCAGCGCTCTGCGGACGGACCAGCATCAGGGTTTCCTGAAACACCGGGACAGATCCCAGGCCGGGCGGGCATGCCGGTTGGCCATCCGTCCCTGGCGGCAGGCAGACCAGCGCGGCATCAAGGGCGGCGGTTAATACCCCCTCGGTTAACTGGCGGGTCGGCCGGGTGCTGAGCGTGACATCCACCTGCGGGCACCGCTGTTGGAAGCGGGTGAGCAGCGGCGGCAGACGGCTGGCGGCGGTCGCCTCCATCGCGCCCAGCCGCAGGCTGCCGCCGGGCGTGGTTGGATGCAGACTCTGCTTTGCCTCTTCCGCCAGGCTCAGGATCCGCCGGGCATAGCTGAGAAACTGAACGCCTGCCGGCGACAGCACCATTTTTTTGTTGCCGCGGACGAAGAGTTCCACGGCAAGCTCCTCCTCCAGTTGCTGAATACGGGTGGTGATATTGGACTGGGCGCGGCCAAGCCGTTTTGCTGCCAGAGTGACGCTTTGCGTGTCGGCCACCTGGATAAAAATCTGCAGTGTGCTGTGGTTCATATTTTTATTCTCAATATGATAATGATGTTGATCTTATCATCTTTAAAAGAGATGGTAAGCCTCCGGCATCGCTCATGAACGAGGAACCCATGCAAAATTCACTGCTTTCGCTTCTTGATATTGACTACCCCCTGATCCAGGCCCCGATGGCGGGCGTTTCCACCCCCGCGCTGGCTGCCGCGGTGAGTCATGCCGGGGCGCTAGGTTCGCTGGGGCTGGGCGCTTCAACCGTTGCCCAGGCGGAAGCGATGATCGTCGCCACCCGCCAGCTGACGGACCGGCCGTTCAATGTCAATCTGTTTTGCCATGCGCCGCCCCGGCGCGACGTCCGACGGGAGGCGGACTGGGCTGAGACGCTGCGCCCCCATTTTACCCGCTTTGGCAGTATCCCTCCGGCGTCGCTTAGGGAGATATACCAGACGTTTATCGGCCACACCGCCATGCTGGAGCTGCTTCTCGATCTCTCACCCGCGGTGGTGAGCTTTCATTTCGGCCTTCCTGAGCGCGAGGCGATCCAGCGCCTGCGACAGCAGGGGATCGTCACCATGGCCACGGCGACGTCGCTTAAGGAGGCGCAGGTCATTGAGGAGCAGGGGATTGACGTGGTGGTCGCTCAGGGCTTTGAGGCGGGCGGGCACCGGGGGATCTTCGACCCGCAGGAGCCAGACGCGCAGATGAGCACCTTTACTCTGGTGCAACATCTGCGGCGTCAGCTGACCATCCCGGTGGTCGCCGCCGGGGGCATCATGGATGGCGCGGGGATCGCCAGCGTGATGCAGCTGGGGGCGCAGGGCGCTCAGCTCGGCACGGCGTTTTTACTCTGTCCGGAATCGGCCGCCGACGCCGGCTACCGCGCGGCGATCGCTAACAGCATTGACGGGCGTACGGTACTGACCTCAGCGATATCCGGGCGTCCGGCACGTTGTCTGGCGAATACCTTCTGCGCAGTGGGGGAAGCCTGTCCGGCGAGCGCTGTGCCGGATTATCCGCTGGCATATGATATCGGCAAAGCGCTGGCCGCCGCCGCGAAAGCCCAGGGCGTCCATGAGTATGGCGCACACTGGGCCGGGCAGGGTGTGGGGTTGATCCGCGAGTGTGACGCCGCCAGTCTGGTCCGCCAGCTGGCGGCTGAGTGCGGCTGGAATTAATATCTGACGGTTAGCGGCGGTGTGCCAGGCGGCGCACCAGCCGATCGCCGGCCATTTGTACGCCCTGAACCATCGCCACCAGGATCAGCACCGTGCCAAACATCACCTCATTATTGAACCGCTGATAGCCGTAGCGGATGGCGAGGTCGCCGAGTCCGCCGCCGCCGATCACCCCGGCCATCGACGAAAAGCCAATCAGCATCACGATGGTCAGCGTAATCCCGGCCAGCAGCGTCGGCAGGGCTTCCGGCAGCAGAGATTTAAAAATCACGTGCCAGACGTTGCCGCCCATCGACAGAATGGCTTCGATTCTCCCATAATCCACCTCGTCGAGCGCGTTTTCCGTCAGGCGGGCAAAGAACGGAAAGGCGCCGATGGTCACCGGCACGATAGCGGCGGTGCTGCCCAGCGTGGTGCCGACGATCAGGCGGGTAAAAGGGATCAGCGCGATCAGCAGCACGATAAACGGTAACGATCTGCCGATGTTGATCACCGCCCCCAGCAGCGCGTTCAGTTTCGGCATCGGCGCGAGGCCGTTGGCGCGGGAAATAAATAACAACACACCGGTGGGCAGCCCGATCAGCACGGTAAACAGGGCCGCCAGGCCCACCATATAGAGCGTATCCAGCGTGCCGTCGAGTAATAACGGCCACAAATCTTCCCAGCTCATGCTACTCCGCATAATGGCCTCCCCTGAACGCCGTGACGGGTAAGAAAATCCTGTTCAGCCTGCGGGTCGTGCAGCAGCGACTGACGCAGCCGCGACCACGGGGTCACCAGCAGGTCGGCGAGTTTGCCGCTTTCGACAATTTCGCCCTGTTCCAGCAGCGCCGCGTGGTCACAAATGGTTTTCACCACCTCCAGCTGGTGCGTTATCAGCACAATGGTCAGATTGAGCCGCTGGTTAATATCCGCCAGCAGAGCCAGCACCGAGGCGGTGGTCTCGGGATCCAGCGCGCTGGTCGCCTCATCGCACAGCAGCACCTCCGGTCGGGCGGCCAGCGCCCGGGCGATGCCGACGCGCTGTTTTTGCCCGCCGGAAAGCTGAGACGGGAAGGCGGCGGCCTTGTCGCTGAGATCCACCAGCTCCAGCAGTTCGCGCACCCGCGCTTCGCGAGCGGCTCGCGGCACCCCGGCTATCTCCAGCGGCACCGCGATGTTGTCGGCGACGGTGCGGGCATGCAGCAGATTGAAGTGCTGGAAAATCATCCCGGTACGCAGGCGATAATCCCGCAGCGCCGCCTTATTCAGCTGTGTAATATCCTGTCCGTTCACCAGAATGCGGCCCGAGGTGGGCCGCTCCAGCAAATTGAGACAGCGGATGAGCGTACTTTTGCCGGCGCCGCTGCGCCCGAGAATGCCGTATATCGCCCCTTTCGGGATCTGTAACGCGATATCGTTCAGCGCCGGTCGGCCGGTTCCGGCGTAGGTTTTGCTCAGCCCTTCGATGGTTATCATGACTGAGGGGCCACCGGGATCACCGAGCCGTTGTAGTTTTTACGGATAAACTCCGCTACCTGCGGCGACGTCAGGTCTTTCGCCAGCGCCTTAATGCGCGGGTCATTGGCCAGGGCTGGGGTGGTCACCAGGATATTGGCGTAGGGGTTATGCTCGGCGCTTTCCAGCCCCAGAGCGTCTTTCGCCGGCACCAGCCCGGCTTCGAGGGCGTAGTTACCGTTAATCACCGCCAGGTCGACATCGTCGAGGGAGCGCGGGATCTGCGGCGATTCAATCTCCAGGATCTTCAGGTGTTTCGGGTTCTCGACAATATCCTTCGGCGTCGCCAGAGTGGTGGCCGGGTCGGTAAATTTAGGGTCCAGCTTGATAAGCTTCTGCGCCTGCAGCAGGAACAGCGCACGGCTCAGGTTGGTGGTGTTATTCGGCACCGCCACCGTGGCGTTGTCGGGCAGCGACGAGAAATTTTTATGTTTATGCGAGTATATCCCCAGCGGCTCAATGTGCACGGTGGCCGCGACGGCAAAGGTTTTACCCAGCGCTTTTTCCTGATCCTTCAGGTAGGGAACATGCTGGAAGTAGTTGGCATCCACGTCGCCACTGGCCAGCAGTTCATTGGCGTTGACCCCGCTGGTCAGCTCCACCACCTTCAGATCGAGGCTGGGATCGATTTTTTTGATGTAGTTGAGGATCTCCGCGTGGGGAACCGGGTCCGCGGCGACGCGCAGCGCGGCGGCCTGGGCTGACGTCCATGCCAGAGAAAGAGACAATGCGACCCCTGCCAGTTTAAAAGCGGCATATTTCATGGTGTGTTCCTTTTTAGTTATGGTTAAACGATCAATTGCTCGGCGCGTTCGCGAAACACGTCCTGATAGTAGCGTTCCGCCACGTCCGGATGGGAACGCAGACGGCCCTTGAGATAATTCCAGCCGACATCGCGCAGCAGCGGATTGAGCGGGTCGCTGTCCGGACCGCGCGCCTCACGCGCCAGCTCGGGCGGTAGGGTATAAACCGGCACCACCGCGTCAAGCTGGGCGCCAAGGAAAAAAGCGATGGAGAGGCGCTGCTGCTGCGCCGGCGGCGACACCACCCGGTGAACGGTAGCGCGCAGATAGCCGTTGGTGGCCAGCTCCAGCAGTTCGCCAATATTGACCACAAAGCTGCCGGCCAGCGGCACAGCGTCGATCCACTGCCCGGGCGCCACCTCAACCTGCAGCCCTTTCTGTTCGTCCTGCAGCAGGAAGCTGAGAAAACCGGAATCTTTATGGGCGCCGACGCCCTGGCTGCTTTGCGTCTCCTGCTGGCCGGGATAGCGGATCAGTTTGATATGCTCGTTGGGTTTGTCGCCATAGAGTCGGTCAAAGGCATTCTCCGGTAGCTGCAGCGCTTCGGCAAAGGCGCGCAGCAGGCGGATCCCCACCTGGGTCATCTGCTGTTGCCAGTGAAGTAATACCGGTTTAAGCGACGGCAGGGCGGCAGGCCACAGATTCGGACCCTGCAGGCGCTGCCAGCGCGGGGCGTCATCGCTGAGGGTCAGCGCCGGACGTTCGGCGCCGATATCAAACTGCTCTCGCCAGTCAGGCTGGCCGCGCGTCAGCTCAGAGGCCGCGCGGTTATAGCCGCGAAAATGGGGGGAGTGGATCATCGCCACCTGCTGTTTTTGCGCCTCATCGAGGGCAAAAAAGCGTTGGGACTGGCGCTGAACTTCATATTGAAGCGCGTCGTCGACACCGTGGTTGATCAGATAAAAGAAGCCGATGTCGCGGGCGGCGTGGCGCAGGTCGGCCAGGAAGGCCGCTTTATCCGCGGGGTCCGCGTAGCGGGCCATATCGAGAATCGGCAGGGTTGTCGCGTTCATTGTTTTCTCCGAAAACGGGATAATATGTTATGGGTCGATTCAGGTTCAGGGTTCGGGCACAACAGCAGCGCATGGTGATTTCCTCTGTTCGGGGCTGAGCACAGCTTGCCTCATGGCCAGATAATCAACCAATAACGTTATTTTCTAATTTATGTTCGCGCGGGGTTCAGTGCTTTTGCGTTAAATAGATAAAGGCGTAAGGGCGAACTGAAGCCGTTGCGCCCGTCACCGAGAGTCAGTAAGGTGGGCGCACTTTTTTAATGCGGAACGGATGTATCCTCATGCACAGTTCAAAAGATCCCCTGCACGGCGTGACGCTGGAAGCGCAGCTCAATGCCCTGGTCGCGCGCTACGGCTGGGCGGAAATGGCCCGCCAGGTCAACATTAACTGCTTTAAAAGCGATCCCAGCATCAAGTCCAGCCTGAAATTTCTCCGCCGGACGCCGTGGGCGCGTAAAGAGGTGGAGGCGATGTATCTGGCTTCGCTCTACGACGATGCGCCGGCAGAGAAAGCGGATCCATGGGCAAACTGGCAGAAAAAATAACCCTTACCACAGGACATCATTATGCAGAGCTGGAGCAGTAAAGATTTCACCGCAGACCGCGCGTGGGGCGCGCTGGATATCGCCAATTTTTCCGGTACCACCGTGCGCCTGCACTGGACCGACCAACCCTATATCTGGCACATCAACGACGGTCAGGAGGTGTTTGCCGTCATGGATGGTCAGGTGGCGATGCATGTGAAAGTCAACGGCGAGGAGCAGGTGATCGTGCTGAACGCCGGCGATATCTTCTACGCCGAGGTGGGATGCGAGCATGTCGCTCATCCCCAGGGGGCGGCGCGTATTCTGGTGATTGAGAAAGAAGGGTCGGTCTGATCCCGCCGGCGGGCCATTCGTTAGTCCGCCGTTTCATCGCCTGTCAGACTCCATATACCGCGTTGATATAAATCACTTATCCAGCTTTCGATATACTTAATTCTTGTTTGCCATTCCCTTCACCCCAGCACTATCTTTTGCCGCAGACGCCTGAACAGGCACAACCGCGGGAGAGATCATGGCAACCTTGCAGTGGGACCACGCAGTACAGTTTGTGAATCAGCCGGAAGCGGCGATTGAAACCTTTGCCGGACAGCAGCTGCGGGCGGTGGCCGGCGGGCGCCATCCGGGATGGGGAACCCGCAATGCGCTGAGCTATTTTGGTCTGACCTATATCGAATTCCTCGCCATTTCCGACCCGGACGAACTGCGCGCCGCGACGGACAGGTTTCTGCTCTCGCGGGATGCCGCGCGGTTGCTGCCGGAGAACGAAGCGCTGTTTCGCGTCGCGCTGCGCAGCGACGACATCGACGCTACCCATGACCACTTGCGTCGCAAGGGGCTGGCGGTGTCACCGATCGTCGATGGCCAGCGCCACGATCCGCAGGGCAATGTCATCCGCTGGCGGATCTTCACCATCGATGGCGACACCGACGGACTGGTCTATCCTTTTGTGCTGCAGTGGGGAGAAGACGACGAGACCCGGCTGGCGCGGCTGCGCGCCCAGGGGCTGGACGTGCCTCATCCGCTGGGCGACATTGTGCTCGAGCAGGCGGTGTTCGAGGTGGACAATCCGCAGGCGGTGCGCGATCGCTGGCAGGCGCTGCTGGGCTTCCCGCCACAGGTGGAGCAGGGGCTGGACGTGGGCGGCCAGTGGTTTACTTTCCGCGAAGGAGCCGCCAACCAGCTGACCGAACTGGTGTTTCGCGTCGCCAACCCGGCGCTTAAGGGGCAACGCTTTCGCGTTGGCAACGGCGTGTATCGCTTTATATAAAGGCTGACTCTAGCGTGCCGTGGCGCGCAGGGCCCCCGGCGGCTGGCCGGTGATGCGTTTGAAAGCCCGGCTGAAGGCCGCCAGCGACTGATACCCGAGGCGGAAGGCCACCTTTTCCAGCGCCTGGCCTTCGTGGGTGATGTACTGCACCGCCAGCCGCATACGCAGCTCGGTCAGATAGCGGGCGGGGGTGGTGCCGGTGGCGGCAAGAAAACGCTCGGCGAAGAGAGAGCGCGACAGCCCCGCCTCCCGCGCCAGATCTTCCACTTTCCAGTTCACGCCCGGACGCTGATGCATGGCGTAGATCGCTTTCGCCAGCCGGGGATCGCGCAGGACCTGCACCCAGCCGGTGGCGTTACCGCACCCGCATGCCACCCAGCCGCGGACAATCAGCGCGGCCACCACGTCCGCCAGCCGGGCGAGGATCCCGGCATAGCCCGCCTGGCGGGTGAGCGATTCCCGCTCCATTGCGGCCAGCAGCGGCTGGATCTCCGGCCAGGTGTGGAGCAGGCAACTCACCCGCATCACCTCGGGCATGGCCTTCACCAGCGGCTGCATGCCGCCGAGCTCAAAGTCCATGCAACCGCTGAAAATCACGGCGCGCTCCGGGCAGTCAGGCTGGCCGCCAGCGTTGATGCAACTTACCGTGCTGCACACCGTTTCGCTGTTCAGCTGCGCCACATTCACCACCGCGGCCTGCGGATCGGAGAGCAGGGCGTGTCCGTCACCGTTGGGAATAAACAGCGCGTCGCCGCTCTCCAGGGTGAACTGTTCTCCGCTGGCCATGCGCAGCAGCACCGGCCCGCGGCTGATGAAATGGAACTGGGCTTTGCCCGCCACGGCGCTAAAGCCGACGCCAAACGGGCGGGAGGTTTCGATGCGCCGGTAATTCACGCCGGAGAGGCGCATACCGCGCAGCAGTTCGCTGGTCAGGTCGATAGTAGGCTGGCTCATGGTAATTCCGGACGAATAATCAATAACTGAAGAGTATGCATCATATATCGTCCAGAGGTAAGCCCCTAAGATGGCCAGGATGTTAATAAACCTGGAGAGATGTATATGACTTCCTGCATAGCTGCTGATGCAAGCCTGACCCCCGTCAGGCCTGCCTGGCGTGCCGTCTATGCCCTGGCCCTCGGGGTGTTCGGCCTGATCGTGGCCGAGTTTCTGCCCGCCAGCCTGTTAACGCCGATGGCCAGCAGCCTCGGCGTCAGCGAAGGGATGGCCGGGCAGGCGGTGACCGCCACGGCGCTGGTGGCGTTAGTCACCGGCCTGCTGATCGCCACCGCCACCCGCAATATCGACCGCCGCTGGGTGCTGATGTTTTTTTCCGTGCTGCAGATTGTCTCCAGCCTGATGGTCGCTTTTGCCGGTTCGCTGGCGTTTCTCCTGCTCGGTCGTCTGCTGCTGGGGATCGCCATCGGCGGTTTCTGGGCGATGTCCACCGCCACGGCGATGCGTCTGGTGCCGGCGGCCCATGTGCCGAAGGCGCTGGCGATCATCTTTTCCGCGGTATCTGTCGCCACGGTGGTGGCCGCGCCGCTCGGCAGCTACCTCGGGGAGCTGATCGGCTGGCGCAACGTGTTTATTCTCTGCGCGATACCCAGCCTGCTGGCGCTGCTCTGGCAGCTGTGGGTGCTGCCCTCCATGCGCCCGGAAAGCGTTGGCACCTTCTCCACGCTGTTCAGGGTGCTGCGCCGTCCCGGTATGCTGGGCGGCATGCTGGCGTCGATCCTGATTTTCAGCGGCCATTTCGCCTTCTTCACCTACCTGCGTCCGTTCCTTGAGACCGTCGCGCAGGCCAGCGTTGAAGGCGTTTCACTGATTTTGCTCGGCTTCGGTATCGCTAACTTTATCGGCACCTCGGTAGCGAGCTATCTGCTGAGCCGCAGCCTGCGTCTGACCCTGGCGCTGGTGCCGCTGATGATGAGCGTCCTGGCGCTGCTGATGGTGACGTTTGGTCATCTGAGCGTGCTCGACGGGCTGCTGGTCGCCCTCTGGGGGTTTGCCTTCGGTCTGGTGCCGGTGGCCTGGTCCACCTGGCTGGCCACCACCGTGCCGGATGAGGCGGAAAGCGCGGGCGGTCTGCTGGTGGCCTCTATTCAGCTGGCCATCAGCGCCGGCGCCGCCGGCGGCGGGGCGGTGTTCGATCTGCACGGCGCCAGCGGCGTCTTCACCGGCAGCGGTGTGCTGCTGTTGACCGCGATGGTCGTGGTTTTCACCGCCGTGCGGGTGAAACCGGTCGCCCGCGCCGACCAGCCGGAGACCGGTCGCTTATCCCGCGAGATCGATAACTAAATTGGCCGACAGGCTGCGGGAGCAGCACAGCGCAATATGCTGCTCCGCTGCCTGTTTTTCCGCCTCCGACTGCACGGTATCCCGGTGGTCGACCGTTCCCTCCCGCACCGGCGTCAGGCAGGCGCCGCAGATCCCCATTTCGCAGGAGAGCGGCACATCGACGCCATGCTCCTGCAGCACCCGGGCGATGGTTTTGTTCCCCGGTACCGGCCAGCGCTCCCCGGTGGAGGCGAGGGTGATGGTGAAGGTTCCGTCCGCCGCCGAGGCCGCCGTCGTGGCGGGCGGCTGGAACGCTTCGCTGTGCAGTTGCGCCTCCGCCCAGCCGGCCGCCAGCGCGGTGTCGCGCACCTGGTTCATAAACCCTGCCGGTCCGCAGAAATAGACCCGGGTGTCGGCGTCCGGCGCGCCCAGATCCTGCGTCAGCCGCAGGCGCGGACTCTGTCCGTCGGCAGAGCAGTGGATCAGGCAGGTTCCGCCGGTGAGCTGGCTGGCGATCTCGGTGGCGAAGGCGGCCTCCTGCGCGCGGCTGACGTAGTAGTGCAGCGTAAAGCTGGCGCCGGACGCCGCCCGGGCGTGGGCCATCGCCAGCAGCGGCGTAATGCCGATCCCGGCGGCGAGGAGCACCACGTGGCCGCCCCCGCGCAGGGGAAAGTGGTTGCGCGGGGCAGAGATCAGCAAGGGCTGCCCCGGACGCAGGGTGTCATGAATATAACGGGAGCCGCCTCGCGACTGCGCCTCGCGGGCGACGCAGAGCAGATAGTGATCCCGCCCGGCCGGGCTGCCGGTCAGCGAATACTGACGGATAAGCCCGCAGGGGAGATGGAGGTCGATATGGGCGCCGGGCGTCCACGCCGGCAGCGGTTGCCCATCGGCGCTCACCAGACGAACGGCCAGATTTTTCGCGCCCTGGCGCCACAGGCCATCGACCACCACCGGGAGTATGTCGCGCATAAGACCTCCACTCATACCAGAAAGAAATTGCCAAAGCCCATCTTCTTCAGCCCGCGCCGGTAGGCGATAGAGCTGCGGTCTGCCGGAATATGCGCCTCCAGGGTCAGATCCAGCGGCAGCCGCTCCGGGCGCTGGGTCTCAACCATCAGGCGATCCTCCTCAAACACCCGCAGGTTGAACGCATGAACGTCTTCTACCGGCACATGCAGGTCAAAATTGCGGGCGATAGGGGCGAACATCCGCGTCACGCGCGACGACACCGGCGAGGCGGCGTTCATGATCACCAGCTTCGCATCGGCAGGAAAATGGATGGTCAGCGTGGCGGTGAAGGGCAGATGCATTTCAAAGTGACGCAGCCACTGGAACCCTTCCGGCGCGCGGAAATCGGAGCTGGCCGGATAATTGCCCACCGAGCTCCAGTAGTCGGCAACAAAACCGAACGGTGTCTCCTGCGGGGTGTAGTCCGGCACCTGCTGATTGTCCGGGTCGGCAAAGGTATCAGTGTGGATCCACGCAAAGTGGGCGACATCGAGAAAGCCTTCGACCTGGCGGCCGGCAAAGCCCTTCACCTCGAAGGCCGGGCAGTTGATTTGCTGAAAGCCGGCGTCGTCCCAGTGCGGCATGGTCGGTAACGGCGGCGGATTGTCCGGATCGCAGGCCAAACAGGTCCAGATCAGCCCGTAGCGCTCCTCCACGGCGAAGCTGGTGAGATGCAGTTTGGCTGGAATGGGTTGCCCCGGACTGGAGGGGATGCGGTTGCAGCGGCCATCCTCGCCAAAGCGCAGGCCATGATAGGGGCAGACGATGCCTTCTTCTTCATGAAACCCCAGGGTCAGCGGGACGCCGCGGTGCGGGCAGACGTCGCGGGCGACCACCACCTGACCTTTAATGCGATAGATAACCAGCTGTTCGTCCAGCAGGGTGGCTTTCACCGGGGCGCCGCCAATATCGCAGGCGCGGGCCACCGGGTGCCAGCAGCGGGCCAGCCGCAGCCAGTCCTCTGGATCAAAGGTGCAATGGGCGGGGGGCGTCGGGATGGTTGTCTTCATGATTTCTCTTCCTGCTCACATCGGTGATTGTTTTATTGTTGTGAGATTATTGTTGTCATATTAGGGTGTTCACATCCATCACCATTAATTCACTCTGCTGTTGCAAAAAAGAGTACAGGGTCGCCATGAGTCCATTTTCCCGTTTCGCCCACTATTTCATCGCCGTGGCCCGCTGCGGCAGCCTGCGCCGGGCCGCCGAGCAGCTGCATATCTCCGCCTCGGCGATTAACCGCCAGATCCTGCAGGCCGAGGAGGCCTTCGGGACACCGCTGTTCGAGCGGCTGCCGGAGGGACTGCGGATGACCACCGCGGGCGAACTGCTGTATGACAATCTGCTGCGCTGGCAGAAGGAGTTTCGCCAGACCCGGCAGAAATTTGATGAGCTGCAGGGGATGAAGCGCGGGAGCGTCAGCGTCGGTATGGTGCAGGCGCTGGCGGAAGGTGGCTTCGCCGCCGCGCTGGCGGAGATTATCGCCAGCTGGCCGTGGCTGGAGCTGGATCTGCAGGTGGCCGACAGCCACACCGTCAGCCAGAAAGTGCGTCAGGCGGATCTTGACGTCGGTCTGATCCTCGATCCGCAGGGGCAGGCCGGATTCAGCGTGCTGGCCTTTGCCGAACTGGAGGTGGGGATTGTGATGCGCCCGGACCACCCCCTGGCGGGGGCGAGGGCCCTGTCTTTGGGTGAGCTCAGCCTCGAGCGGCACATTGTGCCCGGCGCGCCGCTGATCGTTCATGAGCGGGTGGCGCTTCTCTATCGCCACCATGACTTTGCGCCGGAGAATACCATCAGCTGCAATGATATCCGGCTCATTAAGTCGCTGGTGCTGCGCGGCAGCGGCGTGACGCTCCTCAGCCTGCTCGACGTGCTGGACGAGGTTCAGCGCGGCCAGCTGGCCTTTGTCCCGCTGCGCAGTACGCTGCTGCGGCCGCTGACCCTGGCGCTGTGCACCGCGCCTTCGCGTCAGCTATCGCGTCCTGCGCAGATGGCCATTCAGACGCTGAGCGCGGTGATTGAATCCATGGCGACCGTCAGCCCAGCGGCCCGCTGAGGATGGTATCGCACATGCCGTTGATAATCCGCTCGCCGGTCTCCTCCCGCAGCTCCTGGTACCAGGCTTCAGTGATCTGCATATCCTTTCCGTGGGTGATATCGCAGCGCTTGCGCGCCTTCAGTACCAGATCGCGGACCCGGTCGCAGCGCTGGGCTTCATACTCGCGCAGGGCGGTCGCAATATCGCGGGTCTGGCGGAAAACGGCGCCCAGCACCACCGCATCTTCCATCGCCGCGCATCCCCCCTGGCCAATATCCGGGGTGGTGCTGTGTCCGGCGTCGCCCAGCAGCGCGACGCGACCGCGCACCAGGCGGCTGAATGGTTCGATATCGTGGATTTCAATACGGTTGGTGGTCTGCGGGTCGAGGGCGGCGATCAGCTTCTGCACCGGCGGCGCCCAGCCGGCAAAGTAGCGGCTGAGGTCAGCGCGCAGGGTGTCACGATCCTCCGCCAGACCCGCCGGCAGCGGCACATCAAAGAAAAAGTAGAACCGGCCGGCGGAGACCGGCATCAGCGAGACGCGCTTGCCTTCGCCGACAAAGGTGGTCCACTGATCGCCGGGCGCCAGCGCTTCATCTATTTCCACCAGACCGTTCCAGTTGACGTAGCCGGCGTAGCGGCGCTGCGGGGTAAAGCCGAGCACCCACGGACGCAGCGCGGAATGGCTGCCGTCGGCGGCAATCAGCAGATCGCCGCTGGCGCTGCTGCCGTCGGTAAACCACACCGTCACGCCGTCGGCGTTTTCTTCACAGCGGGTGACGCGTTTGCCGAACTGCACGCTTTCCCGTCCCCAGTAATCCAGCATTTCTCGCTGCAGCTCTGCGCGGGAGACCGGGCAGGGGCGGCTGCCGGTACGTTCGATCAGCGGCGCGAGGCTGAACTGGGTCATGTTCTCGCCGCTGCGGAAATCGCGATACGCCATACGGCGCAGCGGTCCGCCGAAGGTTTCCATGATATCGCCCATGCCGAGGTGGGCCATGCACTTCACGCCGTTGGGCCACACGGAAATCGCCGCGCCGACCGGTTTGATCTCTTTCACCGCTTCATAGACTTCGCAGTCGATCCCCGACTGTTTGAGCGCCACTGCCGCACTTAAGCCGCCGATGCCGGCGCCAATCACGATTGCTTTCATTTTTTTCTCCTTCTCCCGATGTTGTGACTGACTACAGCAATTTGCGTACCAGTTCGCCGGAGGGAGGAAAACCGCCGGCCTGAGGCACAGCGATAGGTCATGACGCACCAGGTCGGTGCAATGTGACGCATTGGTTGCCTTTTTATGAATCAAAAGTTTCTGTATGTTGCATTAAGAATCTATCGTTTCAGCATCCTTGTTCAGCAGCGGTGGGGAGCGAGGCATGGCTGGAGTGATTTAACTTAATGATTTTAAAGTATTAATAAATTTATTCGTTCGCTTTGGTCGTCTCTGGCCTGCTTTGTGCAGAAGCTCTTGCACTTCTCTTTGCTACGGGATAACACCATGTCTGACGAACATCACAGCGGCCTGCTTTACGGCCTTGAACAGCGGATCCCACCGCTTGCGGCCTTTTTTAGCGCTCTCCAGCATGTGCTGGCGGGTCTGGTGGGGATCATCACGCCGCCGCTGATTATCGGCGCCACCCTCGGACTTGGCGACTGGCTGCCGTATCTCATCAGTATGTCGCTGCTGGCCTCGGGTATCGGTACCTTTCTGCAGTCCAACCGGGTCTGGGGCATTGGCGCCGGGATGATCTGCATGCAGGGCACCAGCTTCGCCTTTCTTGGCGTGGCGGTAGCCGGAGGGATGTGGGTGAAAGCGCAGGGCGGCGGGCCGCAGGATATTATGGCGATGCTGTTTGGCGTTAACTTTGTCGCCGCCCTGGTGCCGGTGATTGTCAGCCGCTTTATTGAACCGCTGAAGAAAATCTTTACTCCCATCATTACCGGCAGCGTGATTGCGCTGATCGGCATCAGCCTGATCAAGGTCAGCGTTATTAACTGGTGCGGTGGCGAAAAGGCGCAGGATTTCGCCAGCATGAGCAATATCGCGCTCGGGGCGGGTACCCTTGGCGTTATCGTCCTGCTGAGCTGCGCCAAAAACCGCTGGCTGCGGCTCTCCTCGGTGGTGGTGGGCATTGCCGTGGGCTGTGTGGCGGCAGGGCTGAGCGGTCAGTTCCACCTTCACAGCCTGGGCGACACCCTGTTTCGCCTGCCGACGCTGTTTCCGTTCGGCTTTCAGTTCAACAGCGCGATTTTTCTGCCGGTGGCGCTGGTGTCGCTGGTCTGTATTCTGGAGGCGGTGGGCGATCTGACGGCCAACTCGCTGATTTCGCAACAGTCTGTTGACGATCGCGCTTTCCGCAACCGGTTGAAGGGCGGTATCCTGGCGGACGGCGTCAGCTGCATGGTGGCCGCGATGCTCAGCGCCTTTCCGAACACGACTTTCGCGCAGAACAACGGCGTGATCCAGATGACCGGGGTGGCCAGCCGCTATGTCGGGCGCTACATTGGCGTGATTCTGATCCTGCTTGGGCTGTTCCCGCCGGTGGGCGAACTGCTGCGGCAGATCCCGGCGCCGGTGCTGGGGGGCGCCACGATGGTGATGTTTGGCTGTGTGGTAGCGGCCGGGATCCGGATCATTACCCAGAACCCGCTCACCCGACGCGATGTGCTGATCGTTGGTCTGGCGTTTGGCGCGGGCCTTGGCGTGGAGTCGGTGCCGGCGTTTCTCAGCCATTTTCCGCCGATGGTCGGCGATCTGTTCGGTTCGGCGGCCACCAGCGGTGGGCTGGTGGCGATAGCGCTGAACCTTGTTCTGCCGCAGGAGCAGGCGGCGACGAAAACGATAAGGAGTCAGGATGATCGCGCTGAGACAGTTTAACCGTCTGAGTCATGATGAGGCAGTGGCGCTGCTGGCCCCCTGCGTGGCGATCCCGGCCTGGAGCGATACGCTGGTGAGCTTGCGACCCTTCGCCTGCCGTGAAGCGCTGCTGCAGGTCGCCCGGGAAGCGATGGGTGACTGGGGGGAGAACGATCTGAACGCGGCGCTCAGCGCCCATCCGCGGATCGGCGAAAAACCGACCGGCAGCCAGGCGCACGCGACGATGTCGCGCCAGGAGCAGTCGGCGGTGGACAGCGATAATGAAAAGCTGGCGCAGGCCCTGCGGGAGGGGAATGCCCGCTACGAGGCTCGTTTTGGCCGGGTGTTTTTAATCCGCGCCAAAGGGCGCAGCGGCGAAGAGATGCTGCAGGCGCTGACGCGCCGGCTGCAGCATACCGCCGACGAAGAAGTGGCTGAGGCGCTTGCCCAGCTGCGGGAAATTACGATGTTAAGACTGGAAGGAGCGATTGGCGAATGAGTACCCTGAGCACCCATATTCTGGATATTTCCACCGGCACGCCGGCGGAAGGCGTGACGGTCAGCCTGAGCTGGGAGGGCGAGACGCTGGCGAACCTGGTGACGAACGCACAGGGGCGTATCGCCACCTTCAGCGCCGCGCCGCTGCCGGCGGGGCGCTACTGCTTAACCGCGGAAACGGGGGCGTGGTTTGCCCGCGTCGGGCGCGAGAGCGTTTTTACCCGGGCGCAGATTGATTTTGTCATTGGCGAGGCGACAGATGACCATTTCCATCTGCCGTTTTTGATAGCCCCGGGCGGGTGGTCGACCTACCGCGGCAGCTAAGCCCGGCTGCCCATTGCCGGGCGGCGCAGCGCTTGCCCGGCCTGAATCGTTACGGAGCGAGGAGAGACTGCCCGTAGGCCCGGTAAGGCGCAGCCGCCACCGGGCATTAAGCCGGCAACAGAGCCGGATGCCCGTTGCCGGGCGGCGCAGCGCTTGCCCGGCCTGAATCGTTGCGGAGCAGGGAGAGACAGCCCGTAGGCCCGGTAAGGCGCAGCCGCCACCGGGCATTAAGCCGGCAACAGAGCCGGCTGCCCGTTGCCGGGCGGCGCTGCGCTTGCCCGGCCTGGATCGTTACGGAGCAGGCAGAGACAGCCGTAGGCCCGGTAAGGCGCAGCCGCCACCGGGCATGTAAAGGTGTCTCCGGCCACCATTGTTCCTGTTTTATCCCCACACAAGGATAATTATACTCCTATCCCCACCAGGGGATAACCTTGACATTATCCCCTGTAGGGTATAAAAGCAGATTTATCCCGATAGGGGGATAAACAATGGTGAGGAACAAGCGATGCATTCCCCTCAGATATACAGTCCCGTTCAGCTGGCCAATTACCTGAAACTGCTGCGCCAGCAAAATCACTGGACTCAGGAGGCGCTGGCCAGCCGGATCGGCATTAAACAGGCGACGCTGTCCAATTTTGAAAATCACCCGGACAAAACCACCTTGACCACCCTGTTCAAGATCCTCCAGTCGCTGGGGGTGGTGATGACCCTGAACGCCAAACCGGCCGAGACGGCGACGGCCCCCGATAACACCACGGATCTGGACTGGTAATGGCGACGCTCACCACCTGGATGAACAATGTGCGCGTGGGAACCTTAACCCGCCAGGCCAACGGGGCGCACAGTTTCCGCTATGATGACGAGTGGCTGCGCAGCCCGCGCGCCAGGCCGCTCTCCCTCTCGCTGCCGCTGCAGTATGGCAATATCACCGCCGACGCGGTGTATCACTATTTTGATAACCTGCTGCCCGACAGCCCACAGGTCCGCGACCGGATCGTCAGGCGCTATCAGGCGCGCTCGAAACAGCCGTTCGATCTGCTGGCCGAGGTCGGCCGGGATAGCGTAGGGGCGGTGACTCTGCTGCCGCCGGGGGAAGAGGCGCATCTTGCAGCGTTGCGCTGGCAGACGCTGGATGAGGCGCAACTGACCGCGTTGCTGACCGCCTACCAGTCGGATATTCCGCTCGGGATGGTGACCGGCCAGGACGATTTTCGTATCTCGGTGGCCGGCGCTCAGGAGAAAACCGCGCTGCTGCGAATGGGCGAGCACTGGTGTATTCCGCAGGGCACCACCCCGACCACCCATATCATTAAACTGCCCATTGGCGAGATAAAACAGCCCAATGCGACGCTGGATCTGCGTGAAAGCGTGGATAACGAATATCTGTGCCTGGCGCTGGCCAGGGCGTTGGGCCTGGCGGTGCCGGAGGCGGAGATTATCACCACCCCGCGGATCCGTGCGCTGGCGGTGACCCGCTTCGACCGGCGCTGGGCGCAGGAGGGGCGCGTGCTGCTGCGGCTGCCGCAAGAGGATCTGTGTCAGGCATTCGGCATCCCGTCGTCGATGAAATACGAGTCTGACGGCGGGCCGGGTATCGCCGCGATCATGACCTTTCTGCTGGGCTCCAGTGAAGCCCTGAAAGATCGCTATGACTTTATGAAGTTCATGGTGTTCCAGTGGCTGACCGGGGCAACGGACGGGCATGCGAAGAATTTCTCGCTCTTTTTGCTGCCCGGCGGCAGCTACCGGCTCACGCCGTTCTACGACATTATTTCGGCATTTCCGGTGCTGGGAGGGACGGGACTGCATCTGCGCGACCTGAAGCTGTCGATGGGGCTCAACGCCACCCGAGGGCGGAAAACGGAGATTAACGCCATCTATCCGCGTCATTTTCTGGCGACCGCCAAAGCGGTTAACTTTCCCCGGGATCAGATGCTGACGATCCTTGACGAGTTTGCCGACCGCGTTCCGCAGGCCATCGAAAGCGCCCGCCGGACGCTGCCGGCGGACTTTTCCGCCCACGTCTGGCGGGCGATCACGGAGAACATGCTGAAACTGCACGCCCGCCTGCAGCAAGGGCTGCAGGCGCGATAGCGAAGCCGAGTGGCGGTTAGCTCTGCGGCTGCCCCCAGCGGCTGCGCAGGTAGTTAACCGCCTGGCGGGTCTGCGGCTGATTGAGGTTGTTTTCGCGGAACAGGATGGTGCCCTGGATCTGCGGCAGGGACTCATTGAGATCGAGCTGCTTTTTCAGCTCCGGCACGCCGCCATCCACCGTCCAGTCAGGCTCATTTTTGGACGGCTCACCCACCTTATACAGCGCCACGCCAATATACAGCCGGGTATGGGTGGGCTTAACCACCTCGGCCCACCAGTTGGCCAGCACATCATAGCGCGCCGCATCGCGGGAAAATGGCCAGTAGATCTGCGGGGCGATGTAGTCGAGCAGTCCCTGCTGCACCCAGCTGCGGGTATCGGCATAGGATTCATCATAGGCGGCCGCGCCACGGGTATCAGACCCCGCTGGATCGTGGGAGCGGTTGCGCCACACCCCGGCCGGGCTTACGCCAAACTCGACGTTCGGATTGAGTTTTTTAATGGTCGCGGAGACCTGGGCAATAAGCTGTTGAGTGTTATGCCGCCGCCAGTCGCCCTTCGAGGCATAGCCCTGCCCGTAACGGCGGAAGGTCTCGTTGTCGTTAAGCGGGGAAGCGGCGGTTTCGGTGTAGAAATAGTCATCGAACTGCACGCCGTCAATCGGGTAGTTCTGCACCACTTCAGCGACGATGCTGGTGATCCAGTCACGCGCTTCGGGAATACCCGGGTCGAGAACAAAGCGATCGCTGGCGGTGCGGATCCAGTTACGGTTCAGGACAAACACGCTGGCCGGCACCTGAGTGAGGGTGTTATTCAGCTCGGCAATAGTCGACGGTTTGGTGTTGACCGAGACGCGGTAAGGGTTAAACCACGCGTGAACCTTCATGCCGCGCTTGTGCGCTTCATCCAGCATAAACTGCAGCGGATCGTAGCCGGGATATTCGCCGATTTTGCCGGTCAGCATATCGGACCACGGGAGAATATCCGACCGCCAGAGCGCCGTACCGTCCGGTTTTACCTGGAAAAAGACGGTGTTGATCCCCAGGCGCTGCAGATTATCGAGTTTGGCGATCAGCGCCAGCTTCTGCTGCGTGATGCGGCTTTCCGGCGTACTGGCGATAATCGACCCGACCGGCGGCCAGTCAAGGCGCGAGACGGTGGTGAGCCAGACACCGCGTACCGGCTCCCGGTGCGTCTGACCGGCTTTAACGGCCGCGCTCTTCGGCGGCGTGACGAGGGATTTCGGGGCCTTACTGGTGCAGCTGAACAGCATGCCGGCGGCGATGAGCGCCGCGCCTGCCAGCGCCACTTTGCTGGCTAAGGGGAATCGACGAGAATGGCTGATGATGAACTCCCGTGTAATCAGATCGTCGCGTGTAGGCGCTATTCTCTTACGATTCGCCGGTCAGAGCAATTCCTTGTTCGGACTGCGGCCATCAAGAGAGAGGCGTCAGTCGGGCTGCCCCGCCAGAAGGTACCTCAGCATTCCCGGCCCCGGGCAGGATTATCCGTTATGGGCGCCTCGGCAAAGCGAACAGGTAACTCAGCGGATCCGCGACTGCTCGTCGTCGCGCAGCGTCAGTATCTCAAAACCGTTGGCGGTCACCGCCACGGTGTGCTCCCACTGCGCGGAGAGTTTTTTATCGCGGGTGACCACCGTCCAGCCATCCTTTTTGGTCTTGATACGACTGTCGCCCTGGTTCACCATCGGTTCAATAGTGAATACCATGCCTTCCCGCAGCACGGCGCCTTCCCCGGGCCTGCCGTAGTGCAGCACCTGCGGCTCTTCATGCATTTCCTGACCGACGCCGTGACCGCAGTATTCTCTGACCACGCTGTAGCCATGGTCCTCGACCCAGCGCTGAATGGCATGGCCGATGTCGCCCAGCGTCGCGCCAGGTTTCACCACCTCAATGCCTTTCCACATCGCTTCATAGGTGGTCTTTACCAGCCGGCGCGCCAGCGGGGAAACGTCGCCTATCAGGTACATCTTACTGGAGTCAGCGATCATGCCCGCTTTCTCGAGGGTAATATCGACGTTAACGATCATCCCGGAGCGCAGATGCTCGGTCGCCTTGGGGATCCCATGGCAGACCACGTCGTTAATCGAGGTGTTCAACACATAGGGAAAGTCGTATTGCCCCTTGCTGGCCGGGCGGGCGTGCAGCTGGTTGACGATAAAATCTTCCACTCGATCGTTGATTTCCATCGTCGTCACGCCGGGAACGATAAAGGTATCCAGCATGGCAAACACCGATGCCAGCAGCTGGCCGGCATGACGCTGGCGCGCGAGCTCATCGGCGGTTTTAATGATTATTGATGGCATTGATCACCTCCAGCAGACGGTCAGAGCCGGATTTCAGCATCAGCAGTTTGATCTGCTGGTGGTTAAGCTCGGGGTAGAGTTCGCTCATCATGCCAAGACGGATCCAGTATTCCGCCTGCGCATTGACGGAGCGGGACATGGCTTTGCTGGCATCACGAATGTCATCGTGCAGCAGATCGGAGATTTTGACGATTCCCATAGCAACAACCCATATATGATTCGTTATGTATCGTATACCAACCAGCGCGGGATGTCCCTGGCATTTTGTGGCCTGGGCGGCGAACACCATGCAAAAAAGCCCGACCGGCGGGCTTATTTTTCAGCATGTGTTCGGGTTAAAAATTCGCGCTGTTTACCATGGCGAAAATTACCCATTAGGTTATCAGTATGCGGAATGAAAATAACATGATGGCGACGCATCAATATATTTTATGCAGGTGTTAATTTTGCGTATGAATATTCTCCCGTCAGGCCGGGAATCCGGGGGATTTACAGCGCGTCAGTGAGTTTATCCACCACCACTTTACCCGCATTATCGAACTGCGTAATGCGGAAGCTGTCGCTCCAGGAGCGGCGGGTGGTGAAGCGGTCAAACAGGGATACCCGACCTTTACGCTGGCCATCTTTACTTAAAATAACCCATTCGGTCACCGAAGAATAATGCTGACTATTGTCATGACGACTCTGTTGTTCAACCAGGCGATCTTCTTTTTCCACTTTTAAATAATCACGCAACATATTTAACCTCCATAGAAAGTATTATTAACATTACTCCTTTTATTTATTCTTTCAATCAAACTTTTTAATCAATAAAAGTAACTATTAGTGGGCGACCTAAGTGGGAAAATCGCCGAGTTTGTCACTCCCGAAGATGGCCAGGTCCACTACGCTTAACAGGCGTGTGCGCCGCGCGGTCGGCGCATGCCCGGGCCGGAAAGGCGACCATAAAACACCTTAACCTTGTATTCATTATGGGCGTGATTCTGTTATATCTAATGCGTTTTGCCACGACCGAGCCACAGAGAGCGCTGTACCATGAGTAACGATCACCTGACGGACATTGCCTATCGCCACTTTATTGAAAGTGTTAAAGATTATGCCATCTATATGTTGAGCGCCGACGGGACGGTCATCAGCTGGAACGAGGGCGCCCGCCGGGCAAAAGGGTACCTGAGCGACGAGATCGTCGGTCGCTACTTCGGTCTCTTCTATAGCGAAGCCGAACAGCTCTCCGGGGTGCCGGCAAAAAATCTGCAAATTGCCCTGCGTAGCGGCCAGTTTGAAGGCGAAGGCTGGCGGTATCGTAAAGATGGCTCCCGGTTCTGGGCGCATGTCATGATCGATGCCATCCGCGATGAACAACATAACCTGCTGGGCTTTGCCAAAATTACCCGCGACATCAGCGAACAGAAGGCGATCAATGACCGCATCGCGTGGATGGCGCGCTACGATGCGCTGACCGGTTTACCCAATCGGGTGGAGTTCTTTGAGCGGGTGGAAAAGCTGATCACCGGTAATAACGCCCGCCGCTTTGCCGTTTTCACCATCGATTTAGATAAGTTTAAAGAGATTAACGATCTGCAGGGCCATCTTATTGGCGATCAGCTGCTGCAGCGCGTGGCAGGCGCCGTGCTGAAAACGCTGCAGAAGGAGGAGATGGTCGCCCGCTTCGGCGGCGATGAGTTTGTGGCCGTCAAACCTTTTGCCGATGAAAGCGAAGTGGACGCCTTTGCCACCCGTCTCTGGCACTGCTTCAGCGGTAAGCAGACGTTTGCCGCGACGGAAGTGATCCTCTCCGCCAGCATAGGTATCTCCGTCTACCCGGAGGACGGGACGGATATTAATACGGTACTGAGCAATTCCGATCTGGCCATGTATCGGGCAAAGAGCAGTCTCGACCACAAGATTTGCTGGTACGAACGTGAGATGGACGACAAGACGCGGCAGCGGAATATGATGGCCGCCGACATCCGCCGCGGTATTCAGGCGGGGGAGTTTTCGCTTCACTATCAGGCGATCCGCAACATTAAAGATCGTCGCATCACCGGTTATGAAGCGCTGTTGCGCTGGCAGCATCCGCAGCTGGGGGCTATCCCACCGGAGGTGTTTATTCCCATCGCTGAAGAGAGTGGCGCTATTGTGCCATTAGGCTACTGGGTACTGGAGCAGGTGTGCAGCGAATCACTGGATAATCGGCTGAATAAAAAAATCTCAGTCAATATCTCACCGGTACAGTTGCGTCACCGCAGCTTTATCGAAAAAGTCCGCGAGATCCTGATGCGAACCGCTTATCCGGTTAGCCTGCTGGAATTTGAAGTGACGGAGACGGCGTTTATCATCAATAAACAGCTGGCGTTCAGCGTGCTGCATCATCTGCAAAAGATGGGCATCAGTATTGCGCTGGATGATTTCGGCACCGGTTACTCCTCTCTGAGCATGCTGCGCGATTTTCATTTCGACGTCATCAAGCTCGACCGTAGCTTTATGCAGGATGTGGAGAGCAATCCTCAGGTTCGCTCGTTCGTGCGGGCGATTATCTCGCTGGGCAACTCAATCAATACCCCGCTTATCGCCGAAGGGGTAGAAACCGAGGGGCAACGGCAGATCCTCGAAGAAGAGGGATGCGACGAAATGCAGGGCTTTCTGTTCGGCGAGCCGGTCGATGTTAAACATCTGCCACGGCAGAATTAACGCACCCGCCGTTGGCTGGTGGGCGCGGGATCGTTACTGATGCGCTAACGTAGGCTGCCCGGAAAGGTGTAGCAGCGCCGCGCGCAGGGAGACCTCGAACATCTGACCGTGCGTCAGGCCAGGGTAGCGCCAGAATTGCACCGTCAGACCGTTGCTGGCCAGCTGCTGCTGGGTCTGACGCAGTACGCCCAGGGAGGCTTCATGCCCGGAGGGCTCGCCAGCGGCTTTTCCGTCGCCTTCCAGCAGATACAGTGACGTCCCGATAAACGCGGTGGCATCAAGGGTCTGGGTGTCCTTCAGGGGAGACGTCTGCGCCTGGCCAAGCGACGGGCTGGCAGAATAGTAAATCCTGAAAAGGGAGTGGTTTCGCCACGCGTCGAGTACAAACAGTCCGCCGTAAGAGTGGCCCCAGATAGCGCGCTGGCGAGGATCGATTTTCAGGTTAGCTTCTGTTTGCGGAACCATCGTTTCGCTCAGCAGCTGACGAAACAGATCATTACCCCCGGTTTTTCGCGGCGGCAGCGCGGTTTTCCCGGGGCGAGGTTCATGCGTCTTCAGTGGCGGAGTGTAATCCCAGGCCCGGGCGGCGGTATCGAAGGGCAGCGCCGTCTGGTAACCAATAGCGACGATGACCGGTGGGGAACCGGCGGAGAGCTGTTGCAGAAACGCGTCGTTGAGTTTATCCATCACCGCATTGCCGTCCAGCATATACAGCACCGGGTAACCGGCGGCCGGCGGCGCTTTATCCGGCACCGCGGTCCACACCCGGTAATGGCGTTCGCCATCGGCAGAGTCGTACTGGCGCTGGGTAAAATGATAGAAAGCTGACCCTTTATCCGCAATATTCGGTCCCAGCGGCTGCAGATCCGGCCGGGCGAAACTGCCGCTGCTGTAAAATAGCGCGCCTATCGCCAGCGTCAGCAATCCGTGCGTCTGCCGCGCTGTGATGATCCCTGAATCCTGCTTCACCTCGTCTGTCCTCCTGTTCTCTGTCATCTGGCGTTTTGCCTGGGCTGACACGTTAGCATAGCTTCATTGATAATGGTTCTCATTTCTTTTTAGGCGCGCAGTAGCAGGTGGCATGCCGCTTAGGCTGGTGGCGGATTCAGACCAATAAATAGAGGGGCCGGGGACAGCGCCCCGGCCGGTGGCGCACTTAATGGGGCAGTGCGTTATGCTGGAGGATCTTCAGGAAGTCATTTTTGTCAGAAATTAATGACAGCGCATTCGCGATCAGCTCATCGCTGAATATCGAGGCAATTTCTTTGAGCACGTCAATATGCTCTTTCTCTTTCGCAATCACGCCAATGGCAATAAACATCACGTTGCCGCGATCCCAGATAACGCCATCAGGAAACTGAAAGATCTCAATCCCGGTTTTAAGGATGATATCCGTCGCTGATTTCGGCAGATGCGGCAGGGTGATGCCATTGCCCAAAAAAGTGGAAACCTGATGTTCACGCTCCAGCAGAAAGTGAACGCACTCCTGATTGACATAGCCTTTGGCTTTACACTCCGCGCCAATCATGGCGATGACTTCCGCTTTATTACTGGCCTTGCAGCCGATGTGCAGATTATCCAGCGTGATGTTATCGATCATAGCCAACCTCCCTGGTGAGACGAGTGGATTTTTTATCCTCATGATTCGCTGACAGCTCTGCTTCTAACTGCTCCAGCGATTTATTGGAGGTCTCCGGCAGGGCGAACACCACGAACAGAATCGCCAAATAGTTGATGGCCGCGAAGATGAAGAAGACCGGCCCCAGGCCCAGTTTCGCCTGCAGCAGCGGGAACAGGTAGCTGACTACCGCGTTCATGATCCACATGAAAAATACCGAGATCCCCATCGACAGTCCGCGGAATTTCAGCGGGAACAGTTCGGCTAATACCACCCAGGTGATAAAGCCCATCGAGCCCTGCATCACGCCGACGAACAGCGCGCCCAGCAGCCAGATAGCGGTGGCTTTCAGATCGCCCACCAGGGTGTAGTCGACCGCGGCGATAATCAGATGCAGCGTGGCCATAATGGCGAAGCCGTAGATGATGATCGTCTTACGTTTGAAGCGGTCGACAAGGAACAGCACGCCAACCAGCATACCGCCGACGGAGAAGACACCGTTCAGCACGTTACAGATCAGCGAGGTACGCTCTGAGAAGCCGGCGGTACTCAGGATTTCCGTACCGTAATACATAATGACGTTCACCCCGGTGGTTTGCTGCAGTGCGGCCCAGGTAATGCCCACCAGCAAAATTTTGAGGATCCATGGCGTTGTGAGGATAGTGGTGAAGGTGTTCTGAGTGCTGTACTTATTGCCGGCTTCAATTTTGATCAGGGTGGAGATGTCGTCATACTCTTTCTGTGCGCGTTCCGCCGGGCGGATCTGTTTGAGAATATGCAGCGCTTCTTCGTGGCGGTTTTTGCTGATCAGCCAGCGCGGACTTTCCGGCGCGCGCCACATACCAACAAACAGGCAGATAGCGGGGATCGCCTGCACTAACAGCATATAGCGCCAGACGTCCGGCAGATGGCCCCAGATGATGCCAATGATCGCGTTAATGGCAAACGCCGCCAGCTGGCCGATAACGATGGCGACTTCATTCAGGCCGGTCAGCTTGCCGCGCATCTCGGTGGGCGCCACTTCAGAAATAAAGGTCGGAGCGGTAACCGAGGCGCCGCCGACGGCGTAGCCCAGCAGGGCGCGGGCAATCAGCAGGGTGGTGATATCGGGAGCCGCGGCGGAAAGCAGGGCGCCGATGAGAAAGATAAAGGAGAGGAAGAGTAAGTATTTGCGCCGGCCGAAGTAGTCGGCAAACTTGCCGCCAAACACGCTGCCCAGCGCGGCGCCGACCAGCAGGACGCTCATCACCAGCCCTTCGGTGGTCGGGGTCAGCGCCATGTACTGCTTCAGTGAGGAAAAGGCGCCGTTGATAACGCCAGTGTCGTAACCGAAAAGCAGGCCGCCGAAGGTGGCCACTAAGGTGATCTGATGAAGTCGTTTTCTCTGTTGCTGGTTCAGGTTTGTTATAAATGACATGGTAGTCCCTTTATTTTGTTGAACGACACAAGATAAAAATACATCTCCCCAGTCAGGATTTATCACGCCTGTGTTGTCGTATCTAACTGAATTAAATGATTTTCTTCTTTGTGTAATTGCTCAGCACATGGCAGGGTACGCTAAGCAATGGCGGTCAAAGAGGTTTACGGCTTGGTGGTGATATGGATGTTGTCGATATCCGTTCTCCTTTTCGGGGTTAGCGGTCTTCAGTGCGTCGGCAGGACAGCGCCCTGGTGTGGCATGTTGCTGTCGTTCCGGCGATTTACTGTGATAAGAATATGGCACAAAGAAATGGAACGAGCATGCTACAAGATCACATTATGAAAATTTAATTTCAAATCAGTGTTGCAGGAAGGTAAATACATGAAGCCAATCACAATGGCATGCAGCGCGATATCCCCATGAAAAGGGGGTTAATTTTGCGATTGAGTAATAATGATGTTGTTTTCAGTGGGTTAATGTAACTCAAAGAATACAACGCAGATCACATTTTTACGCCATAATATCGAAGAATAGAATTTATATTTCATTACTCCGATTAGGGAAAAGCGTGGCTGGCGACTCTGGGGCGTCGGTGTGGAGGAGGTAGCGCAGGCCATTGACGCGTCTGTGCGGAGGGAGGTTATGGGGCAGGCATCGCGGGACGGATGCCGCTGATAACCCTGCGGAGAGAAGGTCTCCCGGCAGGGTTGCGGCAAAAAATCAGTGCAGCGCGGGCCAGTAACCTTCGTTGGCGACGATCAGCTCATCGAGGATCGCTTTCGCCACCGCGGCGCTGGGGACCGTTTTCGACAGGGTGATGGCCTGCCACAGTTTCTGGTAGCTGCCCTCGATCCAGGCGTCAACCACCAGCTTCTCCACCGCCACCTGCTGCTCCATCAACCCTTTCTGGAACGAAGGGATTTTTCCCATCGCCAGCGGTTCCGGGCCGTTGACGCCCACCAGGCAGGGGACTTCCACCATCGCCGTTTCGTCAAAGTTGGCGATTGCCCCGTTGTTCTCCACGATCAACAGCATCCGCTCCTGGGTGTTAAAGGCGATGGCGCAGGCGAGGTCGACGATGAAAGTGGCATGGGCACCGGCGTGGAAATGCGCGCCTTCCGCGGTGCCGCGACGGGTGATCTCCCGGGCCATATCGAAGACCTCTTTTTCACGCCCGGCCATCACCTCGTTGGCCCGCGTAAAGTCCGGGTCAGAGTGCGCCACCTCGTAGTCAGGGTAGAGGTAGTATTTCAGGTAAGTGTTAGGCAGGGTCAGGGGATCAAGGGCAAACACATCCTTCACCTTTTTAAAGGTCTCGATCCAGCTCGGCGCCTTATGCTGAAAATCCTCTTTTGGGCTACTGTAACCCTGCTCCGCCACGTGACGCTTCAGCGTCGGCATCAGGTCGTTACCGGCTTTATCGGTGATGCTGGTCCACCAGCCAAAATGATTCAGGCCGTAGTAACGGACGTTCAGTGCCTTGCGGGACGGCAGACCGAGGATGTCGGCAAACAGCCCCTCGATGGCCACCGGCATATCGCAGATGTTGATAATGCGCGCGTCGGGACGCAGGCGACGGGTCGCTTCCGCGACGATGGCCGCCGGGTTGGAGTAGTTGAGCATCCACGCCCCCGGGGCGTACTGCTGCATATAATCGACCAGCTCCAGTACACCGGCAATCGAGCGCATACCGTAGGCGATCCCCCCCGGCCCACAGGTTTCCTGGCCCGGCACGCCATATTTCAGCGGGATCTTTTCATCCTTTTCCCGCATCTCATACAGGCCAACGCGAATATGCGCCATCACAAAATCAACGTCGGTGAAGGCCGCCTGCGGATCGGTGGTATAGCTGAATTTTACCTGCGGGAAGCGTTCCGCCACCAGAATGGCGCAGGCGTCGCCAATGGTCTTCTGACGCTCGTAATGGTTATCGTACAGACGGATCTCCCGCAGGGGAAAGCGCGCCATATTTTCCAGCAGCATCATGACAATCCCTGGCGTATAGGTACTCCCGCCGCCGGCAATCGTGACCACAAAGTTATCTTTCATTTACCACCTCGTTATTCAGTTACACCCAGACTGGCGTTGACCGCCGTTCGAATTTTGTTAACCCCCAGGCCATAGATCACCTGGACATGATTGCCTTTAATCAGCACGCTGTTCCCGCCGCTCTCTTTCAACAGCGTCTGCTGGATGAGCGCGGGGTCGCGCACATCGACCCGCAGACGGGTAAAACAGTTTTCCACCGTACAAACATTCTCTTTACCGCCCAGCCCCGCAATCACCAGCGCGCCTTTGTCTGAATCGCCATGCGCCTGATCCGTCTGTGGGGAAGACGCCGCATCGGCAGCGGCTTCGCGCCCCGGGGTAAGCATTCGCAGGCGGGTAATGCAGAAGGTGCCGACCAGGTACATGGTGGCGGTTTCCAGCAGGCCGAGCAGGACAAATACCGGCCAGCGCGTCACGCTGGCGCCGGCGGGCAGGTTATAGACGACAAAATCGATAAGACCGTTTGTGGCGCAGACCCGCACGTGAAGCAGCCAGGCCAGCATCTGGAAGAAACCGTCCAGCAGGGAGTAGATAAGCCACAGCAGCGGGGCGGTGAAGATAAAGAGAAACTCAAAAGGTTCGGTGATCCCCACCAGCACTGAGGTGACAATTAAGGGGATCAGCGTGACTTTGAGTCGCTGTTTATTCTCCGGTTTCGCCGTGCGGTAGAAGGCGAGCGCCATACCGGCGGTGCCAAAAATCTTCACCATCCCATAGGTTAAAAAGCGGGCGGAATCACTGAGCGCGTCAACGGGATGACGGGCTATTTCGGCGAGGAAAATAGGCTTGGCGCCAATGACGGTCTGGCCATCAATCAGCAGCTGACCGCCGATAGAGGTAAAGACGAACGGCGACCAGATCAGATGATGCAGCCCGGTGGGGATCAGGAACCGGTTGAGAAAGCCGTACAGGAAGACCCCGATGGCGCCAAACGATTTCATAAAGCCGGTCAGCGCCGAGATGCCCAGCTCCACCACCGGCCAGAGATAGACGGTGGCGATAGCAAACAGGCCCACCAGCGGCAGCATCACGATCAGCACCAGCTTGCTGTTGCCGTAGATCGACAGCGCGCCGCGAAATTCGATGCCGACCACGCGATTGTGAACAAAGGCGACAGCGCAGCCAAGGATAATACCGAGGAACACGCCCATATCGATGACCTGAAAACCGAAGATATAGGTTTGTCCGCTGCCATACAGTTGCGCGTTGGTGGCCCCGGTCGCCAGGCGATGGGTCAGGGTCAGCCAGCTGTTGTTCGCCGCCAGATAGACCAGCCAGGTCATGGCCGCCACGAAAGCGGCTTCGGCTTTGCGGGTTTTCGCCAGACCGCTTGCCAGCCCGAGGCAGAACAGAAACCCGAGATTGTTCATCAGCGCCCAGAGCATGCTGGAGACGAATTTCCCTAACAAATAGATCCCGCTGCTTTCCTCCACCCACAGCCGGTTGGTGGTCATGCTGAACAGGGCGATCAACAGGCCGATAGCCGGCAGATACAGCACCGGCCCGATCATCGCCTTGGAAAAGTCCTGAAGCTTTTTCACGCCAATCATGGTTGTCCTCTCGTCTTCATAGCCTGCTGTCATCACCTGATCAATAGGCTTATCAGACTAGGAGCAGACCACCGGGATCCCGAGCAGAAAAATGGCCATCTGTGACGAAAGTCATATATATTGTTGCAGGAGAGATATATAAATATAGCCATTTTTATAGATGAGTTAACGTCTGACTTTTCGCATAAAAGTTAAACTTTATCTATAAATACAATGCGTTATTTGTGGTTTCTTTCTACGCCCTCCATCTCACCGAGACATCTAAAAGTGATTTATAAAAAGATTGCCACCGAACTGAAGGCCCGTATCAACAGCGACGACTACGCCGTCGGGGATATGCTGCCCAGCGAAAAAGCGCTGGCTGCGGAGCTGCAGGTCTCAGTGATGACGCTGCGCAAAGCGCTGGCGCTACTGGAGGAGGAAAAGCTGATCGCCCGACGGCACGGCAGCGGAACCTGCATTGTGCGTAAGAGTAACTATCATGGCGGCGAGCTGGAGGGGTTTAACTACCAGATGCAGGTGGTGGGGGTCACCAACTACCGTAATAAGGTCATTGAGTTCACGTTGCTTGACGCCCCGCCGGCCATTGCCCAGCAGTTAAAGATCCAGCCGGGAGAGAAAGTCTACTACGTCAGGCGGCTGCGCCTGATTGATGAGGTCCCGATCCTGGTGGAGAACAGCTACATTCCGTACGCCGCTTTTCCGTGGCTCAGCGTGGGTAACCTTGAGCAGTCTAAGTTCAACTATTTCAAAAAAGAGTGCCATATCACCATTATCGAGAGCCACCGCAGCTATACGCCGGTGCTGGCGACCCGCGAGCAGGCGGAGCTGCTGCAGGTGGCGCCTAACAGCCTCCTGCTACGGGTACAGTCTGTCAGCTACGCCCAGAACCGGGCGATCGTTGATTTCTCAGAGATCTACCAGAACACCAGTAAATACAATGTGAAGCACATTACCCGCCGCTAGGCCGATCCCCCCAGCAGCCCCCGGAGGACAAGCTCCAGCCCCAGCGCCAGCAGGAACAACAGAAAGCCCTGACGAAAGCGCTGCGGGCTGAGACGCGAGCGGATCCGCTGTCCCAGCCACATGCCGAGCAGCGCGGGCAACAGCGCCAGCGCCGACAGCAGCAGCGAATCTGCGCGCCAGCCAGCGTGCAGGGAGAGGCCGGCCGCCATCGCCAGAGTGGAGAGGGTGAACGACAGTCCCAGGGCCTGGACCAGCTCGTCGCGACGAAAGCCCAGCGCCTGCAGCCAGGGCACCGCCGGAATAACGAATACCCCGGTCGCCCCGGTGATCACTCCGGTCAGTCCGCCCATCAGCGGCGACAGGCGCTTTTCCACGCGGGCTGAAACCTGCACCGCCGGACCACGGAGCGCGTATCCGGCATAAGCTATCAGCACGGCGCCCAGCGCCAGCGCCGACCACCGCGGGTTCAGGTGGATGAGCAGTGACGACCCCGCCAGCGTGCCGATAATCATCCCGGTCATCATTAACCAGAGGCGACGCACAATCTGCGCCAGCGCGGGGCCTGCCAGCAGCTGCCAGAGATTGGTTAACAGCGAGGGGAGCACCAGCAGGGCCGCCGCGGCCGGTGGCGGCATCAGCAGTCCAAGCAGGCCCATCGCCACGGTGGGCAGTCCCATGCCGGTCACCCCTTTGACCAGCCCGGCGGCGATAAAGATCAGCAGTAAACAGAGAGTGTGAAGATCAAACATCATGGCTCACTTATCGGTTCAGAGGAGGCCATTGAAACAACTGGTCGCCGGGTGGACAATGCGGTATGTTGCCCGCAGGCTACGGTAAAACCGAAGGGAAAGGAGGGCGTTATGCGACTGGATCTCGCCGATCTGCGACTGTTTATCGCCATCGTGGATAGCGGCAGCATTACCGGCGGGGCGGCGGCGGCCCATCTGGCGCTGGCCTCCGCCAGCGAAAGGCTGCGCAAAATGGAGGCGGAGGTCGGTGTGCCGCTGCTGCACCGTCATGCCCGGGGGGTGACAACGACCGAGGCCGGGGAGGTGCTGGCGCGCCATGCTCGTCCGTTGTTAGAGCAGCAGCGGCGTCTGCGCCAGGCGATGCACGCCTTCGCCCGCGGTCAGCAGGGCACGCTGCGCCTGTTTGCCAATACCTCGGCGATGTCGGCTTTTCTGCCGGGCAAGCTCGCCACGTGGATGGCCGCGCATCCCGGGATACAGATCGACACCGAAGAGCGCACCAGCGCGGATATTGTCAGCAGCATTCTGGCTGGCGTGGCGCAGGTCGGGGTGGTGTCCGATGCGGTCGACCCCGGGCCGTTGCGCCTGGAGCCCGTCGCGGAGGATCCCCTGGTGCTGATCGTGCCGCCGGCCCATGCCTTGAGTGACGCCGCCGAGGTGGCTTTCGCAACGATCATCCATGAGCCGCTGGTCGCGCTCTATCAGACCAGTGCGCTACAGCAGCATATCGAAGAGCAGGCCGCCGGAGTCGGCCAGGCGCTGAACGTCCGCATCAGGATGAGCCATTTTGAAGGGCTTTGCGAGATGGTGGCTCACGGCGCCGGCGCGGCGATCCTGCCGCGCGTTATTGCCGAACGCTACCTGCCACGCTACCGGTTCGCCGTTATCACATTGCAGGATCGCTGGGCGCTGCGTCGGCTGTGCCTGTGCTATCAGGATGACGAACGCCTGTCGCCAGCGATACGCCGCTTGCTGGAGTGGCTCCGCCAGCCCTGAGCCGGGATAAACATGGCTATCATATAGTGACAGTGTCACTTTATATGGCGGTTATTGCTACTGACATCCGTGCCAGAGATGCGATAGTAGACGTCCGCCATTTATTAACACGCGAATCAGGACAGACAAGATGAGTACATTACCAAAAGTTGCGGTGCTGGGACTCGGCGCCATGGGACACGCTTTTGCCAGCAATCTGCTGAAGAAGGGCTTTACCGTCGCGGGCTGGAACCGTTCGCCAGCGCGCGGCGAGGATTTACAGGCGCAGGGATTATCCCTGCACGCCACGCCGCAGCAGGCGGTGGCCGATGCCGAGGTGATCATCAGTATGCTCGCCGATGGTCAGGCTACCCTGCAGGTACTGGCGCAAATAGCGCCTGCCTGTCAGCCGCAGGCGATCTATTGCCAGATGGGCACCATCGGCCTGGCGGAGACCCAGGAGGCTATCGCTTTGTTGCGGGAGCGTCAGCCGGCGATGACCTTCGTCGATGCCCCGGTTTCAGGGACCAAAGCCCCGGCGGAGAAGGCGCAGATCCTGGTGCTCGCCAGCGGAGATCGTGAAAAGTGTGGCGCGGCGGAACAGGTATTTGCCGCTATCTCACGTGGGACGCAGTGGTTTGGCGAGGCGGGCAACAGCCAGAAAATGAAGCTGGTCCTCAATGCCTGGCTGATTGCGATGATGCAGGGCATCGCGGAAAGCGCACAGCTGGCGAAGACGCTGGGCTTTACCCCCGACCAGCTGTGGAGCGCCCTGGAGGGCGGCCCGCTGGCGGCGCCCTATGTCAAAGTCAAACTGGACGCCATCGCCAATGAGCAATTCGCGCCGCAGATGCAGCTGGCGCATGCGCTGAAAGATGCCCGGCTGGCCTTGTCCCTGTCCGAGCCGCACACCATGCCGGGACTGGATAACATCGCCGAACTGTGGCAGCAGGCGGCGGATGCGGGATTTGCCGGGCAGGATCTGTCCTCGATATATCAGTGGCTGTCGACGTCGGCGAAAGCATAGTGTAGCGCCCTCAGGAAAAAGTGGCCTCGGCGGCCACTTATCCAGAGGGGAGTTATTTTCCGGAGAGCGCCGGGGGAGTGTCGATCCCTTCGTCAATGCGCTTGATCATATAGGGAAAGAACGGATTGGAAGACTGGCGCATCAGCGAGTCCAGACCCACAACCAGCACAGAACGCTCGCCGCGAGCTGCAAACGTGCCAAGGCTGATCCCGTATTGATTCAGCGGATGGGGATAGCGCCCGTACAGCGAATCGCTCAAGGGGAAGGGGAGCGCGACATGAGAAAGAGAGTAGACGTCCGGTAAATAGTGCATTCCCTGCAGCTTTTCCACCGTGGTGTCTGTTTTCCCGGCGCGGGTGGTGCGAATTTCCATCTCTGTACTGGCGGAATTGGCGTTAGTGATGATCGTGGTTTGATAAGCCCGCGGCGCCGCGGGCAGCAACCGCGCCAGCGCGGTGTAAGACGTCCGGCGTAATAATGAATTAAACCTGACCGCATGATTTAAATCGAAGAGGACAATTTCACTGCCATTATCCGGCAAGCGGTTATACAGCGCCGTCACGATCGCCCGCGTACTGACCGTTGAATCCACAACGGACTGAAAGGTCAATACCGGCGGTAAGCTGTTAAGCCTATGATTTCTCGAATCCGTCACTATCTGCTTTTGCAGCGCTTTGGTCAGCAGAAACGACTGACGGGCGGCATTCGTCGGGAAGGAGTTATATTTGAACGGATTAAACTCAGGCATGATGTTTAACCATGCGGCTTTCGAGAAGGCGGGAAGAAACGCGGGCCAGCCCGCGAGGCCGGAAAAGCGCGCGAAGCGGGTAATACCGATCATCGGAGAAATCAGGATCACCCGCTGGGGTTTTGCCAGTCCGGCATTATCCAGCGCGTCCAGCGAATACTTCATTGCCAGCGCGCCGCCGTTGGAAAATCCGACGATATGCAGGGGCGCATCATGACCCGTCAGTCGTTTCGCTTCTCTCACCGCCAGGCGCGTGGCGGCCAGCCAGTCCTGCCAGTCCACGTCGGTCAGCCCGGCGGTTACCGTCCCGTGGCCCGGTAACCTGATACCGATCGCGACATAACCCTGTTGCCGGTAATTTTCGGCGATATGCCGCAGACTGTAGGGTGTATCCGTCAGACCATGCAGCAACACCACAGCGCCTTTCGGTTTGCCATCCGGCATCATAATGTATGACCGATTCCAGTTGGTGGGAAACGAGTCCGGATAGATGGGGCTGTGACTGTAGTAACGATTCAGTTCGGTTTGCTGTTCAGCGTCCAGCTTATCGGAAACCTGGCGTTTTACCTCACCGAAGAGCGCATTCTCTTTGTTGAGGTAATCGTTCCAGTCAGCATCGTCGATTTCATCCGCGCCCATTTCATGCGGAACCCAGGTATGCCAGAGCTGCAGTTCGGGCCCGCGCTGAATGTCATAAACGCGTAGTCCCAGAGCGCCAACAATCAACAGCAGCATGGACAACACGATACGTTTTAACCAGGTTACCCATTTCAACGCGTGGCTTCCTTTCTTAATGACCTGTTTTCTGAGTATAAATAATCATAGTCAGGGAAGGTTTACTTTTTACGTAAGCGTGAAGATGAAAACAAACTCTGTGAGTTCGTAGCATGATTTGCATGTTCCATGCAGCAGACATGGTATTCAAAGCGCGACGAAGATTTGTATTAATGGTAAAGGATGCTTCCTCCCATGGCTGCATACAATATCGGCCCCCTTGAGCGCGACTGATACCCAGTATTCAAGGCCGTAGCGGGAGCGAGCAGAACTTACGCTGAATCGCTCTTGCTGGGGAGGTTTCCGGGATTTTCGGTGTTATTAAACGCGTGAGCTTGCTCAATTATCCACTTACGAAAATTGGCAATTTTCGGCAGGCTTTCACACCCTGGCCTGTAGACCAGATAATAAGACAGCGGGCTTGTCAGAGAAACGTCCGGACATAAGCGAAGAAGGCGCCCGCTTTTGATGTCATCATCAACCATTATGCTCCTCGCCAGCGCGATGCCGTGACCATCAATAGCTGCCTGAAGTACCGCGGCGGAGTTATTTATTCGCAGGCCGGGTTTACGGGCTATCGACTGGACGTTAAAGCGCCGTAACCAGCGATCCCAGGTGATAAAATCCTGGTGTTGCTCCATCGACAGATCGTGAATAAGCGTCTGCTCAGTGACCCCCGTCAGACAGTTAATCGCTGGATTCACTGACATAAGAGCGGGGGCGCATACTGGGAAAACCTCCTCAGACATTAAGCGTTCTGCCTCTAATCCTTCCCATTGCCCCAGACCATAGCGAATACCTACGTCTATACCCTGTGCGGTAAAATCCATTAACTTCAGGCTGGTTTCCAGGCGCACGTCAATATCAGGCCATTTATGCTGGAAATCTTCAATACGTGGTAATAACCACTTAGCCGCAAAGGCAGGGCTGACGGTTACGTTCAGAATACCGTTTGTCGCGCCCTCCCGCAGGAGCGTCATCCCCAGGTTCAGGCTTTGAAAACCCATGCGTATATCGGGGAGCGCACGCAGCGCAGGCTCTGTTAAAACGAGGGCGGCACGACGATTATTGCTACGATGAAATAGCGGAAAACCGACCACTTCTTCAAGTGAACGCACCAGCTGTCCGACGGCTGCCGGGGTGACATTTAACTCCTCGGCTGCAAGAGAAAAGCTCTGGTGGCGCGCGCTGGCTTCAAAGGCACGTAGTGCATTGAGATGAACGGGTGTTTTCATACCTGATAGAAAACCTTCTTACAAAACCAAGATTATCTCATTTGTTCATGAGGGTATTGCTTAACATAATGCAGAAACGGTGAGGGTTACAAAATAAATTATTGTACCCCCCAACACTTAGTGGCGACTTTATGCGCAAAGCTTTTCTTTGCAATGGGCAAGCGAGTGTCACCGTAACGAAGTATGGCCTGAGGCTATCTTTATGACTTCCGCGAATAAATGAATTAAGGAGTTTTCAATGGCTTATTTGCAGATCAACCTGGATATCAGCGAAAAGAACAGAGCAGCAGCTGCAGCGGTATATCAAAAATACAAAGCACCATTCCTCTCAACGATCGACGGCGCTGTTTCAAAAGAACTGTTGGTACGTGCCGAAGATGTGCAAGTTCTGCATGGTTTCCACACGGTTAAACAGGCTGAAGCGTATCTCGGATCTCAGTTATTTACCGCGGATGTGGTTGAGGCACTCAAACCCTATTTGAACCGCGCGCCTGACGTGCGTATCTACGACCTTGCCTGATAACGCATTATAAAACGGAGGTAGCAGTGATGGTTCACTGGACTGAAATGCGCAAAGAACTACGGGCAGCGATCGGAGAATTCGCAGGTTTGCAACCCGATGTGATGCAAGGCATCGATAAGATGCAAAATGCGGCTGTCGCAACAGGCCACCTGGACGCGAAAACTCATGAGCTGATCGCGCTTGCCGTGGCGGTCACGACCCGGTGTGATGGATGTCTGTCCGTCCATGCTGAAGCTGCTGCAAAACAGGGGGCAACGCGCGAAGAGATCGCTGAGGCGCTTGGTGTGGCAATCACACTAAACACGGGCGCCGCGCTGGTCTATTCCAGCCGAGCACTTGACGCCTTCGATAACCTGCCTAAGTAAAAATAGTCGCGGCTTCCGTGTGGGGCCGCCTTACACATATCCTGGAAAATGCATGTTAATAAACCACGATTTCACCCAGCGCGTTACCGTTTCCTGTGATGATTACCACTGGGTTCACTCCCCTCAGACAGGGATTGATCGGGTTATGTTGGATCGTATCGGTGGTGAGCAGGCCCGCGCCACCAGCGTGGTTCGTTATTTGCCTCTTACAGTATTCCCGCAACATCAACATCCCGGTGGAGAAGAGATCCTGGTTCTGCAGGGTCAATTCTCAGAAGGTAACCGCGATTATCCCACCGGCTGGTATTTGCGTAACCCACCGGGTTCTTCCCATCAACCTCACAGCAAAAACGGCACGCTGTTGTTCGTTAAGCTTGGCCAGATGACAACCCAGGAAACTGTTCCGTTACGTATCGATACCCGTGCGCCTGAAAATTGGCTTGCGGACGGCGGAATGTCTGTTTGTCCGTTATTTGAGAGTGCACAAGAAAGTGTTTGTCTGCTGGGTATTCATGCTGGTGCGCTACTGGTGGACCCTGCACTGAAGGGAGGGGCAGAGTTGCTCATCGTGGAAGGGAGCATGATAGAAGGCAACCGCATTCATGCGAAGGGGAGCTGGATACGCATCCCGTCCGGGCAGGCAATGGCGTTTACTGCCGGGATCGACAACACCCTGGTGTATCTCAAAAAAGGCCATCTCGACGTTGAGCAGGTAACAGTACCATGATGAATGCTGAGGTCATCATTGTGGGAGGGGGGCTCAGCGGGTTATACGCGGCCAGATTGCTGGAGAAAGCGGATATTGACTACGCACTTCTCGAAGGTCGTGAGCGTATGGGGGGGCGTATCTTACAGGCGAATGCCGCTGAGGCAGATTTAGGCGCGACCTGGTTCTGGCCAACGATACAACCTGCATTGAAGCAGTTATTCAGAGAACTGAACATTGAGTCATTCAGTCACCAGGAGAGGGGGGACATGCTTTTTGAGCGTCCCAAAGATGCCCCTTCTCGCCATCCTGGATTTGTCTCTTCGCCTGCAGCCGCCCGTGTAAGTGGTGGGATGTCACGACTGCCCAATGTATTACTGGCGGAGTTAAAGCCTGGGCGCATTCAGACCGGACTGCAGGTTAAACACATCGAACAGCAAAATGGCAACCTGAACGTTTGCGGAACTTATGCCGATGGACGCCCGTTTAGCCGGCAGGCGCAACATGTACTGTTGGCATTGCCCCCTATGCTGGCTGCAGGGATCAATTTTTTCCCCGCGCTACCCACGACGTTATTGCACGCATGGCGTAACACCGGAACCTGGATGGCGCCCCATGCAAAGTATGTCGCTGTGTATCCCGATAATTTCTGGAAAAGGAAGGGACTATCCGGGGAGGTAAGAAGCAACATTGGGCCTATGGTTGAAATTCACGATGTTTCAGAACCTGACAGGATGTTTGCGTTATTCGGGTTTATTGGCGTGCCTTTTCACGAGCGTCATAAGATAGGTGACGCGGTCCTGAGAGATTTATGCAGAAACCAGTTGATAAGACTGTTTGGCGAGGAAGCCGCCTATCCCCATGCTGAATTTCTTAAAGACTGGGCGGCAGATCCCTTTACCTCCACCTCGCGCGATCTAACCCTACCCGCAGGTCATTCTGTACCACCCGCCAGCGCAAATCACGGTCCGTGGCGTAACTGTCTTACCGGTATCGCGAGCGAATGGTCCACCGTCTTTCCTGGCTATCTGGCAGGGGCGATTGATGCCGCTGCGGCAGGCGTACAACACATAATCGAGAAATAAAAGATGAAGCAAACTTATAAAGCAATGCAGGTTTCTCGTCCTGGTCAACTGGAATACGTGGAAAAAGAACTCCCGGATCCCGGCCCAGGCGAAGTGCTGATAAAAGTGGAAGCCTGTGGAATTTGCGGAGCGGATTCTGGCGTCGTTGAAGGTCTGGAAAAGCGTGTTGAGTATCCTCGCGTACCGGGTCATGAAGTGGTCGGTACGATCTGCAAAACATCGGGGCCGCTCCCTGCCTGGCTCAAACCTGGTCAACGTGTCGGCGTTGGGCGACTAGGTGGTCATTGCAACGCTTGCGAGCAATGCCGTCTTGGTCACTTTAATCTCTGTCAAAATCAACCGGTTACTGGCAGCACAAGAGACGGGGGGTATGCAGAATACATGCTGGCGCGTGAGACGGGACTGGTCGCTATACCGGATGACTTGTCCTCCGTCGACGCCGCACCATTACTTTGTGCGGGAGTAGCGACCTTTAATGCCTTAAAAAAATCTCAAGCGCAGGCTGGCGATACGGTTGTTGTTCAGGGGATCGGGGGGTTAGGACATTTAGCTTTGCAATATGCACGCAAAATGGGTTTTCGCGTTATCGCCGTTGGCAGGGGCGATGATATTGCACGAGAAGTCATTGCGCTCGGAGCCCATCACTACGTCGATACCAACATCGAAGAGGCTGTTGAAGCCATTAAGGCGTTGGGCGGCGCCAAAATTATTTTGTCGACCATCACTGACAGCCACGCCGTTTCCACTCTGCTACCCGCGCTGCTTCCCCAGGGAAGGCTGATGGTCGTTGGTGTGGGTAAAGCGCCACTGAGCTTTGCCCCGGGTCTCATGGTCGGGCGGGAGTTACAGATAAACGGCGCCATGACCGGGACGGCAATTGAATTAGAAAAAACGCTTCATTTCAGCCTGCTGGCAGCTGTGCGCGCGCAGATTGAAACGCGTTCTCTGGCACAAGCACAAGAGGCGTATGAAAAAATGCGTAGCGGAAAGGCGTCTTTTCGCATGGTTCTCACCATGGGACATCGTTGAATACCTACCTGTGTTGACCGATCTATCCTCCATAAACGTTAATGTCGACGCCGCAGTCATTGCGTCACTGAAAAGTCTCTTCGGTGAAGCCAAAACAGTTGAGACCGTGGCTGCTTACAAGGTGGTTTCGCGTTTTCTGGTGGCGCTGGATATCTAGCGTCACCATCCTCTCTCTGTCCACTATCTATCGGGACCGTCGTTTATGCTGGCCGGTATCCTGGTGATTATCCCTACACCTACTGGCGCTGTGACGTCTTCCCGGGCCTTGAGATCTGCAGCGGGTCTGAAAGCATAACCGTACGAATGCTATCCGGGCCTGCTGCCTGGATGGCTTTGTTAAAAGAAAAACTATATTAGCCAGGAAGTTTATCTGCTTGGTATGACCTCGGTTTCCATTTCATACTGCTTCATAGTGAGATTATCAAACGCCACAGGCATGACGGTTGAAAAGAACGATGACCATTCCATTGACGATCAAACAAATTGAAATGCTGGTAAAAATAAGTGAAGGGAAGGGGCTGTCAGAAGCGGCGCGCTTGCTTAATTTATCGCCCTCCGCCGTGAGTAAGGGGCTGGCGGTAATGGAAGAAAACCTGGGCGTTCCGCTGATCCAAAGAACAACCCGTTCATTTCAGTTGACTGAAGCCGGGGAGTACTTCGTTTCCAGAGCTTCGGAATTGCTCAAAGAGTTCGACGATATCATTAACACGACCTGTGGCTATTTCAACCATCCGCACGGGGCCTTGAAGGTCACCAGTTCTGTGGCGTTTGGCTACGCACATTTGATTGATATTTTCGAAGAATATCGTAAGAAAAATCATAATGTCGAACTTATACTGGAACTTGACGATCACCTGACGAACCTGAACGAAAACAATGTTGATATCGCATTGAGGGTTACCGCCACGCCCCCGCAGAACTATGCCGCCAGAAAACTTTCAAAAATCAGCTGGCTATACTGCGCTTCCCCTGATTATCTTGCACGGATGGGCTCGCCGACTAAACGCGCCGAGCTTGCAAGCCATGAGTGCCTGATCTATCCAGGGTTAACGCCGCCCTTGCGCTATAACGATATCGTATCCCCGCATCCGCAGTGCGCGATAAAACCCCGAACGCCGGTTCAAGCCAACAGCAGCCTGTTGCTCTTGAAGGCGGCTCTTTCAGGGCAGGGTATTGCCTGGCTTCCCTCTTATCTCATCAGCCAGCACATCGATGCAGGGGAACTTGTTCCTTTAAAGCTTGATGGTAAATACGCTTACCCGACGCATAGCCTCTATGCACTCTATTTCCCCAGCAAGTTTCGTAATCCAAAAGTAAGATCCTTTATTGATTTTTTGGTGGAAGAAAACCAGCCATGGAATCACTGGGAAAAAGCGATAGATAATTTGCTCTAATAGGTAAAAATCAACGTGCGTCAGATCACAATAATTAGCCGTGGCGAAATTATAAGTATAAGAAAAAGCTATTGCATCGATCACACTTTAAGATAAAAGGAACTATATTTTGTGGTGCGTGTCATATTGTGCTGAAATAAATTTGATGTGAATAAAAGTATAAACTGTTTTCTCTAATATTCATTAGCCTCCCTTTGTATGCTGTGTAAAGCTTCATGCATTCAATCAAAGATATCTATCGGGTATTTGATTGAAATATCGTCAGGGACTTGTAGGTTGCTGGATTAAATGTAGACAAGTCATTCCAGTATGTAATTAAAACATGCATAACTTTGTGTTTTTGTTAAGTCTATTGGGGACTCCTATGACCGTAGGAATTAATACTGAAGCAATTAATAATAAGAATATTCCCTTTACCATGTATGATTTAGGGTGGGTGGTGCTTTGCATCGGAGCTGCCATTGGTTCCGGAATCGTCTTTTTCCCGTTACAGGTTGGATTGAAAGGGGTGTGGGTCTTTGCCCTGGCCGTTATCCTGGGCTATCCGGCAGTTTATTACATGCAGAAGCTATTCATCGAAACGATGGCGCGCAGCGATGAGCAAGATTCCTATCTGAGTATCATCACCAGCTACGTTGGCAGTCGCTGGGGCGTGCTGCTTGGCGCGCTTTACTCCTTCACCATGCTGAAATCGATGGTGGAGTATGCTCTTGCCATTACCAACGACAGCGCCTCGTATCTGAAAACCTTTGGGCTTACTAACCAGACGCTGTCCGAACACTGGTGGTGGTCTCTGCTGTTAATCGCCGGGCTCTCGCTGGTCGCGTCGAAAGGAGAAAAGCTGCTCTTCAAAGTCTCAGGCAGCATGATCGCCGTAAAGCTGGTGATCATCGTAGCGATTGGTTTCGTGGTGATCCCCTTCTGGGATCTGAGCAATATTGGTGCATTCCCAACCGTTAGCCACCTTGTCGTAGGTACGTTCCCGACGCTTCCGTTCGCTATCTTCTCCATTATGTTTGTTGGGATACTAAATCCGATGAACATCGCCTACAAAAAACGTGAAGAAGATAAGGACGTGGCAAAGTATAAAATTTTACGCGTACATAAAGTGGCTTATTTAGTTCTGGTCGCTACCGTGCTGTTGTTTGTCATGTCCATCGTACTCTCTATCAGTGAAGCCGATGCGCTACGAGCCTATCAGGACAATATCTCGGCCCTGGCTCTGGCCGCTAAGGTCATTCCTGGTGCCGCGGTCAAGTATATGAGCGTTGTTCTCAATGTGTTTTCCATCGTGACGGCGTTCCTGGCGCTCTATCTGGCCGTACATGAATCTTTCGTAGGTCTGATCAAAGTCACTGTTGAAAAAATGGTTAAGCCTCAGGCAAACAACAGCAAGGCGATTTCAGTTGCCGCTTTTGTCATGGTTGTACTGGTGCTGTGGTTGATCGTGCTAACGAACTTTCCCATTCTGAAGGTGTTCGTGTTTGGTGGCGTGACTTACGGTCTTATAAGCTGCATCATTCCCGGTTTTATTATTCTTAAAAATGACAAGTTTTCTGACCTGCGTGGCGTCTCGGTTTACTATGTGATTTTAATCGGCATGCTCATGTGCATTGGTCCTTTTGTCATGTTATTTTCACAATAAGTATTACCTATACAACTTGCACCTTACTGCAACCTTGATATTTGCATTGCGTAATCATTAGTCCTGTTGTGGGTCATCATTAATTCAATTCATGTTGACCCACAAATAAAAGTGCCAGCGAAAAAATTATTATCATCGCTGCGTACCTGTGATATTAAAAGCGTTATATAAAAAAGGTGGGGAGCGGAGATGTCGCGCAATAAGATCGCAAAAAAGTTACAAAACCTTCAATCATCTGCAATTAGAGAACTACTGAAACACAGCAAAATGGACGGTGTTATTTCCCTGGGCGGCGGAATACCAGATCCAAACTTGTTTGATCGGGAAGGCTTACAGATTGCTATGGATAATATCCTGACCCATGGTTGGAAAGACGCGTTTCAGTATGGATTGAGTGAGGGTCATTCTGAACTGCGGGCAGCCATCTGCCAGATCATGCGTGACCGGGGAATTCACTGCAGCATAGAGGATGTCGTTGTGACCTCTGGCTCGCAGCAATCTCTGGATATTCTTGCTCGGGCACTGATTAATCCTGGCGATGTAGTGGTGTTAGAACGGCCTACTTACCTGGCGGCACAGCAGGTATTTCAGCTTGCTGAAGCGAACCTGATGTCGGTAGGAACTGATGCTCAGGGTATGATTGTCGATGAGCTGGAAACGCTGCTTCTAACGACCCGGATAAAAGCAGTGTATATCGTACCCACGTTTGGTAATCCCAGCGGCGTTACCCTCGCGGAGCAACGGCGTAAACAGCTGGTGGAACTCTCGCTACGCTACGATTTTATCATCATCGAAGACGACCCTTACGGCGAAATCAATTTTACGGATACGTCATTCATTCCGCTCAGAGCATGGTCTGCGGAAAGGGGTAACAGTGATAACGTTGTTTACACATCAACCTTTTCGAAGATCCTCGCGCCAGGCGCTCGGGTAGGGTGGCTGGTGCTACCGGATTGGCTCAAAAGAGGGGTTGTCAACATCAAGCAAACCACAGATTTACATACAAGTTCTCTCTCGCAGTCGCTTACCTACCACTATTTAAGCAGTGGCCGCTTGCCGGGACAGATCACACTCATCCGAAAGGCTTATGAGCGCAAATGTCGAGTTCTAAGCCACCATTTGTTGAACGAACTAGGTGACCACATCACGTTCCACCAGCCGATGGGCGGCATGTTTTTATGGGCAAAGTTTAAATATGAGATGGATACCACGCAGTGGCTTCAGAAAACATTGCGCAACGGCGTGGTGTACGTGCCTGGTGAATTTTTCTACTGCGAAGAACCGGATCATTCCACCCTACGAATGTCGTATGTCAGCGCGACAGAAGAGAGCCTTAAAGAAGCGGTAAAACGCCTAAAAACCGCGCTTAATGAGTTGTCCTCTCCAGTTATCCCGTGAGAGGTCAAAGGCCATAAATAAGACAGTAAGAGTTGTAATCAGAGGAATAGTAATAATGTCTAATCATAGTTTTGATAACCAGATATCACCAGAAACGTATCTATGTCATGGTCCGTTCGATCCCGAAGTATTTGGTGGCGTGGTTAACCCGCCTGTATATCACGCCTCAACGGTCATCTTCAAAAACTGCAAAGAGCTCAATGAGCGCCACCAGGCGCTGTTTGAAGATGCGGAAGATGAAGTGATGTATTATGGTCGATTTGGAACGCCTATCACCTTCGCCGTGCAGAAAGCCCTGGCCGAACTGGAGGGGGGGTACCGATCTTTACTGGTGCCTACTGGACTTGCAGCCTGCACAAGTGCGTTACTGGCTCTGGTTAAAAATGGCGATCATATCCTGGTCAGTAGTAGCGTTTACGGCCCGACGCGTGGATTCGTCAATAATGTGCTGGCCAAAATGGGCGTTTCGGCAACCTTTTTCGATCCGACTATTGGCGATCGCATTGCTGAACTGTTCCAGGAAAACACGACCGTAGTGTTTACAGAATCTCCTGGCTCCCAAACTTTCGATATCCAGGATATTCCGGCAATAACTCGCGTGGCGCATGCCCACAACGCTAAAGTTATTATTGATAATACCTGGGCGACACCGCTGTTTTTCAAGCCATTTGAGCACGGTGTGGATGTCTCCGTGCATGCTGCCACTAAATATATCGTTGGACATTCTGACGCGCAGATGGGGTTGATCACCACAAATAAAGAAACCTGGCTTGCCATTCGTCGCTTTATCTATCTCTTTGGTCTGCATGCTGCGCCGGATGATGTTTATCTCGCACAGCGCGGATTGCGTACTATGTCTTTGCGTCTCGGACGCCATCAGGATTCAGCGCTTAAAATTGCTAAATGGTTTGAGGAACGTGAAGAAGTGGAGCAGGTGCTACATCCGGCATTACCTTCCTGTCCGGGTCACGAAATTTGGAAACGTGACTTCACCGGTTCCAGCGGTTTGTTTAGCGTGGTGCTTAAACCTCACTATTCAAAAGAGTCCGTGGAGAAGTTTATTGATAGCCTGGAGTATTTCGGCATCGGTTTTTCGTGGGGCGGTTTTGAAAGCCTGGCTATTCCGTTTAACCCGCGTAAAGATCGTCCGGAATATCACTGGCCGTACGAAGGGCACTCCTTCCGTTTACAGATCGGCTTAGAAGATCCCGTAGATTTAGTAAAAGACCTGGATCGGGCGCTACGTCATCTAAAGGCGTAAGAACCAGGAAAAGCGCCAGTCAGGCTGGCGCTTGTTATACTAGCGCTATGACAAAACGTTGTGATTAACGGAAGCAGTAATGGATATTCCGATAGACCTTAAGCACTTACAAACTCTTTTAGCATTGCGTAAAACAGGAAGCCTGACGCGCGCGGCAGCAGCTATGCAACTGACTCAATCGGCATTATCGCACCAGATCAAACAGCTCGAAGAGCACTATAACGTTTCTCTGTTTATGCGAAAAACATCGCCCGTAAAGTTTACCCTGGCGGGTGAGCGTCTGTTACAGCTTGCTGAAACCGTGCTTAATGCAATGGAGGAAGCCAACAGGGATCTTTATAAGTTAGCGCTCGGAAAACAGGGCGCGCTCCGGATAACCCTTGAGTGTCACACCTGTTATGGCTGGTTACTACCGGTGATGGATGAGTTTCGTAAGAAATGGTCTGAGGTTGAAATTGATATTTTGCCTGGTTTTCAACCAGATCCAGTGGGTCTTCTGTTGCAAAACAGAGCTGATGTTGCCATCGTGGATGAAACCGAGCAGACAGACCTGGTGAGTTATAGCTCCTTATTTAAATATGAAATGGTTGCTATTTTGGCAAATGAACATCCTTTAACGCGAAAGCCCTGGCTTGAAGCGGAGGACTTCCGTGGTGAATCGCTCATCACCTACGCAGTACCGGATGAACGTATCGATCTTTGTCGAAAAGTCCTTAAACCTGCCGGCATTCCAATAAGGAGGAAAACAACAGAGCTCACCATGGCTATCATTCAACAGGTTGCCTGCCAGCGGGGTATTGCCGCATTGCCTATCTGGGCAGTATCAGAATATCTTGATAAAAAATACGTCACAGCAAAGTCAATTACAGAAAATAAACTAATTTCAGAAATTTGGCTTGCTACACTTACAGAAAACATCAATAAGGACTATATCACTGACTTTATTAACTTTACCCGACAGCACTGCTTACGCTTGTTAACTGAAATCCAAACAACGTAATAATGATGTAAATCAGATTTTTTTGCGCGAGAAGACGGCATTTTTTATTTTCAGGAGATAAAGATGAAAAAAATTATTAATACCAAAGCAGCTCCAGCAGCCATTGGACCTTATTCTCAAGGGGTGTCATTTGGTAATTTGGTGATGACTTCAGGCCAGCTACCTCTGGATCCATCAACAATGAAATTTCCCGAAGGAGGAGTAAGGGAACAGACTCGTCAATCATTATTGAATGTAAAAGCCGTTTTGGAGCAATCAGGCGCCTCGCTGGATACTGTGCTTAAAACCACTTGTTTTCTCGCAAAGATGGAGGATTTTGCAGTATTTAATGAAGTATACACCGAATTTTTTGGCGACTCAGGAGCGCCAGCACGTTCATGCATTCAGGCCGGCAAATTACCAAAAGAAGCCTTAGTTGAAATCGAAGCTATCGTGTATATTAGGTAATACAACAGGAGGCAAAGTGGATAGACGCTGTAAACACAGGTGCACTATTTTTGCTTTGGCCTCCGTGTTTCTTTCCTGGATTGACGATATTGAATTTATTTACTACATGTAAAATAAGAAGACAGAAATAATATTTGTTTTAATCCTGTTAACTGAAGAAGTTGAATGATGAGGGCATAACTGCGTAGGCAAGGACCAGGGGCGGGCACGCGTCAATGAGTGAGAAAATCAGTGTTAATTTTGACTCGCTCCTGAATCTACAGCAGCAGGGATAACATGTTTAGAATGAAAGATATTGCAAGAAAGGGGCTGGCACCGCCGGTGCTTTTACTACTATGTTTACTGGTCAATATGTGGGCGCGTTGGCCTGTACTTATGCATATTGATGAGATATTCACCGTATCATGGAGAGTATGCACCGCCCTGGTCACTGGAGGCATTAGTCTTGGCCTGTCTCTGACGGGACTGGTAACGTTGATGAGCAATCACACAACCCTCAATGCATTACATCCGGAACGAACCAGTACGCTGGTGACCAGTGGATGTTTTCGTTTTTCCCGTAACCCCGTGTACCTTGGATTTATAGGGATACATATCGCTTTTGCCCTATTGTTAAGTAGTGTAGCTGGTTTAATGATTACCCCGCTTCTCATTTTACTTCTGAGCAACTTGCATATACAGGTTGAAGAGGCTGGCATGCAAGAACTGTTTGGCCGACAATGGGAAGAATATTGTAATAATACCCCTCGCTGGTTCTCTCTGGCAGCATTATATGCAGTTATTAGGGGGCGCGCCAAGTGATCGCAAACCGTTTTATTCATCATTCTGTAATTTGTGAATGGTCTTCATTTCACACATATCACGTATAATCCATTCATTACATAATGTTTGCCAGTCAATCGCGATATGGGGTATCGTTCCCGTGGCCTGAGATTGCAACTATATCAGTCCAACGAAGGGAGACAGTCTTCTATCATGACCTGGCACCCGGTGATTTTATCTCTGAATAAGTTTAAAGATGAAAGACGAGCTATATGCACACATTAAATTTATGACAGAAAATGTTATGGCGCGTAAATCTAAAACCAGATATGGCTATATTTAATCTCGCGTTATATTACTATGCTTTCTCGTAGAACAATGGCGACACGTGAGTGTCGCCATTGTTAATATCAAAACAATGAATAGCGCTTACTTTAAAAATTAATTTCTGCGACGGCTAAATAATAATGAAAACAAACCGCCAAGTATCACTATCCCAACCAGGAGATACATAACAACGTAAAAGTTATGAGTAACACTCAGAATAAAACCAATTAATACAGGTGATAATGCACCAAAACCAACGGCCATGCCATTTAAAGCCCCCGCAGCTGCAGACATCGCTTCTGCAGGAACCATTGATTGCAAAAGGGTAAACACACAGGGCAGCTGCATTGAGGAGGCACCGATACCGAAAGAGATCACGATGGCAGCGAAAACATTATTAGTTATATTCACTCCAATCAGGATGCTTGCAGCACACAACATGGCGGAGGCAAACATTACCATGCCTTTCCTGTCAGTTTTGTCGACAATGAACCCAGCGAGCACTTTGAACAAAAGTCCAAATATAAAAGGAAGCGCTGACATCCAACCGACATTTGCCCATGAAAAACCGCGCTCGGTATTTAAATATGTTGGAAGCCAAGTTACGACACCCCATGACAGCATGGAGTTAGAGGAAAAAACAGCCAATAAAATCCAAAAGTTAAAATTGCACAGATATACTTTGGCACGTTCAATAACTGAAATTTTTTCACTGCTATTTTTATGTAAAACTTCCTCCGTGGTGCTTTTATTGATTGTTTTGAGTTCAAGATCGTTTACATATTTATTCTCCTGTGGGAAGTTTGATGTAAAAAAATAGATTAGAACAAGGGGTAACAAGGTTAACGAAAATGAAAAATAAAAAGTATGACGCCAGGAGTGCTCAGCTATGATCCAGGTATAAAGAGGCATGGCTAGTGCAGGAGCGAGGGACTGCCCTAAGATCCATGCCGTATTTGCTCGACCTCGTTCTCCAGCAGGGAACCAATTTTTTATGATTGTATTTTGCATCGGGTAGTAAAGACCTTCACCAATACCTAGCAAAATTCTGGTTCCTAATAATATAGCAAAGAAACTTGACATCCCCCCAACCAAAAGTGACAGGCTTATCACCACATAAGCGATAAGCATGGCTCTTCGAGGGCCAATATAATCTCCTATAGGGCTTAAAAAAACATTAGCAATCCCGTAACTCGCTAAGAATAAAGACATCAACAAGCCAACTAATATTGGTTTGTCATTAAGATGCATTTCGTTTAAAAAATGTGTATTCGCTGCAATAATAGAAATATTGACACGGTCAAGATATATAATCGATAAGCTAATGAATAAAATCCCTAACACAAAAAAACGCTGTCGGGTAGGTTTTTGTACATGCTCTAAAATTGTGACACTTTGGGGCAAATCAGTATCATTTTTCATTTATTAATCCTTATGATTATTATAGGGCGATAAATTATTATTTTCCTGATATTTGGAGAGAGCAAATTTTACCTGTTAGGACTTTACGGGCGAAATGACAGCTAACTATGTGTAACCTCTGTAATAAACCATTGACGTGCCAGTTTTTCCCAAAAGAGAGCACCTAATTCGAGGTTTTTATCATTGAAGTCATATGATGTACTATGAAGATCCCCTTGAGAAAGTGCATCATTACCATTCCCAATCCATCCATATGCGCCAGGTACTTCCTGGAGCATAAAACCAAAATCTTCGGCGGTCATCGCTGGAAGAACATTATCATGCGCATTATTTTCACCAACAATTTCCCGCATCATTTTAGCCATAAATCGAGCTTCTTTGGGATGATTGTTTGTATTTGGATAACCACCTTCTTTTATAATTACCTCAGCATGTGCGCCATGTGCTTCTGCTATGCTGATGGCAATGTGCTGCATATTATCCAAAATTAATGATTGCGCTTCGTTTGTTAAGGTACGGCATGTACCCATAATTTTTGCTTCAGAAGGGATTATATTCGGAGAACTGCCTGCCTCAATTTTTCCAATAGTCAACACGGCGGCGTCCAGAGGATTCATCCGACGTGATATTAAAGTCTGTAGATGTGTTACAATAAAGCAGGCGATCGGCACAGGATCAATAGTTGACTGGGGGAGAGCCGCGTGTCCACCTTTTCCAAAAACGGTGATCTCAAAGGTGACTCCCGATGCCATTATTGGGCCAATTTTTGTCCCCATCTGTCCTTGCGGAAGGTGAGGCCAGTTATGCAAAGCAAATACGGCCTGACAAGGAAAGAGCTTAAACAGCCCTTCGTTCATCATAACGCGTGCCCCGGCGCCGCCTTCTTCCCCTGGCTGAAAAATCAGATGAATGGTCCCATCAAAATCTCGATTAGCTGAAAGCAGTTCGGCTGCGCCAAGTAACATAGCGGTGTGCCCGTCATGTCCGCATCCATGCATACATCCTTTACGCTTACTAGCATGCATGAATTTATTCGCTTCTTCTAATGGCAGGGCATCAATATCTGCTCTTATACCTAATGCTGGTCCAGGATCATTAGCGCTACGATTTTTACCGTATATACTGCCAACAATACCCGTAGAAGCTAGCCCTCGCGTGTAGGGGATATCCAGATCCGCAAGAAAATCTGCGATTTTATCGGATGTCCGATGCTCCATAAATTTTAATTCTGGATGCATATGTAAATCATGCCTAAATTCTGTGAGCCTCTTCACATTAAGAGTTGTTATATTCTTATCTGACATGAGAAATCTCTTTTTAGTTAGCGTTAACCCTCGAAAAGGTAACAAATATTTTATCTTTATTGATCTAATTCACATAAAATCAATCTTCTCAAACTACCTTAGTGAATTCCTGCCCGAAAAATACTTGCTTGAATTCTTTCTACATGGATGATAGAGAATGCTAGCTATGTCGTAAAATACCTTTTCAACATCTAACTCATACCATCGAGGTATATCTATGGAATTGCGTCAATGCCGCTACTTCATCTCAGTAGCGAAGCTAGGCAGCATTAGTCAAGCAGCCTTAGAACTCCATATTGCTCAACCTGCTCTAACTCGGCAGATCCAAAAACTGGAAGAGGATCTTCAAGTCATGCTCTTCAAACGAACGGGGCGAGGAGTGCAACTTACTGATGCAGGAAGTCAGTTCCTCATTGACGCAGAAATATTAATCGACAATGTTACGGTCATAAAGGAACGTGCTATTCGGGCCTCCCGTGGAGAATGTGGTAATATCTCTCTAGCACTTCCTGTAATACAAAATGCAGCGCCGCCGATCACGGCATTATTAAAAAAATTCAAGAAAACGTCACCGCTCGTCGGCATTACGCTTCACCACCTCATATCTGAAGTGCAACTTTCAAAGATCGCTGAGGGAGATCTTGATGCTGGTTTTTTATTGTTCAGACCACTTAATGATCCTCTTTTTGCAGGAATCCCCGTTTTCAAAGAAAAAATGTTATTAGCTTATCCGGCTGAATGGAAGTGGCCTGATAATAAGGAACCTCGTTACTTAAGAGATTTGCAAAATCTTGACTTTATATGGCTTCCTCGTACCGCCGCACCTGCGTGGCATGATCGACTTATTCATTCCTTTTACGATGCGGGTTTTACGCCGCGTTCCGTTATGCACGGGGTGGATGCAGTTTCCATGCTTACGTTAGTTAGCGCCGGGATGGGATGTACCATCGTTGCAGAAGGGATTAGACACCTTGCTCCGCCAAACGTGTCGTTTGTGGTTTTAGAAGATTTAAACCTGGTTCAGGAATGGGAGTTAGTATGGCGCAAAGACAGATGCTCTGAAGTTTTAAAAAGGTTAATAAATCTGGTTTGAGCATATACCGCGCTAACTGTTGAGTACGTGACTGCTGCTTTTTGAGCGCATGCGATCAAACGGGACTAATGCCATGATATTATGCTTTCGACTGACGATAAGGGAGGAGACCTCTATGCAGACGCTTAGTCTCCTGAAACGTCGGCCTGTGCGCCATCGTGCTGGTATGACACGCGTGGCCAGCAGTTGTCCTGCATTGATCCGATCGCCAATAGGGACCTTCAGAAGGTCAGCACTATAAGCGAGTATCGACGCAACAGAGTAAGAGCAAAATAAAGCGTCACCAATAGAACCGTGATGCCCGAGCATTTTGATTTCACAGGCGAGAAGTAGGGATTATGAAAAGGCTTGTGTTTGAGGGCTACCACATCTTTTATCCTTACCGCCGACAGGATTCTCCCGCCTTTATGGCTTTCCTGCAAGTTTTGCGCGACCGGAACAATAACAAGATAAGATAAAATACATAACGATAATACTAAAGCTTACCAGCTGACTTTCTCAGCACAGTAATATCCCTCTTGGGTGACTCCCCGAACATCCGCGTATATTCCCGGCTGAAATGGGATAAGCTTTCGTAACCGACAGCATAGGCTGCTGTGGTGACATCATAATGTTCATTCAGCATCAGTCGCCTGGCTTCATTGAGGCGCAGCCATTTCTGATACCGGAGCGGGCTCATTCCCGCAAGCTGCCTGAAGTGTTGGTGAAAAGAGGGGGTGCTCATTTGCACCCGACTTGCCAGTTCCTCTACGCGTAAGGGTGACGCAATATTGGTTTTTAACCAGTCGATAGCTTTACCGATACGGTAGCCATGGCCGTCTACTGCTGCAATCTGTCTGAGATGATCGGACTGATCGCTCATCAAAAGTCGGTAATGTATCTCCCTTTGAATCAGCGGCCCGAGGACAGGAATGGCTTCAGGCTCGTTAAGCAAAGAAAGCAGACGGCAGAAAGGTTCCAGCAAAACATCAGTAACCGTTCCTATACCGACACCCGTTCCCGCGTCTCGTTTTTTGACCGGCGGCAGGCTTCCCTGGGCAATTAATTCCATCAGCACGCGCTGGTCAAGTTTATAGGCTACGCCGACGCAGGGCCGGGATGTCGAAGCCTGTAAAACCTCCGAGCTGGCTGGCAGGTCAAGGGAGGTGATCAGGAATTTTTCCGCATTGTATTCGTAAGGTTCACCACCAACCCACATGATCTTCGCGCCATCGGCCACCAGAACGATACTGGGAGGGACCAGGCAGCTCACCGGAGGAGCGGGTTCGTTTCGGCGGAACAGTTGGAGTCCTTCTACCGCTGTTGGGAAATCACCGGTGCCCGGAGTGCGCTGAGCAATATCCCGGGAAAGCACGCCGAGTAGTTTTTCAACCGTCTTGTCAGAAATCATTCTGTAATACCTCACATTTGTTACGTCTTTTGTCGTTAACAACTTAGCAGCGATGAAAATTGAAATATACGCTTTAAATTCAGTTTCAGAGGATCAGGCAAATAATGCAGAGTATTTTAATAACAACTTTCATGTAAGGCACTCAAAATAACAACACTGAAATGAAGCTGTGACCTGTCAGTCAGCTTTCACAGCGAGCCAATTTAACCCGTTCAGGTTAAAGCCATTTTTAACTGCCAGACAGGTTATCCAGAGGAGACATACGTGAAAGAGTTTACTTTCTACAACCCAACCCGAATCGAATTCGGTTCCGGAAAAGAGAGTTGTAACTGAAATACTCATGCATGCTGTCTGAAACTATCCCTCAACATCCAATGAAAGGTTTTAATATCATGACGCTAAAATCTTCAACGCGCTTTTTTAATCGCGCACTCATCGCCGGAGCGATGGCTCTGATTTCAACAGAAGCTGCGGTCGCCCAGCCGGCACCAGGCACAGCAGATTCTTCAGTCCATCTGGTTCAGACGTGGGATAAAACTTTCCCAAGGAGCGAAAAAGTGGATCATCAAAAAGTTACTTTTAAAAATCGTTACGGTATTACGCTGGCCGCAGATGTGTATCTTCCTAAAGATCGCGGGAACAAGAAGCTTGCTGCGCTTGTGATTTCCGGGCCATTTGGCGCGGTAAAAGAGCAGGCTTCAGGTCTTTATGCTCAGACCCTGGCAGAGCGCGGATTCGTGACGCTGGCATTTGATCCGTCTTATACCGGTGAAAGCAGTGGTGAACCCCGCAATATTGCTTCCCCTGATATCAATACCGAAGACTTTATGGCCGCAGTCGATTTCATTGGACTGCAACCTTATGTGGATCGTGAACGTATCGGTGTCATTGGTATCTGCGGCATGGGAGGGATTGCCCTGAACGCTGTTGCCGTGGATAAACGCGTAAAAGCGGTCGTTGCCAGCACCATGTATGATATGAGCCGCGTGATGTCGAAAGGCTACAATGACAGCGTAACGCCGGAGCAACGCGAGCAGGCGCTGGAGAAGATGAGTCTTCAGCGCTGGGAAGATGCGGCAAACGGCAAACCTGCATACCAGCCAGCCTATAATAAACTGAAGGGCGGGGAAGCACAGTTCCTCGTGGACTATGCGGATTACTACATGACCAAACGCGGTTATCATCCACGAGCCGTCAACTCTGGCAATTCATGGTCGGTGACAACGCCGATGGCCTTCATGAATTTCCCGCTCATGACCTATATCAAGGAAATTTCTCCGCGTCCGATCCTGTTCATCCATGGCGAAAAAGCGCATTCGCTTTACTTCTCCAAAACGGCTTATGAAGCGGCAAATCAACCAAAAGAGCTTCTGATTGTTAAAGATGCCACACATGTCGATTTATATGATCGTATGGATAAGATCCCGTTCGATAACATCACTGCATTTTTTAACAAAAATCTTAATAAGTAAGCCATAGCACCGTCCGGTGCTTTCAGATGCAGTGTCTGTGCGACAAACGACAGACACTGCTCTTGAAAGAGGAGAAGTTTATGTTCTGGAACCCTGAATTATTAACAAGAATAGATGCGGCCGACGACCTGAAAATCGCTCCGTATCATCCCGATATGAATACGACCGGTACGCCGACGTGGATTTGGGAAGTGAAGGTGGAGAACAGACTTTTCGTCCGAGCCTATAGTGGTACCCGTTCAAAATGGTATCAGGCTGCATTGTCCCAGCAGGCGGGTAAGATACTGGCTATTGGACAGGAGTTCGACGTCCTGTTCGCAAAACCATCAGACCCTGAGCTTGAAAGTAAAATTGATCAGGCTTATCAGAAAAAGTACTCCAGCAGCAGCTATGTTTCAGCAATGACAGGGACACGCGCCAGAGCGGCCACGATTGAGATTTTACCTTCGTGATTTCCTGTCAAAGTGATACTGGGTGTTCTGTGAGACAAAATCTGCCTGTTTAACTTTAATTTCCCTGAAACTGGAGGCAAGTATAAAACATACATAACCGCCAGTTTCTGGTCTGGTGAAAGTTCATCTTCAGGAAGCATTGTCCATTAAGGGAGGAGTTTGAATATCAGATGACAGGGCGCATGTACTATAAACATAACGCAAGAAAAGGGATGTCAGTCATAAATAAGTACCGTGTTGATTTGTTAAGAGGCCGCTGTCAAATATGAAGTTATTGGGTAGCACATGCAATTTAACATAATATACATTATGCGCACTTTGATTATAGTGGCTGAGTTGTAAGGTCTGCTCCTGGATAAGTGACACGTGGATTCACCATGGAGGGATTCTGATAACGTCTCATGCAGCGGACGTTTTCACTTTGGATGAAGTTAACCGACTCAAAATCATTCAGGACGTTGTCGACCGGCGACTGACCACGCAGATGGCCGCGCAGCGCCTGGGAATTTCCGATCGCCAGTGCCGACGCCTTCTGTCGCGTTACCGTGAATCAGGCCCGCTTGGTATGGCTAACCGCCGTCGCGGAAAACCCAGCAATAACCAGTTGCCTGATGGTCTTGCCCGGTACGTACTCAGTATTATCCGCGAGCGCTATACCGACTTCGGGCCGACGCTGGCGTGCGAGAAACTCGCAGAGCTGCACGATGTTCACCTGTCCAAAGAGACCGTCCGTTCACTCATGGTCAAAGCCGGTCTCTGGATCCCACGCAAACAACGTGCGCCGAAAATTCAGCAACCACGCTATCGCCGGGCCTGCTGCGGCGAACTGATCCAGATTGATGGCTGCGACCATCACTGGTTCGAGAACCGTGCGCCCGCCTGTACCGCACTGGTCTACGTCGACGATGCGACGAGTCGCCTGATGCAGCTTCGTTTCGTGAAATCGGAATCGACCTTCACGTATTTTGAGGCCACCCGGGGCTATCTGGAAAAGCATGGTAAACCACTGGCATTGTACAGTGACAAAGCCAGCGTCTTCAGAATCAACAATAAAAATGCCACCGGCGGCGATGGTTACACCCAGTTTGGCCGTGCGATGCACGAACTGAGCATCCAGACTATCTGCGCCAATACCAGCTCCGCCAAAGGCCGTGTGGAACGTGCCCATCTGACGCTTCAGGATCGCCTCGTAAAGGAGCTCAGGCTCAGGGGCATCTCTTCAATGGATTCAGCTAATGATTATGCCGATGAATTTATGGCCGATTACAACCGACGTTTTGCTAAAGCGCCCCGGCATGACTTTGATGTGCATCGACCACTTGAAACTGACGATGACCTGGCAGCATTTTTCACATGGAGGGAGCCGCGCCGTGTGTCAAAATCCCTGACAGTGCAATATGACAAAGTGCTCTATCTGATTGAAGATAATGAGTTAAGCCGCAGGGCTATCGGAAAATATATTGAGGTCTGGCATTACCCGGATGGTCGTAAAGAGCTCCGCCTTAATGGCGCTGTTCTTCCCTACTCCACCTATGATCGCCTTCAGGAAATAGACCAGGGCGCTATCGTGGACAACAAGCGCCTCGGGCGGACACTTGAGTTTATTAAGCTGGTTCAGGGCAAACGCGACGATAACCGTTCGCAAGCTCTCCCTGCCGGAGATGGCCCTTCCCGGCGGCGCAGAAAACCGACAGAGAAGAAATCCCAGCGTTCCCTGAATGGTGACGATATGCTGGAAGCATTGAAGACATTACAGTCCCGTTCTGAGGAAATTTTCGGTACAAGGAAATGACATGGATCTGATGGCAGACATAAGCCCGCCCCTTATAGAACTTTCCAATGCCTTCAGAATCAAACGCCATATGAATACTTATTCCGTAATAGTTGTTGGAAGAAATAATCACATAATTAAGTAGAAAGACTACTTACTTCTGCATGGATTCCAAGCAGCCTGTAAAGTGACTCCTTCATCCGGATTGTATTACCAGTGGTGTAAAAGCGGTATTTCTCCTTGCCGCGCTCTTCAGGCCAGTTGCAGCTATTCAACATTGAGGCCGCATGGCTGATAACCGCAGGGGCAGGATCATGTATTGTCACTTCTGCTGGAACAATCTGTTCAATGAGATAGCGGAGGAAGGGATAATGTGTACATCCGAGAACGATTTGGTCCACTCCGGCATCAATCAGAGGCTGAACAACGCGGTTAACCATTTTACGCACTTCAAATAGGGCATGAGGATGCCCCTCTACAGCATCAACCCAGCCTTCAGGTGTTACAGCGTACACGTCAACCCGGATAATTATACTCCTTTAAAATGCTGAAGATAACATCAGCGTCTATGCATCTGCATGCCCTGATAATCGTTATAAATGAAGGGCTGCGTCAGAGAATGTGAAGTCCTCAGTGCAGCCCTGGTACATTATTCCTCGACTGATTTACCGTTGGTCGCAATGAGTTTCTGATACCAGTAGTAGCTTTTCTTGCAGAAACGCCTGCCGTCACCACGCCCCAGATCGTCAAGATTGACGTAAACCAGGCCATAACGTTTTGACATCTGGTTTGACGAGCAGCTGATGATGTCGATCGGAGACCACATATAGTAGCCCAGCACTTCCACGCCATCGGCAATGGCTTCACCGACAGAGCGGATATGATCCCTGAAGAAGGCGATACGGTAATCATCCTCTACGGTTTCGTTAACCAGCTCGTCAAAGCAGCCAATACCGTTCTCGGTGATCATGATAGGCTTTTGCCAGCGATCCCAGAAGAAATTCAGCACATAGCGAAGCCCTACCGGGTCAATTGCCCAGCCCCAGGGGGTCTGCGATAAAAGCGGGTTACGCTTGTTATTCCCCCTGAACTGGTGCGCAATCTCAGCATTGCTTACATAGGTGGTGTAATAAGAAAACGTCATGAAATCTGCCGTATTCTTCAGGAGAGCTTTATCCTCATCCGTGATGCTGAGAACGATGTTTTTCTCTTTGAAGAACCGTTTGATATAGCCGGGATATTCACCACGCAGAAGCACATCCGCGAAGTAGATTTCATACTGGTTTTTCTGCCATGTGGCAAAGTTGTCTTCCGGACTTGTCGTTTCAGGGTAGGCAAAATCGGTATACAGCATCATGCCGATCTTAATATCTCCGCCCAGGGAGGCAGCATATTTTTTTACCATGGCCGAAGCCAACAGTTCGTGGTGAACGCCCTGATATTTATCCTGTTCCAGATAGGTGCCTTCGTCCTCAAAAATGCCCAGATGATTGAAGGACTCGTAGCGAATGAGGTTAATCTGGTTAAAAGGGATCCAGTACTTAACGCGATCGTGATAGCGATCGAGGCAAGTGCGGGCAAAGTTAAAATAAAAATCGATTAACTGACGGTTCTTCCAGCCATTATAATTCAGCGCGAGGTTCAGGGGCATCTCATAATGGGCGAGCGTAATCATCGGCTCCATGCCATTTTTGATGATTTCGTCTATCAGCTCATCGTAAAATTTCAGGCCCGCTTCGTTAGGTGCCGTGTTATCCCCGTCAGGAAAAATACGCGCCCAGCTGATTGAGGTACGGAAGGTCTTCAGACCGGCGGCCTTGAGCAGCGCCAGATCTTCACGGAAGGTGTGGTAAAAATCGATACCCGTTCTTTTAGGAAACACGCCGTCTTTATCATCCTGTGCCTGAACAGCATAGTCCCGGGTGAGCTCGATATTATACATCTTGCGCATGTCTTCATTGAAAACATATTCATTGATATCGGCAACGCTGATACCTTTACCATCAAGATTCCAGGCCCCCTCAGCCTGGTTGGCCGCGATAGCGCCGCCCCAGAGGAAGTTCTCAGGAAAATTCAGTGTTTCGTTACTCATGTTCTCTCCCATTTTTAAGACCGGCTCTTGTAACCAAAAATAACCGGTAAAACTGCGCCAGTAATTAAAGTGGCGAATAGACCCACGCTGTAAATCAGCATGTTACTTGCGGTCGGGATGGAAAGCAGACTCGCAAAAACAAGGTTATTAATCGTGATGTTATAGCCACCCACAATTCCTCCGCCTACCGCACCGGCAATAATGATGTAATAAATCGTGCGGCGGTTAGGGATGATGAGGCCGTATAAGATAGGCTCAGTCACACCGCTGATTAATGAAGGGAAGAAGGCACTGCTGGCAAGCTGACGCGTACCTGCATCACGCGTTCTGATAAGGATCCCGAGTGCCACGCCCATCTGAGCGATGGCTGACATACCGCCAATGGCATAGATAGGGTCACCGCCATGGGCAATGTTTGAAAAGACTACCGGAATAATGGCCCAGTGCAGCCCAAACAGGACGATAAAGGAATAGGCTGCCCCGATGATCATCCCGGCCACAAGACTGTTCACGCCAATGATGTAAACGATGGCTGATGCCAGATAATCACCGAGGTACTTGCCGAAGGGGCCAAGTAAAAACATGGTGAGCGGAACCACAATCACGACGCATAACAACGGCACCATAAACAGCTGTACTGAATCCCACAACCTGGCCTTCAGGAAGCGCTCCAGCGCGGCAGCAACCGGTACGGCAAAGAATACCGGAAAGATGCTGTAGCCGTATTCCATAACCACAAGCGGCAGGCCGATGATATTCAGCGTCTGCCCTGCCAGACTGGTAAATTCGGGATACAGTAATGACGCGCCGATGATCGCGCCTGTTAGCTCACTGGATTTAAGCTTCCTGGCGATGGTAAAACCAAGTAGCACTGGCATGAAATAAAACGGCACATTAGCGATAAATGACAGCAGGGTTAGCGTACTGTTTCCCGTCAGAGAAGGCAGGCTCAGCAACAATGTGGTGAAAGCACGTAGCAGACCTGCGGCGGCGAGAATACCGATCAAAGGCAGGAAGCTGCCTGAAATGAATGCGAAGATACGGCTGATGAAAGATTCCCGGTTTGCTGCCGTCCCGGAAGAGGACAGCGCGCTGTTCTGACCACCGGTTTCAAGCACGCCATGCAGGGCACTGTATACTGCCCCTACCTTGTTGCCGATAATGAGCTGGCACTGTCCGCTGGCCTGCACGACTGAGAGGACCAGCGGGTTCGCTTTAAGGGCATCCTTGTTAATCTTGTCATAATCGAAGAGATTAAAACGTAAGCGCGTAGCGCAGTGGTAATAATCCTTAATATTTTCACGGCCACCTAAATTGTCAATGATAGACAATATCTGCTGTTGTTCAGACATTTGCGGGACTCTCTTGATGTAGGGTATAACCTGAAAATATCCGTGAACAGGCTGTAAATCAAAAACTATCATTTTCCTGTTTTGGAAAATAACTTTGTGAGCTAAATCACGTTCTGTACGATATTAAAAACAATACTTTCAAGGTATTTATGAGAAAAATAGTTTGCGTATAACATTTGAGGGTAATTATTAAGTTCGATGGAATGGGCTGGTTTATTATTCAGGATTGCTGGCACGCTTCCTGAAATAAGGCATAATTGCGACTTTTCAGACACGTTATTTATATACTGGCATGAGTTTATCCATTGTCCTGTCAGGGTAAGAATAAAAACGCAGTCAACCTGTCGCAGAATGGTTTTGATCAGTTCGTTGTTTGAACGCTCGACCAGATAAACCTTCCGGTTGCTGCTGCTGATGCTTTCCCTCATGACATTTGCAATATTGAAAAGAAATGAGTTAGACAGAATAATGACGGAACGACTGTTATTAATGACCTCTGCCATTTTTCTGCACTCTTCATAAGGTATATATTTATATATTTCCTCGATGACCTCTTTTTCAGTCATTCCTTTTATACCCTGATGCGTCAACCGATAGGGAGCTATGTCATTTTTTAATTCCTGGAACGAGCCGTATCCCAGTTCCCTGACGAATTTGGTGATGCTCGAAGGCGTCGTATTACAGTACGACGCCAGCTCTTCGATTTTCACATACGGAAATTCTTCGATTTTAGCAATTACCGCCATCGCAATGGCGGTAAAGACGTTTCGCTTACCGGCATAAAAAAGATATTCAGATACTCTCACATAAAGAGGACTGTAAAATACGCTATCCGGAGTGTTTTGCATGCCTGCCCCAACAGAGAGTTAACAGTGATTGCCTGACGGTCATAACAATAATGGAGCATACTACAAAGGTCGCGAATGTCAGTGCCGCCAGTGCAAGCGTGTGGTTCAGTGTGGTCATGGATGCCGCGTCAACCCTTATAAGGGCAGATGCCAGTGCCGTTGACGGGAAGGTAAATCCCCACCAGATCCGCCCAAACGTATCCGGGATCATTCTTCGCCACAGGCTGATGAGCACAATGGCAAAGAAAAGTGCGGTCCAGGCCATGAATTCAATTACGTCATTCATACCGCCATAAATACAGTACAGTCCGACGGCGATGACCGCAGGCGCTGAAACCATAATAGCCAGGCCGGGCATGGCCTTCTGCGGGGTAACAGGACGAACAAACACGATACGCCAGAGGATAAGCGGCATAAAAAGCGCCCAGCAGAGCAGAGCTGAAAACAGCAGCATCTTACTGAGGCCCGGAAACCCCAGATCCACGCCCGCGAAAGCCGGAGAGGCGTTGCCCACCATAGGTATAAGCCATACCGGGCTGATTTCATGCGTATCGAGCTGATCGATAAGCCAGCGGCGGAATGTACACGTGAGGAAAAAAATCTGGGCGGCGACGGCCGCTATCCAGAGCACCTTCGCCAGCAGGATACTGTAAGGTAGCAGTCCCATTGCGAGCAGAAAACCTGAAATTGTGGCAGCACAAAAAAAGTTCTTACTGGCACGTGAATGCCATTCTGCAAGGATAATCTGACGGCAAAAAACCAGCCGCAGAAGTTGGATACCGGTCAGTACTAAAAATACCGCTAATCCTGTCGCAAGGAATACTACACCAGGCAACGCGGACACGTCGTAGGTTTTTGCTGCGGCCCGCCATACCAGGCCCAGGCCGGTTATCCCCATCACCGAGGAATAGAGATCGAAGCTGACAGTTTGAAATTTTTCGGACACCGTATATCTCACTTTTAATTTCCGGGCAAAATTACTGCGCCCAGGACAGATGCATGCTAAATTTCCGCTATATTGGTCCTGTGCCATTACTGTTTAAAGGTCCAATTCAGGTAAATAATTGGACCACAGGGGTTTGTGTGATTGAAATTCACCTCAGCCGCAGCGCGACGGCTCTTCCGCTTTACCAACAGATTGAGCAGCAAATCAGCTGGCAGATCATCAAGGGTCAACTGAATTATGGCGAGTACCTGCCCCCCTCCCGGGAGCTGGCCCGGCAGCTGAGAGTATCCCGGGGAAGCGTTGTCCGGGCTTATGAAGCGCTTTGCATGAAAGAGTACTGTCACAGCCATACGGGAAGAGGAACGATGGTGATTTACCGGGAAAAGCCGGATGCGTCACCGCCTGGTCCGGTTGCGGCTGCCCCCTCCCCGATCGCCTACGCGAGCGATAAATTTCTTCCCGGGGGCTTATCCCTGCTTCCCAGCCATGCCAGCACGGCTCATCTTCCGGTCGGTGAGTTCCGGCAGGCTTTCAACCGCGTGCTGCGTTATCCTGACAGGCTTAATCAGTTTGGCGAGAGCGCCGGGAATCTGGAGCTACGTCAACTAATCTGTGACCAAATCCTTCCTTCCCGGGGGATCTCAGCCAGTCCCCAGGAAGTGCTGATTGTCCCCGGTTCACAGTATGGAAGTCTGCTTCTGGCCATGACGGTACGCCAGGAGAGAACATGTTTTCATTTTGGCGAGCCGGGCTACCTGGAGTTTGCCCGTAATTTTTCGCGTTTCGGCTACAATCTACAGTCACACAGGATGGATCCTGAGGGAATCGATCTATCCGACTTTCGGCCAACGGCGAAGGATATTCTTTATCTGATGCCGGAACATCATTTTCCGCAATGCATCACGTTGTCGGATAGCAGACGAAGCGAAATAATTCATTTGGCAAGTCAGAAGAAGATACTTTTGCTGGAAGATGATTATGACAGTGAATTTTACTTCGACAAAGTTCCCCGCCCTGCCCTCCGTTCAACCGCAGCCTCAGAACAGGTCGTATATATGGGTACCTTTTCCAAAGTACTTTTCAATAACGTTCGGCTCGGATATCTGGTTGCAGACAGCCATCTAATACAACAGATGGCTGCTCTACACTGGAGTCTGTCACGCGGTACAAGCGGGCTTGTGCAACAATGGGTAGCTGAATTGCTGAAAAGTGGAACATATGCGAGACATTTGCGAAGAATGCGAACGGTATACCGGCATAAACGAGATGACATGGTGGCTCTGGTACGGAAATACCTGCCGGACGCACAATTCAGCGTCCCGCCAGGTGGCCTGCAACTTTACGTCAAATTCAGCGAGCCTGAAAAAGCCATCTGGGTTTATGACTGGCTTTCCGGAAACAATATTCAGGTTGCTGATACAGGAAACTACACGTTAGATACTGACGCGACGTCTGATTTTATCGTATTAGGGTTCGCGAATACTGATGTGAATGAATGCGAGACGGTTCTTGAAAGGCTGAGTCACGCACTGTATTCAGGCCTCGACAGGATCTGATTTCGCGGTATGACTATTTTACGTTTCATCAACGATCCTATGATCTTCCTTGTTACCAGAGTGACACCGGTAACATTCACTATATCATTGTGGCCACTGTCTGTAGTGGTTTAATTAATTTGGTCACCTGAGTTGAGGTGTTATCCAAAAGTCTGGCGGAAAGTGGGCAAGATAGAAGAATGATATCTGTCGAACATTCTGGCGATATCATGTAGGTCATCAACTTGCTTATATCTGTCCCAAATAATCGTTTTCGTAATGCGCGTTTTTCGTTTCATGGCAACGTCCCCCTTGATTAAGGATAGCGTGCATCGACCCGTTAAACTCACAGCACTAAGCGGACATTTTGACTTTGCCCTGCCCCGGACATCTGAACTTAGCTTTGACATAGATTATGGTGGCTGAGTTGTAAAGCCTGCTCCTGGATAAGTGACACGTGGATTCACCATGGAGGGATTCTGATGACGGCTCATGCAGCGGACGTTTTCACTTTGGACGAAGTTAACCGACTCAAAATTATTCAGGACGTTGTCGACCGGCGTCTGACCACTCAGATGGCCACACAGCGCCTGAGTATATCTGATCGCCAGTACCGACGCCTTCTGTTGCACTGCCGTGAATCAGGCTCGCCAGATATCGCTAACCGCCATTGTTGAAATCTCAGCAATAACCAGCTGCCAGATGACCTTGCACAGTACGCGCTCAATATTATCCGCGAGCGCTATACCGACTTTGGGTCGACGCTGGCGTGTGAGAAACTCGCAGAACTGCATGATGTTCATCTGTCCAAAGAGACTGTCCGTTCACTCATGGTCAAAGCCGGTCTCTGGATCCCCCGCAAACAACGTGCGCCGAAAATTCAGCAGTCACGTTATCTTCGGGCCTGCTGCGGCGAACTGATCCAGATTGATGGTTGCGACCATCACTGGTTCGAGAACCGTGCGCCCGCCTGTACCGCGCTGGTCTATGTCGACGATGCGACGAGCCGCCTGATGCAGCTTCGTTTCGTTAAATCGGAATCGACCTTCACCTATTCATGCCACTTTAAAATGATGGCGTGGAGATCGCTCTGTGGTCCTTACGCCTGATGTCACCTTATATTGATTGAAGCGTTGCAAGCGCCGAAAGCAGGATACCGATAACGACCGGATAAAAAACGCAGGAAATCAGGAATTCAGCTACCTTATGACCTTCACTTTGGATATGAATAGTTCTTCCTATACTTATCAGAGAGGCAAAAAAACCGATCGTCGCCACAACGGCGATGAAAGTCAGAATGCAATACAGCGTTAACCCGCCAGCCTCTCTTTTCACAAGGCAACCAAACATCGCCAGCACCTGCAACAGGCTTAATGCGATCGCCCCGGAGCAGCTTTCACAAACCCTTCCATAGATACCAAACACTTCCCAGGCACGTTCGTTAATGCGCTTCACTCAGAATTCCTTCTATAAAATAAAAAAATAACAGGTGCTCAAGTTTTTACCTCTTCACCTTTGCAAATCTATATAAAAAATCCATTTAAAAAATGGTGTCCTCTTTTTTCAGGTATTCATAAGGGTTCACCCTTCCCTGCCCCTTTAGCGTAAAAACATCGTTATTTTCCGGCACAGGAACCATTCAGGATATTATTAACCATCGTCTGGCGCCATGCCTAAACCCCTTTGTAGTGCTCTTTACTCAGGCCATACTTCTTCATTCTGAGATAGAGCTTTTTACGCGGTATCAGCAGATACTCCGCCACCTCATTAATACGTCCCTGGTGGATATTCAGCGCTTCGGTGATAATCTGCCGCTCGACCTCCTCAACCCGCCGATCCAGCGGCGTCGGTTCGCCGACAAGCATCTGCGGATTCACCGTTTCCGCGAGCGGTAATACCCCCACCGCAAACAGCTCGGCGGCGTTCGCCAGTTCGCGAACGTTATTTGGCCACACCCGCCGCATCATCCCCTTCAACAGACCGGCATCCACCTCCGGGACGGGATGATTCAGCCGTTGACAGGTTTTTTGCAAATAGTGATGAAACAGCGGCTCGATATCATCAGGTCGCTTTGACAGAGGCTGGCAGCCAATTTGCGTCATCGCGAAGCAGTAATAGAGTTCCGCCACTATCTGGCTGCTGGCGGCCAGCGCCACCAGCGAAGCATTACCGATACCAATCAGGCGAAAAGGCCGTTTCTCATGACTCTGCAGCTGTACCAGATGATGTTGTTGCCCGTGAGACAGATGCTCCAGGTGGCTTAAGACCAGCGTCCCGCCCTGGGCTTGCGCGATCAGTTCATTCAGCGTGTGGGCGTTAGCCGTGCTGAGTTCGCAGGAGATAAACGGACCTTCGGCGTGACGCCCTAACTGGTGCAGGTAACGCGCGCCGGTCATCCGGCCGGTTCCCGGCTCGCCGTAAAGCCATACCGCAATATCCGTCTCTGCCAGCTGCTGAAGGCGCTGGCGATACCGATCCGTCCATTGGCTGCGGCCAATAAGCTCAACCTGTAATTTTTGCTGACAATACTGGCGACGGGCGATCACCGATTGCCTCTGACGCATCGCGGCATCCACCAGCGTGAGCAGCTTGCCCGGATCGATCGGCTTTTGCAGGAAATCCCAGGCCCCTTTTTTCACCGCCTCCACCGCCATCGGCACATCGCCGTGACCGGTGATAAGCAGAATCGGCAGCAGATCGTCATCCTGATGAAACAATGTCATTAAATCGATTCCGGAGCAGCCGGGCATGCAGACATCGCTTAAAACAATGCCGGGCCAGTCCTTCGGCACCCGCTCCCGCGCATCAAAAGGATTATTACAGGCACTGACCTGATACCCCGCTTGCTCAAGCAGCTGCGTATAGGCATCCAGCACATCGGCATCATCATCAATCAGCAGAATCGAACAGTGATTACTCAACATCTTTTACATCCGTCAAATTGAATTCCAGCACCACGCAGGCACTGCGCGTAAACGTCGACGCCAGGCGCAACGCCCCTTCCATTTGCGTCATCAGCGAAACACATATCGAAAGCCCTATTCCCAGCCCCACGGCTTTGCTGGTAGTGAACGGCTTTAACAGCGAAGGAAGTAAGGCCGCAGGCCAGCCGGGGCCGTTATCGGCAATCAACACGCACAGCCTTTCGCCCTGGATGTGCCAGCTCACGGTGATTTGCGCTGCGTGCGGGCAAGCATCAAGGGCATTTGACAGCACGTTCACCAGCACCTGATGAACACGCACTTCGTCTCCCAGGATCCAGACGGTGTCATCCGCTATCAGCAGCGTCCCCTGCTGAGGTTTATGCCGCATCGCCAGCAATTCCCACGCCACGGTAAAGGTCTGGCGCAAATCGACCGGGTGCAGCGGCGTTTCCAGTTCTGCGCGGCGGGTAAACTGGCGCAGGGAGCGGATAATCGCGTCAATGCGGTTGATCAACCCTTCCGCTTTGCTTAACGTCGTCCGCGCCTGCTCCGTCTGTCCCTGCTCGATCGCCCTTCCTGCGGTAAAAAGATACATCGACAGCGCATTCAACGGCTGATTGATCTCATGCGCCAGGGTGGTCATCGTCTGCCCCACCACCGCCAGTTTAGCGGTCTGGATCAGCTCGTCCTGAGTGGCACGCAGATCGGCCTCAATCGCTTTCCGCTCGCCTATCTCCTGTTCAAGCTGCTGTTTTTGCGCATTAAGCTGACCCAGGGTATGGCGAAGCAAACCGGCAATACGTCCCAGCTCGTCGCGCCCGTAAACCGGAATGGTCGCCTCGGTCTGGCCCAGACCAATCTGCACCACCGCCTGATTCAGCGCGGTAAAGCGTTTCACCAGCCGCGAGCGAATAAAATAATGGTTCAGCCCCCACGCCAGCAGCAGCGCCAGCAGCGTCGCCACCAGGATTAACCCGCCGCTGACCCGGACAATCTGCCCCATACGCTGATTAAACATCTGCATCTGCTGGTGACTGCTGCCAAGCTGGGCTTCCAGCAGCGTTCTGAAGCGTCCCAGCGTCGCTTCTCTGGCCCGGCTGGCTTCCACGAGCGCTTTTTGCGCGGTAACGTAGTCGCGCATGGTGTCCGGCATCTTATTTTTCACCATGCCAATTTCCAGCAGCTCATCGATCGTTTGTCGCAGGGTAATGGTGCTCGGCCAGTTATCCAGCGCACGAATATTTTCATCCGATGTTTTCTTCAGGTTTTCCAGATAACGGATATGCGTCTCCACCCGCATGCCGTCATCATTACCGGATTTCAGTTCATTGAGCCTGTCGCGCAGGTCGTCAACGATCTGATTTTCAATACGCGCCAGCGTATAGACCTGCTGTTGTTCATTCTGCACTTCCCGGGAGCGTTTCAGGTACTGCGCCGCATCCCCCTGTCGGGCTTCAATCTGATCGAGCAGCGTTCCCTGTTGCCAGGTAAAATCCTGCACCAGCGAATTCAGCTCAGTGGTGAAATCATCGTGCAGCCAGTCGATCCGCGCCGAAAGCTCTCCCACCTTTTCACGAACCAGAAACATGTTGTAGAGCACGCGATCCAGTTCCGCCAGCAGCGCGCGGCTGTCCTGCAATATCACCGCCAGCTGCTGCCGTTCTGCCGGCGACAACCCCTGGCTCAGCCGCTCTATTTTATCCAGATGCTGGATAATCTGGTTGCGCAGCTGCAGCCGTACCGTGGTATTCGGCGCCAGCAGAAATTCATTGAGCTGATCGACCACCAGGTTGAGATTACCTTCAATCAGAAAAGCCGAATGGATGCGCGGAAAATACTCATCCAGCGAATAGCGGATCTGCGAACTTTGCTCATGCCATGAATAGAGGCTGACGCTGCTGACAATCAGCGTCAGCAGCGCCCCCATCAGAAAAGCCCCGCGTAGGCTGCTACTGATACTGATTTGCCGCAGACGTTGCAGCATGGACCTGCCCATCATTTCAGTTCTTCCAGTTTATTAATCGCCTGCCGCTGATTGTTGAGAAACCAGAGCTGCCACTCCATCATCTGCTGTTCCGCGAAGCTCTTATTGTCGAACTGAGCCAGCCAGGCTTCATCCTCGCTGCTCGCCGGATCGACCGGCACACGGGTCAGCAACGCGCGAATCTCGGGCAGCGGACGCTTGAGACGGGCCTCCGCGCTATGCAGCGCTCGCCAGGCATCTTTTAGCTGAGCAAGACGAAAGCTGATCGCCGTATCGAACATCCGTTGCACCAGGCGCTGGCGTTTGAGGATCAGCCGATAGTTCAATGGCGGTTGATTCATCAGCACCGCCTGCTGCGCCGCCCGCGGATTGCCCGCCGCCAGGGGCGTTACCGGGTATTTCCCGGTATTGGCATCGGCGAGGATCGTCTGGCCCTCCGGGCTTAACAGATAGCGAATAAACCGCCGCGCCTCGCTGGCGTGCTGGCTGTTTTTAAGCACCGCGACATAGGTCGGCGAAACCGCCGACTGCGGGAAATAGGTAAAAGCCAGGTGCGGATCGTTCATCAGCAGATTGGCGTAGTTATCAATCACCGGACCGGCCACGCCCAGGCCGCTTTTAATCTTATCCGCCACCCCAAAACTGCGGGATGAAATGGTTACGAGATTTCCCGCACTCATCAACAGCGTTGCCCATCCCTTAATCCAGCCTTTTTGTTGCAACAGCGACTCCACCATCAGATGGTTGGTATCCGAACGCGACGGACTGCTCATCAGCAGCGCCCCCTGATAGCGAGGATCGGTCAGATCATCCCAGTCCGCTGGCGCAGGCAGGTGCCGTGTCATCAGCGCCGGGCGATTAATCAGCAAACCGAACCCGGAAATCGCTACGGCCACGGAGGTGGAGCGAATGGATTCCGGCACCAGTTGTTGGCTGACTGCCGGCGCACCGCTGAACGGTGCCAGCTTTTTATGCTCCTGAAGATGCTGCAGCAGCATCGGCGACGAGGTCAGGATCAGATCGACATTTTCGGCATTTGCCGTTTCAAGCAGCTGTTCCAGCGAGGCGCTGGTGCGGTTGAGCGTCCTGATCGTCACTGACCCCGGCTCTTTCTGCCAGCGATCGATAATCCACACGGTGGCGCTGGGAGAAAATGTCGTCGCCATCACCAGCTCATTGCTTTGCGCCGCACAGGGTCTCAGCCAGGCGGTCAGCAGCAGCATCGCGAGCATTTTGCTCACTATCCCGCCCCGACGAAGGGACATGTTTGTGATCCCGTTCATAAATATTGAAATACCGAAAAAATTACGTTGAGACAAAACTTACCCGTTTATGACAGCTGGCGAATTAATCACCGCGAGCGGAAAAATAGCCAAACGGGCGCCCGGGAATATCGCTAAAGATTACCAGATAATGATTGGGTAATTTGTTAGAGTCCGCACAAGCCGGACATAAAATCAGCGCAACATTAATTCCGCAGGTTCTCGCTCATTCAATATGAGTCAAAATCAACCCATCAATTCATTAGTTTGAGTCAGTTTTGACTCATTTCGACGATTTGTATTTTACGGCCGCTTATTTCACCCTTCAGGCCGAATGCTCCTGATGTTCACATCAATATAAAATACAGGTGACGACATGTTATCATTATTAAAAAAAGGGCCGTCGGCGAATACAGTTCCTGCTGAGAAAATTCAGGCAACGTATGGTCGATACCGTATGCAGGCGCTGATAAGCGTATTTCTGGGATATCTGGCGTACTATATCGTGCGCAATAACTTCACCTTATCCACGCCCTATCTGAAAGAACAGTTAGATCTTAGCGCCACGCAGATCGGTTTGCTCAGCAGCTGTATGCTCATCGCGTACGGGATCAGTAAAGGCGTGATGAGCAGCCTCGCGGATAAAGCCAGCCCGAAAGTGTTTATGGCCTGCGGTCTCGTACTGTGCGCCATCGTCAACGTCGGGTTAGGATTCAGCACCGCATTCTGGGTTTTTGCTGCGCTGGTTGTCCTGAACGGCCTGTTTCAGGGGATGGGGGTCGGCCCCTCTTTCATTACCATCGCGAACTGGTTTCCGCGCCGGGAGCGTGGCCGCGTAGGAGCTTTCTGGAATATTTCCCATAACGTCGGCGGCGGAATTGTCGCCCCGATCGTCGGCGCCGCGTTTGCGATTCTCGGTACCGAGCACTGGCAGAGCGCCAGCTACATTGTGCCGGCCTGCGTGGCGGTGGTATTCGCCATCAGCGTACTGGTGCTGGGTAAAGGTTCGCCGCGGGAGGAGGGCCTGCCTTCGCTGGAAGAGATGATGCCGGAAGAGAAAGTGGTGCTGAAGACCAAACACGCCCAGAAAGCGCCGGAGAACATGAGCGCATTCCAGATCTTCTGCACCTACGTCCTGCGTAACAAAAACGCCTGGTATGTCTCCCTTGTGGATGTGTTTGTCTATATGGTGCGTTTCGGCATGATCAGCTGGCTGCCAATCTACCTGCTGACGGTGAAACATTTTTCTAAAGAGCAGATGAGCGTCGCCTTCCTGTTTTTTGAATGGGCGGCGATTCCGTCAACCCTGCTGGCCGGCTGGCTTTCCGATAAGCTGTTCAAAGGCCGCCGGATGCCGTTAGCCATGATCTGCATGGCGCTGATCTTCATCTGTCTGATCGGCTACTGGAAAAGCGAATCACTGCTGATGGTCACGGTATTTGCGGCGATTGTGGGCTGCCTGATTTACGTCCCGCAGTTTCTGGCCTCGGTCCAGACCATGGAGATCGTCCCCAGCTTTGCCGTTGGCTCCGCCGTGGGCCTGCGCGGATTTATGAGCTATATCTTTGGCGCCTCGTTAGGCACCAGCCTGTTCGGCGTGATGGTCGATAAAATGGGCTGGCACGGCGGGTTCTATCTGCTGATGGGCGGGATCGTCTGCTGCATCCTGTTCTGCTATCTTTCTCATCGCGGCGCGCTGGAACTTGAGCAACAGCGTAAAAACAGCGAGCAGGAAGAGGCCCGGCTGGCGCTGGCTGACGCGCAGTAAGCGCCTGAACCCGGGGAAACAAGAGCCAGCTTGCTGGCTCTTTTGCCGTTGAGAGAGGAATTGATGTCCGCAGCTGCTCCCGACGACGGTATAAAGCAAGTATCCCTGCCATCACTGATGTTACTACTGAGTGGAATGAACGGCCTACTTCGCCGGGATAATCAGCTCTTGACCCGGATAGATTTTATCGGGATGCGTCAGCATCGGTTTATTGGCTTCAAAAATACGTTGATAATCATTGGCAGAGCCATACATCGCTTTGGAGATAGCGCTCAGGGTGTCACCGGATTTGACCGTGTAAAAACGACTTTCCGCCCCGCTTTGCGTCACCTTAACGCCGTCACTGACCTGACCTACGCCAGTGACATTCCCGACCGCTACCAGAATTTTTTCCTTATCCTCCTGCGAAGCGACATCGCCAGTGACCTTGGCGGTGCCATCGTCCGCAACATCAATATTGACCTTTTCGGCGCCAGGCAGATTAAGACCATCGATATGTTTTTTCAGTTTATCGGCCCGCTCTTCTTTACTGTCTCCGGAGACGGCGTCCCATATTTTCTCGCCCGCTTCTTTCACAAAACTTAATAATCCCATCTTTCCATACCTCCTCGACTGTTACATGATCACATCATCATCGGACCTGTTGACCCAATGTCAGGGGGGCTGGTTTGCTACCCGCCCTCGCGTCAACTGCCTGAAGCAGCACAAGCCACCATCAAAGTATAATCAATAAGCGTCAAAGTGCAGGATATTTGCCCCGCTACGGCAGGAAAGTCTGTATTCCGGCAAGGCGACACGAAATGGAAGCGGACATAGCCCCCCCAGCCATGCAGAGAAATGATGGCCCCTCGTCGTACAATGGCTGGAGAGGCAATGCCCGGATAAGACGCGGACCACCTGAGCAAGATTTCAGAAGACGCCGCTTCCGGCGCCTCCTGTGATTCACCTCGCGGCTATTCCTCGTACGCAGCGTGATGGAAATCAATTTCCCACTGCAGTACTTCACCGTAAAGTGCCGACAGCGCCTGCTTTTCTTTTTCACTCAGCGCCATGGCGCAACGGTCGAGTTCGTTCTTTAGCCAGAGCGCCTGCTGATAAAATTCGTCCTCCGCGTGCATTTCCACCCAGCGTCGTAAATCAGCATCGCTCTGTCGATGATCGCTCGCCCGTCGGCACCAGCAAGAGTACATCCACTCCGCACCGAACATCAGGGTCACGATCTGCTCATAACTGCCCTCGCGGGCGGTCCGCAGCATACCGTCGCGAAAACGCCGTACCCCGGGCAAATCATCCGGGTACTCAGCGGGATCGATCTGCCGCGCTGACAACACCTGCTCAAACCACGCGATCTGCGTATCAGCCAGGGCATTCAGCACGCCAATCAGCCAGCGCTGCTGATGAATACCCGGCGCTTTGCTGACCCCAAGGGCAACAATCGCGATGGCCGTCGCGACAAAGTTGCCCTCAAACACCAGATAGCGGTTGAAGACGGCTGTCGGCAGTCGATCCTGTTCAATATCAGTGACAAACGGGTGCTGCTGCATCGCCTGCCACGCCGGTTGATGTTCGCGCAGCAGGCGTTCGCTAAACGCTTCCATTAGGCTTCCTCCAACGCGGCCTGAGCGACCGACATAAAATGCTTCACCCGGGCCAGCTCAACATCGTTCCACCAGACGCCATCGACCTTCATCGTACTGGCCACAATGACCCCCTGGGTCCGCCCAAGGATCTGCCTCACGTTAGCCGGCGTTACCCCGGAGCCCACCAGGAGCGGTAGCGCCGTCGCCGCGCGGATCTCGTCAATTTCCGCCATTGTGGCGCTATCGCCCGTGCGCTGGCCGGTGGCGATCACCGCGTCGGCCTCGAAGAAATCAACATCGCGCGTCAGCTCCTGAATCGAACGATCGGCGACGATGGCATGGCTACCGTGCTTGACATGGCTATCGGCAAAAACGCGAATATGCTCAGCGCGCAGCATACTGCGGTAGCGCAGCGCCTTTGCCGCCGCCCCTTCGATAAATCCTTCGTTGGCGATATAGGCGTTGGCCCACTGGTTGACGCGGACGAAATCGGCGCCACCCGCCAGCGCGATGGCCATCGCCGGGATCGCCGCGTTAGCCAGGACGTTAATACCCAGCGGGACCGCAAACCGCTCACGAACTTTCTCGGTAATGACCGCCATCAGCGCGGAGGTTTCATGGCCGATATCCTCAGGTTTAGAAAACGGAATATCGCCGTGGTTTTCAATAATCAGACCATGAACACCGCCTGAAATATAATTTTCAGCATCGCGAAGCGCACGCTCAACAATATCGGAGACTGATTTTCCTCGATATTTAGGTGCGCCAGGAAAAGGATCGCAATGAATAACGCCAATAACGGCTTTTTTTCGTGAAAAAATAGCTTGTATTGCATTGGTTTTTTCTGCTGAGATAGCAACCATCTTATCCATCCTGTTAAGGGAACACTATGCGTGTTTACGTTACCGGTAATATTGCCGTCGATGAAACCTGGTCCATTCCGGATATACCGAAAAAAGGCACTTCCATTCACGGCGTTAAAGTTTCGCAGGATATCGGCGGTAAAGGCGCGAATCAGGCGATTATATTATCCCGCTGTGGAATAGAGACGCGTTTAATTGCCGCCACGGGAAATGACAGCAACGGCGCCTGGATCCGCCAGCAGATAAAAAATGAACCACTGACCTTACTTCCCGACCAACCTTTCAATCAACATAGCGACACCTCGATTATTTTAAATAGCGCTGATGGCGACAATGCCATCATTACCACGACGGCGGCTGCCGACGCCTTCAGCCTTGAGGATATTATTCCGCATATGGCGGATGCCGCCGCCGGCGATATTCTGCTGCAGCAGGGCAATTTCTCCCTTGATAAAACGCGGGCGCTGTTCCGGTACGCCAAAACTCTCGGCATGACCACGGTGTTCAACCCCTCGCCCGTCAATCCTGACTTTTGCTATCTGTGGCCGCTTATCGACATCGCGGTAGTCAATGAATCCGAGGCCGAGCTGCTTCAGCCCTATGGGGTGAAAACCTTAGTGATAACCCAGGGTGCCGCTGGCGCCTGGCTGGTTCAGGCGGGACAGCGCCAGTTTTGTCCCGCCGTGTCCGCCGAAGCGATTGATACGACCGGCGCAGGCGATACGTTCCTCGCCGTCATGCTGGCCTCCGCCCTGCTGCGCGGCGTCGCGCCGGATGACCTGGCGCTGGCGCACGCCAGCCGCGCTGCCGCCATAACCGTTAGCCGCCGGGGAACGCTCAGCGCGTTTCCCGGCAGCCATGAGCTCGCCGCCCTGTTAACCCAGGACGGCGCGCGTTGACCTACTTAAACAGCGGACGGTAAGCATCGACGTTCGCTTTGGTCACCACCGTCGCCGGAACCAGAATGGTTTTCGGCACGGTTTTTCCCGACGTGATGCTGTTCAGCGCATTCAGGGCCTCGGCGCCCATCTTTTCCGGATCCTGCTGCAGGACGGCCGTCACGTAGCCGCCGTCAATACCGGAAATCGCCTTCGCCGTCAGATCCCAGCCAAACACTTTAATGTCCTTCTGGCGCCCCTGGTTTTCTACGGCGGCGATAGCGCCGAGCAGCGCGGGTTCGCCGGTGGCATAGATTGCTGTCAGATCCGGGTTGCCGGTGATCAGGTTTTCCGCCGCGGTCATCGCTTTATCCTGCACGTTCTGCCCGTCGACCACGTTAGCGATGGTAATGTTCGGATTGCTTTTCAGCGTCTCTTCGAACCCTTTCTGCCGCTGGTTCTGGATGGCCGAATTCAGCGCGCCGACAATCCCCACCCTCGCCTTGCCATCCATCTCTTTCTGCACGTAGTCCACAAAATATTTACCAATAATTCTGCCGCCTTCAATATTGTCCACGCCGACCTGGGCCGCCTGTGGTCCGGCCGGTAATACGGCATCAATCGCAATCACCGGAATGTTAGCGGCGGTGGCTTCTTTTACCGCTGGCATAATTCCGTTAACGTCGATAGCGGCGACCAGAATGCCTTTAACGCCTTGCTGAATATAGTTTTCTATCGCGTCGTTTTGCGCCACGGGATTATCGTTAGAATTGAAAATAACTAAATCCTTGCCGCTGGCCTTAGCCGCATCCTGCGCGCCTTTATTCATCAAATTAAAGAACAGCGCCTGCTGATTGATTTGCACCAGCGCATAAGTCGGACCGGCAGCGCTGGCGGCAGAAATAAAACTCATCGATGCCAGCATGGTCGTGGCGACAGCAAGTAAACGCAGTTTTCCGGTGTAAAATAACATCATCAGTATCCTCGTCGGGAATAGTTGATAGCCAGCAGAGTTCCGCGCCGCATGCGAACGCAGAAGGATTGTTTTTTTGGCGGGCAAATATCGTCTATATGGCCAGAACAATCATCGATCGTTCGGCGGATACCTGCTTAATGTCATCCCGGCAACCGGTCCGTGTCGGTGCGCGACTGGAATGACTTAAACGGGTTTGGGAATGACTTCCCGGATGATGCGGTAAACTGTCTATACAATTCTCTGCTGATTAAAATTTGTCAAGCATTTATTTTCGCTTATTACGCACAGAGAAATTGCTGTATCCACCGCGCTTAACTATGTTACAGATAGCCGATTCTGGCAGAGATGGCGCAGGAAATGAGTATAAAACGCGTATTGTTATCTGATGTGGCAAAGCTGGCGGGACTGTCGAAAGCGACCCTGTCGCGCTATATGAACAACAGTATTGTGCTGCCGCAGGACACCATCGACCGTATCGAAACCGCCATTCGCGAACTGGACTATCGCGGCAATAGCCTGGCGCGCCGTCTGAGCAAAGGCGGCAGCGAGACGCTTGGCCTGGTGCTCCCCGACATTACCAACCCCTTCTTTGCCGAGCTGGCCGACGCTGCCGAAGAGGCCGCTTCTGCCAGCGGCTACAGCCTGGTGTTGTGTATCACCCGCAACAACCCGGAAAAAGAGTGCCAGTTCATCCGCTGGCTGGATACCTGCCAGGTAGACGGCCTGCTGTTCACCACCAACCGCCCCGATAACGGCCTGCTGCGCAAGGAGATCCAGCGTCACGAACGCATTGTCCTGCTGGATGAAGATATTCCCGGGAGTCAGGTTCCAAAAGTGTTTGCTGATAACGTTCAGGGCGGGCGCATCGCCACCGAAAAACTGATCGCCGCCGGGCATCGTCATATCGCTTTCGTCGGCGGCCCGGACAAACTGATGAGCGTCCGTGAGCGCTATCAGGGTTTTTGCACCGCGATGGAGCAAGCCGGCCTGAGCTGGCCGCCCGAATGGGTGATGTACGGCGACTATCAGCGCGAGTTTGGCCAGCAGGCGCTGCGGCACCTCTTCAGCCAACCGGTTCGCCCTACCGCCGTCTTCGCGGCCAGCGACTATCTGGTGCTCGGTCTGCTTGACGGTCTACGCGCCAGCGGGCTCCAGGCGCCGGAGGCGCTTTCGCTAGTCGGCTTCGATGACGCCAATTACGCCGATTTTACCCAGCCGCGGATCTCCACTATCCGCCAGCCCGCCCGGGAACTGGGGCGCACCGCGGTGCACATCATGATGCGCCTGCTAAACGACGATCCGGATATCCCAGCGGAAACCCGCCTGCCGGTTGAATGGATTGGTCGCGACTCGATCAAGATCTGTTAAGCATGTCCCATAATGACGCAAAAGCGCCCGTTTTTGGCGCAAAAAACGATCAATTAACAATTTATTCACTATAATCAGTAAACCGGTTTACCGGATTGTAATCAATAAAACCTATTGAATACATAAGGTTAAGTCACAGGGCTGCTGTGTTGTTCCTGCCCTGGCACGGATGCTGCAATGTTCTTACTGGCGAACAAATATCTTACATAGCGTTTGTCCTGACTGTACTGGCGAGGGCTCTGATCCGCAGGTAAACCGGTTTACTAGATTGTAAACCGTGACGGATAGAGTCTCTCCCGCAGGATGGCGAACATTTTCCCGGCAATAGCGATGGGAGTTATCAGATGCAGCAGCCACAAACTACCCCGCCAAGGGTGGAGATGATCAATATCACCAAGACCTACGGGTCGATACGTTCATTGCGCGGCGTTAACCTCGAGTTGGCCCCGGGCGAAGTGCTGGGTTTAGTGGGCGATAACGGCGCGGGGAAATCCACCCTCACCAAAGTGCTCTCTGGCGCGGTGATCCCCTCCAGCGGCACGATTCGTATCGACGGTGAACAGCAGCAGTTTACCAATCCGGCCGATTCGCGCCGCTGCCATATCGAGATGGTCTATCAGGATCTGTCGCTCTGCGACACGGTCGACGTCGCGGGCAATCTGTTTATGGGCCGTGAGCCGATGAAATCGGTCCTCGGTATTCCCTTTCTCGACGAGGCCAAAATGCACGCCGATGCCAGAGAGATGCTTAAAGGGCTGGGGATCTCTATTCCGGATACCCGCCTGCTGGTGCGAAATCTCTCCGGCGGCCAGCGCCAGGCTATTGCCATCGCCCGCGCGGCGGCCTTTGACCCGAAAGTGCTGATTATGGATGAACCCACCGCCGCGCTGGCCGTCGCGGAGGTCGAAGCGGTGCTGGAACTCATTCGCCGCGTTTCCGCTCGCGGGGTGAGCGTGATTCTGATTACCCACCGCCTGCAGGACCTGTTCCTGGTGTGTGACCGGATCATGGTGATGTATGAAGGTACCAATGTCGCTGACAGGCGGGTGTCCGACACCAGCCTGAACGATATCGTTAACCTGATTGTGGGCGAAAAATTCACCGCCCGCTCTGCGGCTGCACATTGAGGTAACAGGATGAGTATCATGAACTTAAGCAGCTCCCGCATGATCCAGCATTCGCTGCCGCGCCGCCTGCTGCATAACCACTCGGGCGTAGTCAGCATCGCGCTCTTTTTCGTCTTCTGCTGCGTGGTGTTTTCGCTGATCACCAGCAACTTTCTCACCGGCACCAACTGGCTGAATATCATCCGTCAGAGCGCCCCGCTGCTGATCGTCGCGACGGCGATGACCCTGGTGATTACCACCGGCGGTATCGATCTGTCGGTGGGCTCTACCCTGGCGCTGGTCGGCGCACTCTCCGCTATCGCCCTGAATAGCTGGGGGCTGCCGTGGCCGGTGGTACTGCTCGGCGGCCTGTTGCTCGGCGGCGTCGTTGGCGCCATCAACGGCTTCTTTATTGCCTATGAAGGGATTCCGGCGTTTATCGTCACCCTCGCCACTCTGGCTGTGGTTCGCGGCATCGCGCTGCTGATCACTCAGGGTTATTCGATTCCGGTTCCGGCTGACAGCCTGTTTACCTTTATCGGACGCGCGTGGGTAGTCGGTATCCCCATGCCCGCGCTGCTCGGCATTCTGATTCTGCTGATCGGGCATATCGTTCTTAATCACATGCGTTTTGGTCGCTACGTGACCGCTATCGGCGCCAACGCTGAAGGCGCGCGACGCAGCGGGATTAACACCAAAGCCGTCACGATGAAGGTCTATATCCTCAGCGGCATGGCCGCCGCGCTGGCGGGAATGATCATTACCGCTCGCCTCGGCAGCGGCTCCTCCAACCAGGGCGAAGGCTTTGAACTGCAGGTTATTGCCGCCGTGGTGCTCGGCAGTACCAGCCTGTTTGGCGGCTTCGGTACCATTATCGGCACGCTGCTGGGCGCGCTGTCGATTGCGGTCATTCAGAACGGGCTGATCCTGTCGCATATTTCGCCGTTTTACACCCAGATAGCTACCGGCACCATTATCCTGCTGGCTATCTGGCTGAACACCCGCATTCTCAACCCCACGCGCTCCGCGGCAAAAGGATAGCTGATGAACGGATCAATTTTTCGTCATCCCTCACCGCTGCCGGTTGGCGTCAGCAGCGGTTACGTGATGACAGTGCTTGGCCCGCTGCCGATTAACGAAATGGGCGTCACCCTGATGCATGAGCATATTCTGCTGGATGCCTCCGGCAAATGGGTGCCGCCCTGCTGCTGTAGCGATCGCCATCTTGCCGAAATGCCGGTGAAAATGGAAAACCTTGGCGAACTGTCGCTGAATCCGTTGATGAGCCGCGATAACTGTCAGCTGTTTGATGTCGACGTTGCGATTGAGGAACTCACTAAATATCGCGCCCTTGGCGGCGAAACCGTGGTCGACCCGACCAATATCGGTATTGGCCGCGATCCGAAAGCGCTGGCGCGCATCGCGCGTCTGACCGGTCTGAACATTATTATGGGCACCGGGCTCTATCTGGAGCCTTCGCACCCCGAGTGGGTAAGGACCAGCAGCGTTGAACAGCTGACCGAACGGCTGATTTACGATCTTGGCGGCGCGGAGGAGAAACCGGAGGTACTCGCCGGGCTTATCGGCGAAATCGGTATCTCCAGCCGTTTTACGCCGGATGAGGAGAAATCCCTGCGCGCTGCGGGTCGGGCCAGCGCCGCGACCGGCGTGCCGATCGAGGTCCATCTGCCGGGCTGGGAGCGGCTGGGTCATCGGGTGCTGGATATTCTCGAGCAGGAAGGCGCCGATTTACGCCATACCGTGCTGTGCCATATGAACCCCAGCTTTGCCGATAAACGCTACCAGCGCGAACTGGCCCAGCGCGGAGCATTTCTCGAATACGACATGATTGGCATGAGCTATTACTACGCCGACGAGTCAGCGCAGTCGCCCTCCGACGAGGAAAACGCCCGCGCGATCCGCGAGTTAATTGACGACGGCTATATCCAGCACATTCTGTTGTCGCAGGATGTCTTCCTGAAAACCATGCTCACCCGCTACGGCGGCCACGGTTACGGCTACATACTCAAGCATTTTGTTCCGCGTCTGCGGCGCCACGGCGTCAGCGGCGAACAGCTTGAAACCTTAATGATTGGAAACCCCCAGCGGGTCTTTGGCGGATAAAAGGAAACGTCATCATGCAGAAAAAAATCTTACTGGTCGGTGAGTCCTGGACCAGCACCTCAACGCACGTTAAAGGCTTCGACCAGTTTGCCACCGCCACCTGGCACACCGGCGCAACGGATTTTCTGGCCGCGCTCGCCGACAGTCCCTATGCCATTACCTATATGCCCGCCCACGCGGCGGCGACAGACTTTCCGCTGACGCTGGAAGCGCTGGAACACTGGGATGCGATCATCCTTTCGGATATCGGCGCCAATACGCTGCTGCTGCATCCGGACACCTGGCTGAAGAGCCGCCGCACCGCCAACCGTCTAACGCTCCTGCATGATTACGTGGCCGGCGGGGGGGCGCTGATGATGATCGGCGGCTATTACAGCTTCCAGGGGATCAACGGCGGCGCGCGCTACCGTAATACCGCGGTGGAGAAAGTGCTGCCGGTTCGCTGCCTGGCCTGGGACGATCGCATTGAAACCCCGGAAGGCTGCTTTGCGGAAGTGGCGGGATCTCACCCCCTGTTTAACGATATTCCGGGCGAATGGCCGTGGCTGCTGGGCTATAACGAGGTTGAAATGCATCCGGAAGGTAAACTGCTGGCGACCGTGGCCGGTACCGATCATCCTCTGCTGGCCATTCGCGAATATCAGCGGGGGCGCTCGCTGGTGTGGACCAGCGACATGTCGGCGCACTGGCTGCCGGAAGAGTTTGCCAAATGGCCCGGCTATCGCCAGCTGTGGATTAACTGCCTCGACTGGCTGACGGAACGCCGCTGATGACCGCTACCCTTGAGCTCGCCCGGCAACTGCTGGGCTTTAACACCATCAACCCGCCGGGCAGCGAAGCCGACTGCATGCGGTTCTTCGCCGACTGGCTTGCCGATAGCGGTTTTGAGGTGTCGCTGTCGTCATTCGGCGAGGGACGCTGCAATCTTATCGCCAGGCTGCCCGGGTCGAAGAGCGGTAAACCGCTGGCCTTTACCGGACATCTGGATACCGTCCCGCTGGGAAATGCCCGCTGGCAGTACGATCCTTTCGGTGCGCAGATGGAAGACGGGCGTCTTTATGGACGCGGGTCGAGCGATATGAAAGCGGCGATAGCGGCATTTGCCGTCGCCTGCGTTCATCAGCGGCAAACGATTCGCGCCGGGCGCGGCGCACTATTGCTGATCACCGGCGGAGAAGAGACCGGCTGCGACGGCGCGCGGGCGCTGATCGCCTCCGAGACGTTGCCAGAGGTGGGCGCGCTGATCGTCGGTGAGCCCACCGCCAACTACCCGGTTATCGGCCATAAAGGCGCCCTCTGGCTACGCTGCGAAACGCGGGGAAAAACCGCCCACGGCGCGATGCCGGAGCTGGGGATCAATGCTATCTATCTTGCGGCGGATGCGCTGGGTAAGATCCAGCATTTTTCGCCGGGCGCGCCGCATCCCCTGATGAAGCAACCCACCCTCAACGTCGGACGCATAGAGGGCGGACTCAATATTAATTCCATACCGGACCGCACGCGTTTTGATGTCGATATCCGCAGCGCGCCCAATTTACAGCACGCCGCTATCCGGGAGCGCTTAACGACGCTGCTGGGCGAAAGCGTTACGGTCACCACGCTGGTCGACCTGCCTGCGGTCCTGAGCCGGGAGGATCACGCATGGATTAAGCAGGTTTACCAACGCTGTCAGCCGCTGCACGCTGAGCCGATTACGCCGCGCGTGGTGCCCTACTTTACCGACGCCTCGCTGCTGCTGCCTGCCCTGGGCGACCCGCCCTGTATTATTCTCGGCCCCGGGGAGCCGTCGATGGCTCATCAAACCGACGAGTACTGCCTGCTCAGCCGGCTGGCGGAGGCAGAACGGCTATACGGTGACCTGATCCGCGACTGGATGGCCTAACCGTCCGCGACGAAAGCCCAAAATGTGTGACAGTGTCACTTAAAACGAGCATGATGCATTCAGCGTTTGAATAATCTCGCGGAATAACAGAGGATAACCGCCTCGTACACGAAATGTTTCACCACCAGCAAGGAGGCTTACCATGTCCGTGAAAATCAACGCCGTGCTCGTTTGCACCCTCTCTTTCCTCCTTTCCGCCTGTTCGGGTCATGCTTCTGCGCCGGACAGCGCCGAAGACGCTCAAATATCGGCAGAAGTGGATAAGATACTTCGCGATTATCAAACGGGTGCCGATACGTCACCGCAGGCCAATGCCTCACGCTATCTGGCGCGGATCCAGGCGGCTATCTTCGCTAACATAGACCAGCCGGACTCCTGGCAAGGGCAAAAATGCTCGGTGCGCTTTACCCTGCAGCGTGACGGGACGGTGCAGGATCCGACGGTCGACAACGGCGATCGGCCATTCTGCGCGCAGGTGATGTCCGCGCTGAAAGTCGCCAAAATTCCGCCTGCGCCAGATGAAAAAACCTATCAAACATTCAGCCATGTCGTACTGGACTTGAAGGCCTGAGCTTGCCCGTAGTAAGCGCCCCGGCCATCGCCAGGGCAATGACTAAAAAGTTAAGCTGACAGCCTGCCTAACAGACGCTTTTTGGCGATCAGTGAGGAATGATTCAATGGTGCTTGAGTCGAGGTGATGAGCGGCAAGAGCGCCGGCTGAACGGGACAGCGCATCCAGGTGCGCTGATGATGGCCTCTTATTCATGACTCAATCTCTGATGCATGAAATCAATAAGCGCTCTTGTTTTTGCAGGCAAATAACGCCGATCGGAATACAGGGCGAACAATTGCAAGGGGGCTGCCGATTGTTCAAATTCAATTTCGATTAACCGGCCATCGTCAATATAGGGCTGGCAGGCTTGTTTCGACAGGATGGCATAACCGACGCCTGAGATGGCCGCTCGCCCTGCCATCTCCCCGCTGTTGACCCGATAACGACCGTTCACTTTAATCGTCTCGAATCCGCCCTTTTTATTCACAAACTGCCAGGGAGCGCCTTTAAGCGCATTTACCGTTGTAATACAGGGCAATTCTTCAAATTGCTGTATACGAGAAGGCGTGCCATAACGCTGGATAACGGAGGGAGCCGCAACGATGGTGCAAGGGATGGTCACCAGATGACGGGCTATGTAGTCACTGTCATCCATCTGACCACGACTCACAATGACAGCGAGATCCAGATCATCGCGCAGGGATTCATAACCAGACAAATTGGTGACGCAACTTATCTCCAGGTCCGGATGCTGACAGGCGAAATCGGCAACAATAGCGCCCAGCAGTGCAGGACCGATTTCATTGGGAATACAGATACGTAGTGGCCCCTTGAATTGCATTTGCCGCAACGTTAATTCGGTTTCAGTTTGCTCAAGCGCTTCCAGTAATGGCTTCGCCCGGGTATAGAGTAGATGCCCCGCCTGAGTGAGTTTCATATGTCGGGTACTGCGTTCAATAAGCTGAAGATTCAGTTTGTCTTCTAGCTGAGCAATGCAACGGCTCACATTTGATGCCGGCATTTCAAGGGCTTTCGATGCCCCCACAAAACTGTCTCTTTCAACTACAGCGATGAAGACTTTCAGCGCATTAAAATCAAGAACTGGCCGCATCAACTATCCCACATATGATAATAATGAGTGCCATTTTTACCATCTAATCGATAAGTTTGATAGCAGTTAAGCTAGGTTATCTTTCATCATCAGGTCGCTTGCTATGCCACGGGTCACCACAACATTTAATCAAAAGGCGCTGATACGGATAGCGCTGGTCATCGCTTTTGTGCAGTTTACTAATGCGCTGGAATATATGATGTTCAGTCCTGTTTTTACATTTATGGCCGCGGATTTCGCTGTTCCCGTCTCCTTCTCAGGCTATGTATCCGGTATGTACACCTCTGGAGCCGTCCTGTCGGGAATTATCGCCTTTTACTGGGTTGACCGTTGCAATAAGAAGCGTTTTCTTATCGCTAATATGGTGCTGCTAGCCATGGCGACACTGTTGACAACATTCATGACCCGTTTTCCTCTTCTTCTTACCTTGCGATTCTTCGCAGGGCTGGTAGGAGGGACGACAATGGGTGTGGGGATCGGTATTTTGATAAACCACACGCCGGCTGACTTGCGCGGAAAAATGTTGGCGACGGTGATTGCGTCATTTTCGCTGGTAAGCGTTGTGGGGATGCCCGCTATATTATTTTTGTGTACTCATTACGGTTGGCATGTCGCGTTGTGGTTAATCAGCACGCTCTGTTTGTTGGCATTGCCATTGATCGTCACTGTCATCCCTCAGGACCCCGTCACTTTCGACACGTCTTACGCGCTGCCCCTCGATGTTGATACTTTACTGTTTGCTTCCGGTAATGCGCTGGTACAGTTTAGTCCAATGCTGATCATTCCTGTTCTGGCGCCATTAATGACGCAGCTGTTGGGGGCTTCTGAAGGCCTGCTGCCCTGGCTGTTCTTCGGCGGGGGACTGGCGGGGTATCTGTCTACAAGAATGACAGGGGCATTAACCTCTCGTTTCTCTGCATTGAGTTTGGCGACCGGGTCAACCCTCGTTTTTATTCTGAGCTTGCTGATACCCTTCCTGGGCTATCCGCATCCGGCGCTGTTTATGACGTTATTTCTCGGGGCAGCTTACAGTCGTCTGGTTTCATCTTCGGCGGTTACGATTCAGTTTCCTGATAACAACCAACGAGCGGGATTCTCTTCATTACAGACGTCCATGATGTATCTGATGACGACTGCCGCATTTTTCCTGTCCGCTTTTCTGTTACCTGACCATCGCATGGCGCTCCAGAATATGGACACGTTGCTGGCGCTATGTGCAATTTCCGCATCAGGATCCCCAATTATTATCATCATTTTGCAAAAGAAACTGGCTAAGCGGACGATCCCGCCCGATCGGTGCCCCACTGGGTAGAACATGGCGCGCCCTGCCCTGGGCATTAAAATTATCATTGACCCTGGTGTGGTCGCTAAATGGAGATGAGGGGCGTTTTTTTTGTCTGACGGTGTCTGAATTTAGTACCTGGCGGGAAGCTTATGGATTTTAATGAGTCTTCCCTCTTCCATTTCGATAAAACCACCCGTTTTTAAATCTGCAAGAATGCGCATGACGCCGCTGCGAGAAAGATGGGTTTTCTCACGGATGTAGAGTTCCGCTGTGACTGCGGCGCGATAACTCTCATCTTCTTCGATTAAATTGAGCAACTGCTGGCGGATCATCTCGTACGCCGTCGGTGCGCCCTGCGGCATCACATTGTTGTAAAGTCGGCCATACACAAACATCAGTTGCTTTGAGAGCAGCCCCCATAACGACTTTTCTTTAATAATGTCATGAACACGAGCGGTGGAGATCTCGCCAATCACGCAAGAGTTGATAGTTTTAATGTAATCATCGAAGTAAATATCCGTCAGATTGGCAAGACCAAACACGGCGGGACTGCGCGCAGTGGACAGCATCATATTATCGTTTCGGCGATAAACCGCTACGGTTCCCTCAAGGATGAGGTAACACATCCCCTGGCCATTCACCTTGAAATCCAGTTGCTCCCCCCTTTCAGTTTTACGTGGCGTGCAATACGGCTGTAAATGCGTCATCAACTCTTGCGCGTAGGGTGAACCTCTGTGAGGTTTTGCTGAAGAGGACATAACCGATAACCTTTAGATTGACCTGTCTGATTATAGCCTGGCTTCCTGTTGCGGGTATCCTCATCGTCAGTATTTTCGAGGCAAATGGTTGATATCAAGAAGTATACCCCGTTCCATGGTGATGTAGTTCCCGGTTCGCAGCTCTGCCAGAATTCGCATAATCCCGCTCCGTGAAAGATAGGTTCGGCTCTTAATATAGGCTGCAGCCGTAATTTGTTGCCGTATCGCATCCGGCTCTTGCATCAGTTCAACAAGCTGAAAGCGGATGATGTCATAAGCCGACATCTGCGAGATTTGTGCGCAATGCTCATACACCCGGGAGGCCGTATAAATCAGGAGTTTCGAAAAATGCTCCCATAGATCCAGTTGCGCCACGATGTGATTAAAACAATCCAGTGACACCCGGGCGATCTCTGACGTCTCCAGCGCTCTCACATAGAGATGCTCTGAGGAAAACTGACTACTGACGCCCAGAATAAAGGGTGATGATTCAGAATTTAAAACAATGCCATCGCCGCGACGGTGCAGCGCGACGCTACCTTGCAATAGTAAAAAACATTGCCGGATATCATCTTTATAATAATGCACGACCTCACCTCTGCCGATCACTACTCTTTCTGCCGCTGGCAACACATGATTTATCAGAGTCTCGATGTGCCGAAATGGTTTTAATTCCAGGGCAATTGATTTGTCCTGGTTTTCCGGGGTGGTTAAGCGCGTGTTCATATGCTGCCTCAATTCCTCTACGGTGATCGCTTTATTGATCGACCCGACGAATTATCTTAAAAATGAAGAAACCGCGAAATATTGGTTTAGGGTCCAAAAGTAGACCGTGCTAAAGATGTACTCTAAGTAATTGATTTTGTGCCTCATGACCTTTGAGTCTAAAAATAGACCGGACCTTAATAAACACAATAAAAAAGGAATGTTACTTATTCGTTAAGTGAGAGTCTACTTATAGACCCACAAATCATTTGAGTTTAAGAAAGTGATTAGATAAATTTTAGCCAGCCAGCAGAACAGTTCATGATCTTACCGTAATTAATTATGGCTGCCATGCTGCACAGTAATAAATAAGGCGCTGGTACAAAAAGAGTGTAACGCTCATCGGCACCCTATTGCCTGAATATAAGTGGCAAACCAAGTTAATAAGGAAACAACGTAATGAAAAAAAGTCTTGTTTTAGTTGCCTTGACCGCAACTGCAGCGCTGTCTATGTCTCACGCTTTTGCTGCCGCTGGCACCGTGAATTTCGTCGGCAATATTCTTGATACTGCCTGTGAAGTCGATGTGGCATCGCAAAACCAGCAGGTCAATCTCGGTAACTTTTATAAAACTGAATTTCCGAACAGTGGCGCAAAAGCGGCTGCAAAGGATTTTAATATCGTACTTAAAAACTGCCCAACCACAGTGACTTCGACAAAAGTACGCTTTGATGGCACCCCCGATCTGACCAACCCTAACCTGCTGGCTATTGATACCTCAACCTCCAGTGCGGCGTCAGGGGTGGCGATTAACCTGATGACCGCCGATAAAGTCGACCTGCCTTTACACGGTGAGAACAGCTATAACTACACCCTTAGCAGCACCCAGGACAATACGCTGAAATTCTACGCGCAATATATCTCCACCACGGCATCAGTAACGCCGGGTACGGCCAACTCTGTTGCTAACTTCTCCATTGTATATAACTGATTTTCTGTCCAGAAAAGCTGATGGGGTCGATACGGCCCCATGTTTCAGAGGTCTAAAATGAATGTTCTTCGCAGTATCTTGCTTACCACCACGATATTGAGTATTGGCTTATCCGCTGCTCAGGCCGGTGTCGTTATTGGTGGTACGCGGGTCATTTTTGATGGTAATAAAAAAGAAGCCTCAATTGGCATAAATAATCCTGATAAAACCCCTTACCTGATCCAGTCCTGGATCGAAACGCCAGGTGGCGGTGCCGAAAAGGCGCCTTTCATCATTACGCCGCCGTTATATCGACTGAATAATGGCCAACAAAACGTCGAGCGCATTGTTGCCACCGGAGCATTACCTCAGGATAAAGAGAGCTTATTTTGGCTTAATATAAAAGCCATACCCTCTGCAGCTAAAGTTGACAATACGTTGCAAATTGCCATTAAAACCAGAATCAAGCTCATCTACCGTCCGGCGGCGATGAAAGGCGCATCCCCTGAAGAGCAGGTCGATAAATTACGCTGGCAACGCGTCGGTAATAAGATACAGGTAAACAATCCGACTCGGCATGTCATGAATTTTAACGAAATTTCACTATCAGGTAAAAAATTACCCGATGTCAGTTATGTATTACCCGGTAGCACAGCGACGTTTGATTTACCCTCCGGCGTAACGGGCGGGCCAGTGACATTCAAAATTATCAATGATTATGGCAGTCCCGGGGCAGAACACAAAGCCAGTCTGTAGACCGGCGAAAAGACACTGAGTGGGATTTATGATGATGGCAATGGATTATATAAAAGCACGTTCTCCACGGTTGGCATTATTGATAACCATCGCGCTCTTCGGTAATACGCAAAATAGCTATAGTCGCGATTTTTTTAATCCAGAACTGGTTGAACTGGATAATCCGGGGACAGAAAAAGTCGATCTTTCTGGTTTTGAATCGGGCGCGCAAGCTCCCGGGGATTATCATGTTGATATCGTCCTGGACGATCGGTTAGTTGATACCCGCGATATCAGGTTTGTGTTGCTGAAAGAGCCTGGCGGTGATGACAAATTAGTCCCCTGTTTATCCATTGAGCAATTAGAAAGCTGGGGAGTAAAGACTGGGCTTTTTTCCGCGTTAAAAGGCGAAACATCCGTAAGCGTCGTCTCAGCACCGTCTGGCAGATCCTGATATTCCTGAGAGGATAGTGGACACCAAATATGGTGGACGCTATCCATGAAATCATTAACCGCAGTGCGTAAAAAAAGCCCTAATTATCCCGTTGAGTTCAAAATCAAAATGGTTGAACTCTCGCATCGACCAGAGATCTCCGTAGCGCAACTCGCTCGTGAGCATGGGATCAACGATAATTTGCTGTTCAAGTGGCGCCAGTACTGGCGCGAAGGAAAACTACGTCCTCCTTCAACAATAGAAAACAACGTGCCTGAGCTGCTCCCGATAACACTTGATGCCGAAGATGTTGTCCCTGCAACCTCCCCCCGGTCACAACCTGTAGCTGCTGCGGCACCTGAATCACTCAATATCAGCTGTGAAGTGACGTTCCGGCACGGATCACTCCGTCTGAATGGTGCCATCAGCGAAAATATCCTGAACCTGCTGATACGGGAGCTCAAACGTTGATCCCATTACCATCAGGGACAAAGATCTGGCTGGTCGCTGGCATCACCGATATGAGAAACGGCTTCAACGGCCTGGCGGCAAAGGTGCAGACGACGCTGAAAGACGATCCGATGTCAGGTCACGTTTTTATCTTCCGTGGGCGTAATGGCAGTCAGGTAAAGCTCCTCTGGTCTACCGGCGATGGACTGTGTCTGCTGACCAAACGGCTGGAGCGCGGCCGCTTCGCCTGGCCGTCAGCCCGGGATGGCAAAGTGTTCCTCACACCGGCACAGCTGGCGATGCTCCTTGAAGGTATCGACTGGCGGCAGCCTAAAAGACTGCTTACGTCACTGACTATGTTGTAGGCCTCTTTATCCTGGTCGACGCTGAATGAGCCAGGTAATATACCCGGTATGAACAGCTTACTTCCTGACAATATCGATGAACTGAAACGTCTCCTTGCCGAACAGGAGGCGCTGAACCGTGCCCTTCTGGAAAAGCTGAACGAGCGTGAACGCGAAATAGATCACCTGCAGGCGCAACTGGATAAGCTGCGCCGGATGAACTTCGGCAGCCGCTCCGAAAAAGTCTCCCGCCGTATCGCGCAGATGGAAGCCGACCTTAAGCAGTTGCAGAAAGAAAGCGATACCCTTACCGGCCGGGTGGATGACCCGGCCGTGCAGCGCCCGCTGCGGCAGACCCGTACCCGCAAACCGTTCCCTGAATCACTTCCCCGTGACGAAAAACGGCTGCTGCCGGCAGCGTCATGCTGCCCGGAATGTGGTGGTACGCTGAGTTACCTGGGTGAAGATGCCGCCGAACAGCTGGAGCTGATGCGCAGCGCCTTCCGGGTTATCCGGACAGTACGTGAAAAGCATGCCTGTACTCAGTGCGATGCCATCGTGCAGGCCCCCGCGCCTTCACGGCCCATCGAGCGGGGTATCGCAGGACCGGGGCTGCTGGCCCGCGTGCTGAGTTCAAAGTATGCAGAGCACACCCCGCTGTACCGCCAGTCTGAAATATACGGCCGCCAGGGTGTGGAGCTGAGCCGCTCACTGCTGTCGGGCTGGATGGATGCGTGTTGCCGGCTACTGTCACCGCTGGAAGGGGCGCTTCAGGACTATGTGCTGACTGACGGTAAGCTCCATGCTGATGACACGCCTGTCCCGGTGCTGTTGCCAGGTAATAAGAAAACGAAGACCGGGCGGTTATGGACCTACGTTCGTGACGACCGTAACGCCGGGTCAGAGCTGGCGCCGGCAGTGTGGTTCGCTTACAGCCCGGACAGAAAAGGTATCCACCCGCAGAGCCATCTCGCTGGCTTCAGCGGTGTTCTGCAGGCGGATGCGTACGCCGGGTTCAACGAACTGTACCGCAATGGACAGATAACGGAAGCTGCCTGCTGGGCTCATGCCCGCCGCAAGATCCACGATGTGCACGTTCGCACCCCGTCAGCGCTGACGGAGGAAGCCCTGAAACGGATCGGTGAGTTATATGCCATCGAGGCGGAAATAAGGGGGATGCCGGCGAAGCGACGCCTTGCAGAACGTCAGCAAAAAGCTAAACCGCGGCTGAAATCCCTGGAAAGCTGGCTGCGTGAAAAGGTGAAAACGCTGTCGCGACACTCAGAACTGGCGAAAGCGTTCACGTACGTACTGAACCAGTGGCCGGCGCTGGCTTACTATACTGACGACGGCTGGGCCGAGGCAGATAACAACATAGCTGAGAATGCGCTACGGATGGTCAGCCTGGGCCGCAAAAACTACCTGTTCTTCGGTTCGGATCATGGAGGAGAGCGGGGAGCGCTGCTGTACAGCCTGATCGGGACATGCAAACTGAACGGAGTGGAGCCAGAAAGCTACCTCCGTTATGTCCTTGACGTCATTGCTGACTGGCCGATAAACCGGGTCAGCGAGCTACTCCCCTGGCGCGTAGCACTGCCAACTGAATAACACATCCCCGTCAATACGGTTCTCGCTGCACGCTTACAAACATCCTGTGCGAACCTGTCCGCGATCCCTCAGGCCAGTACGGATTTCCAGTTTGCCATGCAGCGTCTGGTATTGAGCATTCCGCAAGCGGCACTATCAGCGCATGCGCGCGGAGCGGTGTCGCCGGATCGCTGGGATCAAGGGATTAACGCCGCCCTGCTCAACTACAGTCTGAGTGGGGCCAATAACTGGGCAAAAAATAGCAACAGCAGCACCAGCGATAATCAGTATGCCAACCTGCGTCCTGGCGTGAATATTGGCCCCTGGCGGTTAAGAAATTACACCACCTGGTCGCGCGATTCACAGGGTCACGATGCCTGGAAGACGGTTTATACCTATGCTCAGCGTACGATAATCCCGTTACAGTCGCAGCTCACGCTGGGTGATAGCTCTGCCCCGGCAGATGTCTTCGACAGCATGCCTTTTCGGGGAGGACAACTTGCCTCCGATGATGACATGCTGCCCGACTCCCTCAAGGGCTATGCCCCAGTGGTGCGTGGTATCGCCCGGACCAATGCCCAGGTGATAATTCGCCAGAATGGCTATCAGATATACCAGAGCTTTGTGGCGCCGGGGGCTTTTGAAATCACGGATATGTATCCTACCGGCGGCGCCGGCGATCTTGATGTCACTATTAAAGAGGCTGATGGCAGTGAGCAGCACTTTAGCGTGCCATTTGCCTCCCTTCCCGTATTACAGCGTGAAGGCCGAATAAAATATGCGTTAACGGGCGGCCAATATCGTTCTTACAACGGCAGCGTGGACAAAACGCCCTTTGCTCAGATGAGCGTTATTCTCGGCTTGCCCTATGGCTTTACGTTTTACGGCGGATTACAGGAGTCGAGTAAGTACCAGTCCCTCGCCGCGGGCGTCGGTAAAAACATGGGTAACTTTGGCGCAATCTCCAGCGATATCACCCAGGGCTGGTCCACGCCGCAAAATATGCCGAAATCCAGGGGGCAATCATGGCGGGCTCGATACAGTAAAAATTTTGCCGCAACGGGCACCAACTTCGCGATTGCCGGCTACCGCTATTCGACAAGCGGCTACTATGGCATGCAAGAGGTCCTGGATTCTTACGGTGACAGTCAGGCGCTTCAGGACCGACGCCGCAACCGTGCTGAGCTGACGTTGAGCCAGGGGTTGGGAGACCATCTGGGATCGTTGATGCTGAACGCCGCGCGTGAAGATTACTGGAATTCGGGTAAGGCGATGGAATCATGGAGCGTTGGGTATAACAACTACTGGCACAGTATCAGTTATGGCCTGACCTGGACGCTGAGTAAGAATGGGAGCGCGGGATCGTACAGCTCACCCCAGAGCGACGATAAAAACCAGATGCTGGCGCTGAATATCAGCATTCCCCTGGAAAAACTGTTGCCGCAGACATGGGCAAACTATGGCATGAATACCAGCAAGAATAACGGTACGACACACAGCGCTGGGTTAAATGGCGTTGCTTTGCCGAATAATGCGCTCAACTGGAATATTCAACAGGGTTTCGGCACTCACGACGTGGCCTACACCGGCAATATGAATGGTGATTATCGCGGCACCTATGGCGAAATCACAGCCGGGTACAGCTATGACAAAAATACCGATCGTCTGAATTATGGGATTCAGGGAGGTGTGGTTGCGCATGCCAATGGCGTGACGTTTTCTCAGCCCCTGGGTGAAACCAACGTGCTGATTGCCGCCCCCGGGGCTGCCGGCGTAGGCATCCAGAATATGACCGGAGCGACAACCGATTATCGCGGATATACGGTTGCCTCTAACTTAATGCCTTATCGCAAAAATGATGTGTCATTAATCACTGAAACATTACCGGCTAACGTTGAGTTAGAACAAACGGTCAAAACCGTGGTTCCTACGCGTGGCGCGATTGTCAGGGCGAATTATCGGGCAAGCGTAGGCGTTCGCATGCTGATGACCTTGAGCCTGCGAAACGGCCAGTTAGTGCCGTTTGGCGCAATGGCCAGCGTTGAAGGAACAGATCATAACAGTTTTATCGTGGGTGATAGCGGACAGGTCTATTTGACGGGTCTCGATCCCGAGGTAAACCTGACCGTGAAATGGGGAAATCAATCCGCAAACACCTGCAGGGTTCATTACTCGATAAACATGACGAAGCTGAATAACGATGTGATTATCGATAATGCTGTTTGCCGATAACGTTGAAATGGATTTTTATATCAGGTGCATAGGTATGCGACTTTTCCGATCTGCATTATTAATGCTGGCTGTGTTGTTTCCATTGAGTGGCTTCTGTTGTGATTATACTTACATCGGCTCTCCCTATACCGTGGATTATGGCAATATTATCGTTCAGCGCGATGTTCCCGTTGGCCAGGCGATAAGCAATGAGATATATGGCTCTTTAGCACATGCTTATACCTGCGTCACAACCGGCAATGAAGGGTCTAGCTCAGGAATGAAAAGCGCTATTTTACCCTATGTCGCGACGTACGGCGCGCGGCGCGTTTATCAAACCAAAATACGCAAAAAATGAATCAGGCAGCGACGGTTTCACGCTGGAAAATATCGATCATTCTGTCCCATGCCAGGCTGACATCTTCATGAAGAGAAAACAGACCAGATGTACCAACGATAAATACATCCACCCCAGATTCAGCAATCAAACCAAAGGTTTTTTCATTGCAAGAACCATCAATTTCCGTCAGATAATGATAGCCATTATTTTTGCGCATACTGATGAGCTTTCTTATTTTGTTCAGCGACTCAGGTATAAATTTTTGCCCGGCATAGCCAGGGTCAACTGACATGACCGTCACTTTATCCAGCAGGTGCGCATATTCAGCAATGCTTTCAGCCGGCGTCGCCGGGTTCAGCACCACCCCGCATTTTTTTCCCGCATCCTTGATCTGATTCAGCAGGCGGAAAATTTTGTTATTCGCAGTCTCGGGATGGAAGCTAATGATATCGGCTCCTGCGGCGAGACACATTGGGATAATATCTTCCGGGTGGTTCACCATCAGATGGACATCGATGGGAACGGTAGTGATTTTTTTCAGATTCTCAATAAAAAAGGGAGACAGAGTGATATTGCGGACGTAATTGCCATCCATTATATCGACGTGATAAAAATCCGCTTTGTTATTCATTGCTGTGATCTGTTCTTTGAACTGTGTCAAATCCATACACATCAGTGAGGGTGAAAATTTAGCGCCCATAAACCAGCTCCGATAATAAATAGTTAGTTAAACATTGCGATGATATGACCTAAAACGATGCCGACAACGCCAAAGTCTGCATCGCCAAAGGTTGTAGAACCGAGGCCCATATCTCCCATCATTGGCAAAAGGATTGCCGGCAGGAACGAAATGAGCAGGCCATGGGCAAATGCCCCCACCACTGCCCCACGACGTCCGCCGGTGATGTTGCCGTAAACGCCAGCCGTTGCCCCGCAAAAGAAATGAGGCACTAGTCCTGGTACGATGACGCTCAAACCGAACAGCGGGCAGAGGAACATGCTGAGCAGGCCTGCAACAAAGCTTGCGAGAAACCCGACGATAACGGCATTGGGAGCAAAGGGAAACACCGTCGGGCAGTCCAGCGCCGGTTTCGCATCTTTCACTAGTTTGTCTGCAATACCTTTAAACGCTGGCACAATCTCGGCAATCACCATCCGCACACCGGCGAGGATGATATAAACCCCCGCAGCAAAAGTGAGGGACTGAATAATGGCGAAGATAATAAAATTCTGACCGGCACTCAGGGTCTCCTCGACAAAGGTTTTGCCTGCGACGACCACCAGCACCAGGAACAGAATCATCATGGTGAGAGAGATGGCCACCGACGAGTCACGAAGGAAATTGAGTGACTTAGGCACTTTAATTTCTTCAATCGAGGGGCTACCTTTCCCTACGACTTTTCCCACCAGCGCGGAGAGCAGATAACCAATAGAGCCAAAATGGCCGAGAGCCAGATCGTCGGTATTGGTAATTTTTCGGGTAAACGGCTGCAAGATCGCCGGAGAGATCACCATCATCGCGCCGAGAATCACCGCCCCGATGGCCACCACCCAACCACCCGACAAGCCACCTACTGACAAGATCACCGCCAGCATCGCGGCCATATAGAGCGTATGGTGGCCCGTTAAAAAGATGTACTTTAATGGCGTCAAACGCGCCAGGGCGATATTGATCAACATGCCCAGCACCATGATCGTGGCGGTTTCCGTGCCATAATTCTTCTGCGCCAGCGCGGCCATCGCGTCGGTGTTAGGCACCACCCCCTGAATATGAAATGAATGTTCAAATAGTTGGCTAAAAATGGTTAATGTATAGGCAATGATACCGGCGCCAGCCGTTAAAATAACAAAACCCATGATGGTTTTCAGGGTGCCTGAGATAACGTCTGAAATTCCTTTTTTTTGCAACAGCAGACCGATTAGAGAAAACAATCCAACCAGAATCGCCGGTGTCCCTAACACATCGTAAATAAGGAAATGAAGCATATTAAACTCCACGGTTCAGAAAGCCGTTGCTTAAATGTGTTCTGCTAAAATCTCTTTGATTTTATTGTTATCGAGTAAATTACTTAATCCAACAACCTTCGCGGAATGACCAGTTAAATGTTCGGCAATATCGTTGGCGCTCAGAATAAGGTCCGCAGTTTCGCTTTTCGCTGACGTCAGGTCGGTATGTGCGACTTCAACCTCTTTATTCATTTCAGCAAGGATTTTTTTGACATTCATTTCAACGATAAAGCTGCTGCCTAAACCATTGCCACAGACGATGAGTACTTTTTTCATTCTCTTTTCCTTCAGTCAATAACGGCCTGAATTGCCTTAATATCATCGGCTTTTAACAATCGTTCTAGCTTTTGCCGATCGCTAAAGAGTTCTGCCAGTTCACCGATCATCGTGATATGTTCATTCCCGGAACAAGCGCATAGCATAATAACCACGTATACCGGGTCGTTCTCAGTCGAGCCAAATGATATGCCCTCTTTAATATGAAGGAGTGATAATCCATTCCTCAATGCACCTTGCTCGGGGCGGGCATGAGGCATCGCTAATCCTGGGGCTAATAGATAATAAGGCCCAAATCCTTCATGGCTTTTAAAAATCGCCTCAATATAGTGCTCTGCCATATACCCCTGCGCCAGCAAAGGTTCTGCTGAGAGTCGAACGGCATTTTTCCAGTTATCTATTGCGTTAATGACATTAATTTTATCCGGGGTTAACCAGTCTCTAATCATATGCACTCCCGAGGGATTCCATGTGCTGAACTATAAACAGCTAAATAAAATGCAACTGTGATACATCTCTCAAAGTTAGCGCTAACAAGCAAAAATGTTAAAAATCGAGTTACCGCTAACATTTGTTATAATGTGCTTTCCCCTTCGCTGTGGTAAGTTATAATGCGTATCAACGATTTACTTTTGTTACTTATTATTTTTCAAACGGTTGGTGATCCTGGTGAAGAGTCTAGACGCAGACAATAGCCCGAAAGAAAAACGTCGTAAGGGAACTGGGAAGATAACCCTGACCGAAGTGGCTGAGTTTGTCGGCGTGAGCGCCATGACCGTCTCCCGTGCGCTGAGAATGCCTGAAAAAGTCAACCCTGACCTTCGCGATCGTATTGATGCGGCAGTCAGTCAACTCGGCTATGTCCCCAATCTCCAGGCGCGTAATCTGGCGTCAGTCCATTCCGATCTCATTTTGGCCGTCGTCCCCACCTTCTCTTCGCCAGGTTTTTTGCCGGTGTCGGAGGCATTACAAAAAATCCTGACTGAACGCGGCTATACCATGATGTTTATGGAATCTGGTCATGACGGTCAAAACGAACAAAGAACGTTTGAAAAAATGCTCGCCTATAACCCGGCAGCGATTATTCAGTTCAATATCGACACCATTGAGAGCTGCACCCAGCTGCTGGCCAATGTTGATGTGCCTATCCTGGAGATTGGCGCGTTAAATACCCAGCCTGTTGGCATGTGCATCGGCGTGGATTACGGTAAGGCAGTGAAACAGATCGTAACCCACCTCGCGGATGCCTCATTAAAAAACATCGCGTTGTTGTGTACCCCAGCCAACAATACGATGTTTCGCCAGCTTCTGAGTGGCTGGAATACGGCGATGTTGGCCCTGAACCGTTCGCCACATCGGGTGGTGACCACTCATTTGCCTTCAACCATCGCCACAGGCGTGAATATTTTCAAGGATATGATGATTACCTGGGGCGATCTGGATGCGCTAATTTGCACTTCGGATGAAATGGCGTGCGGATGCATGATGGCCTGCCACAGCGCCGGGATCAAAGTGCCCAATACCGTAGCCATTGCGAGTTTAGGCGGCGGGGTTTTATCGACAGTCTGTTCCCCTGCCCTGACAACCGTTGAATTTCCCTGGCATGACATTGGGGTGAAGGCGGGAAAAGCGCTTCTCGAGCTGCTTAACGATAAGCCTTGTGAAAAGTTCATAGAAATTCCGTCAGTACTCAAAGTCCGGGCCAGTACCGCGGTATAACCGCCATCCATGGCTTAATCTGGCGGCCCCCCTGCTTATCGCTTCAATTCGTCCTGCCACCGCGGGGATGACGCCAGTTGATGGCATACCGTGTCGATAAATACCCGGGTCTTGGCGGGAACCAGCGAGCCGGGCGGCATCAGGGCATAAACGCTGACCTTCGCCGCGCTACGCCAGTCGGGCAGCACGCGGACCAGTTCCCCGCGCTGAACCGCCTGGCTAACCATCCACCCCGGCAGCAGTGCGATCCCGGTTGCCCGAATGACCGCCGTCAGCAGCGCTTCACTGATATTGGTGGATTGCCGAACTGTTCTGGCAGCAATACCGCCAGCCATCAGCGCAATGGACAGCGGAAGCGTTTTATCCCGCCCCCCTCCATCAGTAACCTTCCCCGGCCGTCGCTCGGCGTCCGGGAGGCATCGCCGGATGGTGCAGAAGTGCCCTCTGCGGCGCTACTGCAGAGGGTGTTCCGTTTACCTGGCCAGCCACTGACGCCAGCCGCCCCAGGCGGTGATCTCGGTGGCCGCGCCCAGCCCACCGGCTTCACAGATAAAGCCTGTCACCCAGCGGCCGTCCGCCAGCTCAATCTGTCCCAGCCCCAGCGGCGCGGGGATGGCGGCCAGCAGCGACCCCACCTCAGCGCTGGGGATCGCCCAGACTTCCACCGCTATCGCGGCCCCCTCTGGCTCGTCACGCACCATCGCCGGGCGCTTGCCATCCGGGAGGGCATACAACCGATAGCGCGGCGCGCTGTGGGTCGCCTGCAGCAGCCGGCCGCCCCGCGCCAGCAATTGGCCGTTCAGCGGCTGGCCGGTCAGGTGGGCGCCGCATACCGCCAGGGCCATCCGATCATGGCCCGCGGGGTGCGCAGGCGGCGGGCTCTCCAGCCGCGCGCCGCCTGCCAGCGGCAGCCGCTCCGCGCGCTGGAAGGCGTCGGCCAGGCTCAGCAAATACTGATCGGTAAAGGCCCGGCCGAACAGCGTGACGCCGGAGGGCAGACCGTCGGGCATAAACCCGCACGGCACGCTCACCGCCGCATAGTCCAGCAGGTTCATAAAGTTGGTATAGTAGCCCAGGTCGGCGTTGCGGGCGATGGGCTCCGCCGCCAGCTCGTCCAGCGTTACCGGCCGCGGAAAGGTTGGCGTGAGCACGCAGTCCAGCGTCTCGAGGATGGCATCGCACTGCGCTTTATACTCCTGCAGCTGATACATCGCCTTAAAGGTCGCCGTCGCGTCGATAGCAGGCGCTTTCGCCAGCACGTCGCGAATGACCGGCAGCACGGCGTCCGGCTGCTGCTCAATCAACGGGCCAGCCACCGCATAGCGTTCAGCGACCCACGGCCCGTCATACAGCAGGCGGGCGGCGGCGAGAAAAGGCGCAAAATCGATCGCCACGGCTTCCCCGCCGAGCGCCGTCAGCCGCTGCACGGCCTGGGCGAACAGCGCTTCGCTGGCGCGGCAGCCGAGGAAGTTAAGCTCCCGCGGGACGCCAAAGCGAAACCCGGCGGACGGCCTGCCGAAGGCCTGACGACTGTTCCACTGGGGATTGCGGCGGCTGTAGCTATCCTGCGGATCGGTCCGGGCAACCAGCGCCAGCAGCTGGCTGGCCTCGTCGGCGGTGGCGCTGAAAAAGGTCACGCAGTCCAGCGTGCGGCAGGCCGGTACCACCCCGGCGGTGGAGATCACCCCTTTCGTCGCTTTCAGGCCCACCAGGTTATTCAGCCCGGCCGGGACGCGACCGCTGCCGGCGGTGTCGGTCCCCAGCGCGAAGCTGGCGACGCCCAGGGCTACCGCCAGCGCCGAGCCGGCGCTGGAGCCGCCGGAGGGATAAGCGGGATGGTACGCGTTGCGGCAGCGACCATACGGCGAACGGGTCCCGTTCAGGCCGGTGGCAAACTGATCGAGATTGGTTTTGCCCACCGGCACCGCCCCCAGGGCAATCAGCTGTGCGACAATGGTCGCGCTTTGCGTCGGCCGGTAAGCAAACGCCGGACAGGCGGCAGTGGTGATTATCCCCGCGAGATCGATATTATCTTTGATGGCGAACGGCACCCCGTACAGCGGGAGCGTGTCTGGCGAATGGCCTTCCAGCGCCGCCAGAAACGGCGCCTGCTCCGCTTCGCTCAGGAGATGGATAAACAGATTAAACTCGGGCTCCAGCGCTTGCGCCCGCTGGCGGATCCCCGCCAGCAGCGCGCGCGGGGTGGTGTGGCCGTTACGATAGTTCGTCGCCAGAGTCGCCAGGCGTAAATCAAACGTCTGCTGCATCATGCCTTCTCCTCAATAATCACTGCCACCCGCTGCCCGGCACGCACCGCGCTGCCTGGCTGCACATTGACCTGCTGAACCCTGCCATCGCACGGCGCCAGCAGCGGGATCTCCATTTTCATCGACTCAAGCACCACCAGCACATCGCCGGCGCGTACCTGGCTGCCGGCCGCGGTCTGTACCTGCCACAGATTACCGGATACCGGGCTTTCCACCCCCTGCTCCCCCGGCTGCAGCGGCGCATCGCCCGCCTCTTCTGTCGCGCTCTCCTGGCTGTCGAAATGGGCCTGGCCGCTGGCGATCCAGCGCTCGCGCTCGTCGTTAAACGCCCGCTGCTGATGATCGCGAAATGCGCTAATGCTCTGCGCCTCGCGAGAGAGAAACTGCTGGTACTCCGCCAGCCGCAGCGTGCTGTGCTCGATGCGCAGCGGGTAGCGTCCGAGCGGGAAATCGCGGCGAATAGCCGGCAGTTCTTCCGCCGAGACCGGATAGAAACGCAGCTGGTCGAAAAAGCGCAGCAGCCAGGGCTTGCCGGCAAAATCGGCCACCTCGTGATAGCGATTCCACATCTGCAGGGTGCGGCCGACAAACTGATAGCCGCCCGGACCTTCCATGCCGTAAACGCACAGATACGCTCCGCCGATGCCCACCGAGTTTTCCGCCGTCCAGGTTCGCGCCGGGTTGTATTTGGTGGTGACCAGCCGATGGCGCGGATCAAGGGGCGTGGCCACCGGCGCGCCGAGATAGACATCGCCGAGCCCCATCACCAGATAGCTGGCGTCAAACACTGTTTGCCACACCGCCTGCTCATCCGGGAGATCGTTTATCCGGCGAATAAACTCGAGGTTGCTTGGGCACCAGGGGGCGTCCGGGCGGACGGTGGTCATATATTTGTCGATCGCCTTGCGGCAGGCTGGATCGTCCCAGGAGAGCGGGAGATGCACCACCCGTGTTGGAACCTGCAGATCGTCGCTCATGCAGACCGTGGCCCACTCCCCGCGGACCCATGCCAGCAGCGTATCCAGCGCCAGCGTTTCCGGCTGGAAATGGAGCTGCAGAGAGCGGATCCCCGGCGTGATATCGATGATCCCGTCCCGGGATTGCCCCTCAAGGGCCTGCATCAGGGCATGGATGCGAAAGCGCAGCACCAGATCCAGCTCCGCCTCACCGGCCTCCAGCAGCAGGTGGGTATCGCCGGAGAGGCGCGCCACCAGGCGTTTGTCAGCGTCGCCGCAGGTCATCACCACCGGCGAGGTGAGCGGCACAGGCTGCCAGGCAACGTCCTGCGCCTGCAGGGTCGCCAGCTCTGCGCGACGGCCTGCCGCCAGCCGCCGGGCGGTGGGGACGTCAATCGCCACAAAGCGCACCTTATCCCCCGCCTTAAGCTGGCCCAGCTGCCAGAGATCGGCTTCGATCACCGTGACCGGGCAGACGAAGCCCCCGAGGCTTGGGCCGTCCGGCCCGAGGATCACCGGCATATCGCCGGTAAAATCCACCGCCCCCACCGCGTAGGGGTTGTCGTGAATATTCGACGGATGGAGCCCGGCTTCGCCGCCGCTGTCGCGGGCCCAGACCGGCTTGGGCCCGATCAGGCGCACGCCGGTGCGGCTGGAATTAAAATGTACTTCCCAGTCGGTGGCAAAAAAGGTCGCCATATACGCCGGGGCAAAGAACTCCGGCGCGCCGTGGGGGCCATAAATCACCCGCAGCGTTCGCACTTCCGCAAGCTCAGGGCGCAACCCTGCGGGAAGCGCCGCGCCTTCTATGGTCTCAGCCGGAGGCGCAAGATGCAGCACGTCGCCGGCGCGCAGCGCCCGTCCGCCGTGGCCGCCAAACTGACCGAGGGTAAAGGTGCTTTTACTGCCCAGGTAGTCCGGCACCTGAATGCCGCCGCGCAGGCAGAGATAGCTTCTGACGCCTGGCCCGCTTATCGCCCCCAGCCTGAGGGTCGCCCCCGCCGGAACAGAGAAGACGCCGTCCATCTCCTGGTCGATGCCGTCGAGCGTTACGGGCAGCGGCGCGCCGCAGACCACCGCCTGCACCGCGGTGTTAAATTTCAGCGTGGGTCCGCTAAGGGTGATCTCCAGCGCGGCGTCGCCCTCGGCATTGCCCAGCAGACGATTGCCCAGGCGCAGCGCCCGGTCATCCATCGGGCCTGAGGGCGGTACGCCCACCGCCCAGTACCCCAGACGTCCCGGGTAGTCCTGGACGCTGGTCTGGGTGCCGGCGCTGAGTACCTCCACGGTATCGGCCCGGTAGCGCAGTTGCTCCAGACAGCGGGTCCAGGGTTTCCCGGCGGTGAACGGCGCAAAGCCAAGGATCTGCTGCAGGTACTGGCGGTTGGTTTCGACGCCGTACAGGCGGGTCTCCGCCAGGGCCTGCGCCAGGCCGTCGATCGCCTCATCGCGGCTGGGGCGCCAGACGATAGCTTTCGCCAGCAGCGGGTCAAAAAACGGCGGCACTTCACAGCCGGCCTCGACCCAGCGGTCGATGCGCAGGGTAGCGCCGTCCGCCGGCGGAAACCAGACGTCGGTTAACAGTCCGGGCGAAGGCTGAAACTGGCGGCCAGGATCTTCGGCGTAAATTCGTGCCTGAATGGCATGCCCCCGGGGCTGTAGCCCGGCGGACAGCTCGCTCAGCGGCGGTAAATCCCCTGCCGCCAGGGCGATCATCCAGCGCACCAGGTCCACGCCCCACACCTGCTCCGTGACGCCGTGCTCCACCTGCAGCCGGGTATTGACCTCCAGGAAATAGAAGCGCTGCGCCGCGCTGTCGTAGACAAACTCCACCGTCCCGGCGCTGCGGTAGTTCACCGCTTTCCCGAGGGCAATGGCCGCGCTACACAGCGCCTGCGCCATCCCGTCCGGCAGATTTGGCGCCGGCGTCTCTTCAATCACTTTCTGGTTACGCCGCTGCAGCGAGCAGTCGCGCACGCCGAGGGCGATAACCGCCCCCTTCCCGTCGCCGAAGATCTGCACCTCGAGATGGCGGGCGCGTTCGATATATTTTTCGAGAAACACCCCGGCGTCGCTGAAGTTGTTTTGCCCCAGCCGCTGCACCGTGGCAAACGCCTCGCTCAGTTCGCGGGCGTCGCGGCAGACGCGCATGCCAATCCCCCCGCCGCCCGCCGTGCTCTTGAGCATCACCGGGTAGCCCACCGCCTCTGCCGCCCGGCAGGCTTCTTCGCTGTCGGCCAGCAGGTCGCTGCCTTCCAGCAGCGGAACGCCCTCCGCTTTGGCCAGCGCGCGGGCGGTATGCTTCAGGCCGAAGGTTCGCAGCTGTTGCGGGGTCGGGCCAACAAACGCCAGTCCCGCCGCCTCACAGGCCTCGGCGAAGGCGGCGTTTTCCGACAGAAAGCCGTAGCCGGGGTGGATGGCGCGGGCGCCGCTCTGCCGCGCGGCGGCAATGATCTTCTCTACGACTAAATAGGTTTGCGCTGCCGGCCCCTCGCCAAGGCTCAGCGCCTCATCCGCTTCGCGGACGTGCAGACTGCTCAGGTCGGCTTCGGCGTAAACGGCGACGCCCTTCACCTGCATGGCGCGCAGGGTGCGCAGAATGCGGCAGGCAATCGCCCCGCGGTTGGCAATCAGTAAGGTATCAAACATAAGCGGAACTCACAGCGAAGCGGGTCGTCCCGCAACAATTCGTCTTCCCCTGAGGTCGTCCCCGGGAGAGCCGGCGCTTAAAGGTGGCGCGTCGGCGTGTGGTTCAGGCGGTCGGCGCGAACGGCGAACAGCCGAAAGGCCAGCAAACGCCAGCGCTGCCAGCGGGTCAGTTCCATACCAGCACCTCGGCGGGGGTCGGGTTCCAGCCATTGCAGGGATTGTTGAGCTGCGGGCAGTTGGAGATCAACACCATGGCGTTACACTCCGCGCGCAGTTCCACGTATTTTCCCGCCGCCGAGATGCCATCCGCAAAGGTCAGACCGCCCTCCGGCGTCACCGGCACGTTCATAAAGAAGTTAATGTTGGCGCCGATATCGCGCTTATGCAGACGACCATCATGCAGACAGGCGCAGAGGAAATTATCCCGGCAGCTGTGCATGTAGCGCTTGTCGAGGGCGTAGCGGACGGTGTTGCTCTCCTGGGCGCAGGCGCCGCCGAGGGTATCGTGCCGCCCGCAGGTATCGGCCACGATGGTCATCAGCGGACGGCCAAGGTTGGAATAGAGCACGCTGCCGGCGGTGAGGTAGGCGTTACCCTGGCGGCGCAGCGTGCGCTGCGCATCGTAGCGCTCGCGCGGGTTGTCGGCGTTGTAAAACAGGGTATCAATCGCCTGGTTGCCTTCGAGATCGAGCAGACGCAGGGTTTGCCCTTGTTTAACCTCGAACAGCCACGGCTCCCCGGCGGGGATCACATGGCGATAGACGGCCTCTTCCGGACGTCGGTGACTGGTGATAAGGGTCATAAACGCCTCCTTACAGGGCAAAAAGTTGGGTATTGCGGAACGCGCGCAGGTTCTCATCGCGGGTCAGGAGCGCCTGAGTGGCCGCGTCTTCATCGTCGGCCTGATACCAGCTCAGCTGTACCGGACGGGGGGCATACTCTGTGGCCGGATCCTGAGGATGCGGTAGCGCGGTGAGGACCAGCAGGACGTCCATCGGGGCATACAGTTCCACATAGTCCCCGGCGCGGCTGTTGCCGGAGACAAAGTGAAAGCGCCCCTCGTCATCGACGGTCACTTTGCTGAAGAAGTTGACTACCATCAGCAGATCTTCCAGACCGAGATCCCATTTCCCCATCTCCACCAGCAGGTTATCGACGCCGTTGCGGTAGAAGCCATTGCGTAATTCCTGATAGCGTCCGGCGCCATATTTGTCGTGCGTCTCCCCGGCGTTGAGGACCCCGCCGAACGGATCGTGCCAGCCGCAGCTGTCGGCGACGATCCCGGCCAGCACCCGGCCCATATCGGAGTAGAAACAGTGCCCGGCGGTCAGGCGCGCGGTATGCTGTCCTTTGAGGGTATCCGGCAGGTTGAGCCGCTCACTTTTCTCATGAGGATTGAGCATCATCATGCTGACGTTTGCCCCGCCGTCGAGATCGGTCAGGCGCAGGATCTGCCCTTTGCGCAAAATCAGCGAGGTGTGCGCCCCGCCGGGAAGCCGCTCTTCGCGCAGGCTGGGGGTGGATTGAAACAGTTCAGTCATCAATTTATCTCCTTAATGCGTAAACGTTGGTGTCGCTACCGGCGGCCAGTTGCGCCATCCGCGCTTCATTGAGCGGGATGTCGTAGGTAATACGCGCTCCCCAGGCGTTGGGCGCCTGCGGGTCGATGCGCACTTTGTCGAACACCAGCAGCCTCGTGCCCAGGTTGAAGCCTTCGGCCAGGTCGTGGGTGACCATAAACACCGTCATGCGCGTTTCGCTCCACAGCTGGAGCAGCAGCGCATGCATATCCTTGCGAATGCCGGGATCCAGCGCGCCGAAGGGCTCGTCCAGCAGCAGCACCCGCGGCTGCATCACGAACGCCTGGGCAATGGCCAGCCGCTGCTGCATCCCACCCGAGAGCTGCGCCGGGTATTTATCCAGGGCGTGTCCCAGGCCCACTTTCTCCAGCATTCGCTGGGCCTGTTGCCGGGCCTCGCGCTTTCTGCCGCCAAACAGGCGCCCCAGCAGCGGGGACGCCGGCAGCTCCAGGCCGATGGCGACGTTATCCAGCACGTTGAGATGCGGAAACACCGAATAGCGCTGGAAAACCACGCCGCGACTGCGGTCCGGCTCCGCCGCCAGCGGCTGGCCGTCGAGCAGGATGGCGCCGCGGGTCGGTTGCTCCTGACCGAGCAGCAGACGCAGAAAGGTCGATTTACCGCAGCCGGACGCGCCGACCATTGAGCAAAACTCGCCCTCTTTCACCTGCAGATTAATGCGCTCCAGCACCACGTGGTCGCCGTACTCCTGCCAGATGTTTTTGATGTCGATAAAACTCATCCCCGGCCTCCTTCCGCCCACGGGAAACAGGCTTTGTGCAGCTGACGCAGCGCCAGATCCATCAGCCATGCCAGCAGCGTGATCCAGATGACATACGGAATAATCACATCCATCGCCATATAGCGCCGCACCAGGAAGATGCGATACCCCAGCCCGGCGGTGGCGGAGATGGCCTCGGCGGAGATCAGGAACAGCCATGCCGAGCCCAGCAGCAGGCGCAGAGAAGCGATCAGCCGCGACAGCAGCTGAGGAAGCACCACCCGCAGCACCACCGTCCAGCTATTAGCCCCCAGGGTCTGCGCCTTTATAAACAGCTCCGCCGGGATCTCCCGCGCCCGCTGCTCCAGGTCGCGCGCCAGCATCGGCGTAATGCCGATGACGATCAGCATCACTTTCGACAGCTCATCCAGGCCAAAGACGATAAACAGCACCGGCAGGATCGCCAGCGGCGGGATCATTGACACCACCGTCATCAGCGGCGACAGCGCCGCGCGGTACATCGGGAAGACGCCGGCGGCGATACCGATGCCGAGGCCGATCAGCGACGAGACGGCCAGGCCCGTCAGCAGACGGCTCAGGCTGATCAGCGTGTCGGCCCACAGCAGATACTCGCCGCTGCGTTTGTCCGGGGTGAACGCCATCCGGTCAATGGCCGCCGCCATCTGCGACAGGCCTGGCAGCAACTTGTCCTGCGGATTGGCTTCCAGCCGCACCGCCGATCCCATAAACCAGGCGGCGATCAGCAGCACAAACGGCAGCAGCATCAGCGTCAAGCGCATCCCCTTTTGGGGATATCGGTTAATGTGGCGCATGGCGTGGTCTCCCGGCGGCAATCATTACAGCTGGCCCGCGGCGGCCAGCTTCAGGTAGCTGTCGTCAAAGCGCAGTTTGCGGTTGGCGGCATCGCCGAGCGTGACATTGCCCGGGAAAGTCATGCCGATAAAGTCCGCGCTCTGCGCCCCCTCGCCCAGCAGACCTTTATCGAAGGAGAACTGCGCCACACGCTGCATGGTTTTCGCCAGATCCGGCGAGGCGATAAACGCCAGGGTGTCGGCAGGCGTCCAGAAAAGATGAGTGGTTTTGAGCTGCGCCTGGTAGCCGGCGAGATCGGTACCGGAGTCGGCGGCCATAGCGCTCAGCGCCTGGGTATCGCCGGCCTTCATTTTGGCCATCATTTCAAACCACGCGCCGGTCAGCGCTTTGCCCAGCGCCGGGTTATCTTTCAGGGTCTGGGTATTGACCACCATCATGTCGATAAGCTCGCCTGGCACCTGCGAGGAGCTAAACACTTCGCTGGTTTGCGGGGTCTTTTTGATAACCGACAGCTGTGGATTCCAGGCCACCGCCGCCCGCACGCCGCTGGTGCCGAAGGCTGAGACGATATCGGCATCGGAGGTATTCACCACCTTGACGTCTTTTTCCTGCAGCCCGGCTTTTTCCAGACCGCGCACCAGCAGATAGTGGGAGACCGACAGCTCCGGGAGATACACCGACATCCCTTTCAGGTCGCTGAGCTTTTTATCCGCCCCTTTCAGAACCACCCCGTCGTTACCATCGGAGTAGCTGCCGGTGATCAGCGCCGTGCTGTCGACACCGCCGGCCGCCGGAATGGTCAGGGCGTCCATATTCGTCATCGTGCAGCCGTCAAACTGCCCGGCGGTGTACTGATTGATGGATTCGATGTAATCGTTGAGCTGAACAATATTGATTTTGATGCCGTACTTGCTGGCCCATTTATCGATGATCTTTTCATTGCTGATGGCGCCCCAGGGCATCCAGCCGGCGTAGATGGTCCAGCAGACGTTGAACTCTTTCTTGACGGCGGCAAAGGACGGGACGCTGGTCAATAGCGTCAGTGTCAGGACAAGTGAGCGGAGGAGCGGCGATGTTTTCATGGTGGACCTCTGGTTAGCACGAGAAACGGAGCAGCGCGACACCCAACGGTGCTGCTGTCTCCCGGGCTTTTATCCCGCCGTGTAACCTCGCCGAGGTCGCCAGCTCTCGGACCAGACGTTCACCGCGGTGAACCGGAACCCTAGCCAGCTATTGTGTGATCTAAATTGTCTGTTGCGCTGCTTTCTGCTGATGGTATTGCAAGGGCCATGCCAGGAGCCAGACAGCAGTACTTTCAGTGATTTACCGCCAACCGGCGCATCGCCTCCCAAAAATGGGGAGTAAAAGTGGGGCATTGCATGGCTTTGGTGCAAAGGGAAAGCCCACCGCGTCCTGGCCAACAACCGGCCGCGGGTCATGGGGGATGAATCCTGTAGCTGATTATCATGGCGCGGGGTAAATGTTTGCCATTACGCCGCTTCGACATGGGGGATGTCGCAGGCGCTTCTTCCCTGTCATCGGCCTTGAGCCAGTCAATAAGTGAAGCGCACAGCGATGACCCATTTGCACCGACTCAGTGCCGCCTGTTCACCATACTGAATCTCATCCCCTCCCACACTTCCATGTTAACTGTTTGTATATAAAGCACTATTTTAACTGGCACGTTTAATGCTCTGCGGTTGTATACAGCGATGTTGACAAGATCTCAGGCCAGGAGGCGTCAACCCATAGCCACCTGCGGTCGCGACGCCAACGCCTTCTTCTCTCCGTGAAGCCTCCAGGGCGGATGCGTTTCACGGAAACCTGTTAACTGAAAACGGAGAACAACATGACGACACTCAGCGAACCGTTGGTTACCCCGAAATATGGCAAATGGCGCCAGCTGGTGCTGGGCCTGATCTGTATGGCCGCCATCTCCAGTCCGCAATATGTCTGGACGCTGCTGACGAAACCCCTGGCCGCAAAGCTGGGCGTCGGTCTGCCCGAGCTGCAGGTCACCTTCTCGCTGCTGATCATCCTCCAGACCTTCTTTTCGCCCTTTCAGGGGCGGTTAGTGGAGAAATTTGGCCCACGGCGGCTAATCGCTATCGGCACGGTGATGGCGGGAATGAGCTGGGTGCTTTCCGCACAGGTAAATGGCCTGGCGACGCTGTGGCTGGTTTATGGCTGCATGGGCGGCCTTGGAACCGGGATCGTCTACATCGGCGTTGTCGGCCTGATGGTCAAATGGTTTCCGCGGCAGCGGGGGTTCGCCGCCGGCGCGGTGGCGGCGGGCTACGGGATGGGGGCCATCCTAACCACCTTCCCCATCTCCCTGTCGCTGACCACCAACGGCCTTGAACACACGATGACGACCTTCGGGGTCCTCTTCGCGCTCGTCGGCTTCCTCGCCAGTCAGGGACTGAAGCTGCCGCCGCCTGCTGTCTCTTTGCCCGTCAGCCAGACGGTGGCGCAGAGCAGCAGATCGTTTACCTCCCGGGAAATGCTGCGCCAACCGCTGTTCTGGCTGATGTTTGCCATGATGGCGATGATGTCGACTTCCGGGCTGATGGTCACTTCGCAGATGGCGGTGTTCGCCGAGGACTTCGGCATTAGCCAGGCGGTGGTGTTTGGCATGGCGGCCCTGCCGCTGGCGTTAACGATAGACCGCTTCACCAACGGTTTAACCCGGCCGCTGTTTGGTTTTATTTCCGACCGCTTCGGCCGCGAGCAAACCATGTTTATCGCCTTTGCGCTGGAGGGGGTGGCGATGACGCTCTGGCTGGCGTGCCGGGAAGATCCGCTGCTGTTTGTCCTGCTTTCCGGGGTGGTGTTCTTTGGCTGGGGGGAAATCTTCTCCCTCTTCCCGTCGACGCTCACCGATACCTTCGGCAGCGAACATGCCGCCAGCAACTATGGCTGGCTGTATATTTCTCAGGGCATCGGGTCAATCTTCGGCGGCCCGCTGGCGGCGTTGCTCTATCAGTACACCCACGGCTGGCATGTGGTTTTCAGCTGCGCCATTGGCCTGGATTTTGTCACCGCCGCCCTCGCGCTGTGGGTGCTAAAACCGTGGCGCGCGCGCTTTATCCGCCAGCATAGCTAACGACAACCCTGGCAGAAGTGACGGCCAGGCCGTCACTTCACTGATATTCGCTGCGCAGCAGCGCGTACAGATACTCATCGCCCCACTGGCCTTTAAAAAAGATATTCTGCCGGTAATGCGCCTCGCGACGAAAGCCCAGCCCTTCCAGGAGTTTGATCGCGGCGGTATTGTGGGTGTCTACCACCGCGATCAGCCGGTGATGGGCCAACGGTTCCAAGAGAAAGGCTATCACCGCCTGTATGGCTTCCCGGGCATACCCCTGATGCTGATACGCCGGGGAAAAGGTCATCCCCAGCTCGACCTGTCTGCCCTGATCGAAAAAGTGGATCCCCACATCTCCCGCCAGCGCACCGTTGACCTGGATCTCTACCGCAAGCTGGAACCAACTCTCATCCTCAGCAAAGGCCAGGGAACGCTGTTGTTCATAGAAGGCAGTCGCCTCTGCCATACCGTAATGGCTCCAGCTCTGAAAGCGGGCCACTTCCGGCAGGTTGCGATAGCGGCTGAAAGACGGCAGATCTTCCTTTCTGAACCGGCGCAGCAGCAGCCGGGGCGTGGTCAGGGGTAGCAACATCTCTTCTTCCTGGTGAGAGGGGCAATAGCGCGCCATCTTAACCTGCGCAGCCTGACGCCGCTAGCCGCATGGCGGTGCCTCCTCCCAGCGATAGATTTGAGTGGTGGCCAGCGCCAGCATGGCGAAATCTTCCGGCGTATCGCCGTATGCGAAGATCGCTTCGTAATCGGTCAGGGCGTAGTTCGCCAGGATACGCGCCTTTTTGGCCAGGCCGCTGCAGTCTCCACCCTGATACTTTCCGGTCGCTGCCCCGTTTTGAAATTCCACTTCGCTGCACAGCAGCTCAAGATTATGCTGCTGGCACCACGGACGAAGGTAGACATCCAGCGAGGCTGAGACCACCACCACGGTGTCCCCTCGCGCCTGATGCCAGGCTATACGCTGCATTGCGTTCTCCCGCAGCGTGCGGGGAATAAACGCCAGGCTATGATCGTTCCCACGCTGCAGGATCTCAGGTTGCGATTTCCCGGCAAAAGCATAATGAAACACTTTTTGCCGGATGGCAGAGGCTGAAAGCCAGCCCATTTTCCAGGCGAGAATATAGGGCAACAGCCGCAGTTTGCCCCGACGAATGGCTTTCGCATCGAGGGACTGATAAATGAAAGGGGTAAACGTATCTTCGTGGGTTATCGTGCCATCGAAGTCAAAAAAGGCAATGTTCTTCTTCATCCTTGTCACCTTATACACCAATACCGGCGCCGCGCGAGGCGCGGCTGATTTACTTTTTGCCCGCCTGGCGGCAAGATCCGGCATAATGCACCGCTGTCGCAGGACGACCGGGTCACCGGCAGTCATGACAGCGAACCATTCGACAGGAAAACGCATGAAGCCAAAACAAGCGGACATTCTCCGCCACGCCAGCGCGCTGTTTAATCGCGAAGGATATCAGTCGCCCAGCATCGAGCGGATTGCTGAGCATGCCGGCATCTCCAAAATGACCTTCTACCGCTACTATGCTGATAAAGAGGCGCTCATTCTGGCTATCCTCCGGCAGAAAGAGAGCGAGTTTATGCAAGATCTGACGCAGATCACCGCGGATAAAGCCACCGCGCGGGAGAAGTTGTTCGCCGTGTTCGACTACTATCAGTGCTGGTTGACCTGCGAAACGTTCCACGGCTGCATGTTTACCCGCGCGCTGTTTGAATATGGCGCGTCATCGCCGGCGATCCGGGAGCAGTGCTCCCGGTTCAAATCGCGCCTGTGGCAGTTCTTCCGCGATATTCTGACTCGGGTATTAAAACCAGAGCCTGCCGAACGGGTCGCCATGATGATGGTGATGCTCATCGATGGCGCCATCGCCGCCCAGCAGGCCGAGTCCGCCGAATGCCGGGAGATCCCGCCGGGGACGACCGCCTGGAGCGCGGCCAAAGCGCTGATCTACTCAGAAGGCGGTACGCTGTGAGCGCATGCTGCCGTCCAGCGACTGCAGCGCCGCCAGCAGACCATCATAGTAATCGTTGCAGGTTTGCAGGCGCAGCGCGGCGCCAAAGTAGACCTCCTCCATCGCCGCCGGATGTTTTTTGCCAATCGGCACAATCACATTGTTCAGCCAACCGTCCGCATGGCCGATATCGACCGTGATATGTTCGGCATAGTAATGCACGTCGCGATCGCTAAGCCCAATCCTCCGACAGCCCGCCACCAGTTTTTCATACTGTGGCGGGTCGAGCAGTTCGGTCATCGCCATCACCCCCAGCGATTTGTAGTAATGCTGACGATTTACGCCGCCGAGCATAAAGGCGTTATACCCGGCCAGCCCCTGCCACTCATAAAGATGGGCAAAATGATTGTCCGGTAAGGCGATATTCCGCCGCTTCAGTAAATCCTTATACAGATTGACGTGGGTGATCTCAGTGCTGCCCTGGCCTATCTCATCCCACAGATTTTGCGCAATCTCGGCGCGGGTTTCCGGCAACGAGCCCACCAGCCCCATCGCCACCAGATCGAAGAAAAGCAGATTCAGCGCGCTGTCGCTTTTGAAGAAATAGTCGATTTGCGCCGCGGAGGCCTCGCTGGCAAGGAAATCGAACAGCGGATGACGAGACGCCGGGTGCTGCTGGCATAAGGCGCGCAGTTCGTCGACGATATTGCCGGCATTGAGCACCGGCCTCTGGCGGTGGAAACGTTTGCTTTCCGCCCGCAGCCACTCAGACTCAATGTAATTTCGGATCCCGGAGAGCAGCGGATGAAACTGATTGGCAGCCGCCGGCGAGAGCGGGTCGGCAAGCCAGGACTGATAAAGGATGAACAGCGCATGGTGCGCGCGCTTTTTGGCCTGCGAATCGTCAGCGGAGAAGGCGCGGATGCAGGTATTCTCCGTCAGATGCCAGGCTCTGTCGGCGACCAGCGGATTGGCCGTCAGCTTCAGCGACAGCGCGTTGCTGTGCAGAAGCTGGTCAATTAACTCATCCAGCGCCAGCCTGGCCATCACCGCGGTTTGGTCACTACCAATGACCGCATTGTCGGTATTACGCATGAATTTATCCCTGTGAAATGCATGGCGACTATACGGTATAGTACCCCTCACAAAGCGGCAACGTAAATTTCAACCACATTATTAATTCTCTGTTTATTAACGATTTTAAATAAACAGAACAAAAGCCACTAAAATAGTGTTGATATTATAAAAATAATAACGTTACCATTCAGTACAGTGACAAACGACACAAGGAATCACGATGCCCTATCTGTTACTGACGCTGGCCGCCCTGTTCTGGGGTGGGAATTACGTTGTGGGTCACGTGCTGGTTCAGGGCGTGGATCCGATCCTGATGACCGAAGCGCGGTGGGCGTTAACGGCGCTGCTGCTGGGCCTGCTCTACCGCCGGCAGATTGCCGGCAGTCGTCACCTGCTGCGGGAAAACGCCCCGGCAGTGCTGGTGCTCACCCTCTGCGGTCAGGTCAGTTTCCCGCTCACGCTCTATATCGGTCTGCAAACCACCTCCGCCCTCAACGCCGCCATCTATATGTCCGCCACGCCGAGCATGGTGCTGCTGATTAACCGGCTGATTTTTCGCGACCCGGTATCGGCCCGCAACTGGCTGGGGGTGGTCTTCAGCACCCTCGGCGTGATGATCCTCTTATTCCAGGGCAACCCGCTGCATGCCGGCTCGCTGCATACCTTTTCCGTCGGCGATCTGTGGGCGATGGGGTCGGCGCTGAGCTGGGCGCTCTATTGTTCGCTGTTACGTCTCAAGGACCGCCGGATCCCGGCGAATGGCTTTGTCGCCGTCAGCTCGCTGCTCGGCGCCCTGCTCCTGCTGCCGATCTTCGCCTTCTGGCTGATGCGCCACCCGGCGCAGGACTGGGATGCCTGGCGCGAGCCGTTTTTCCTCAGCGGGCTGGCTTATCTGGTGATTTTTCCGTCATGGCTGGCCTATCTGTTCTGGAATAAAGGGATCGCCACCATCGGCGCCACGCGGGGGGAGATTTACACCCACATCATCCCCCTCTCGGGTGGCGTGTTAAGCATCCTCTTCCTGCATACCCAGCCCCATGCCTGGCACCTGTTCAGCGCGCTGTTCATTATGCTGGGGATTGGCATCTGCTCGCTGGAAAAACGCCAGGCGGCGACGGTTCGCCTGCGCGGTTAGCGTGTCTGCCGGGCGCCTGATTACGCCCGGCGTCAGCCCTTAACGGCTGGTGGAGAGCGGCTGGTGACGCGCCGCTCCGGCAGGTTGCGCCACCCGGCCCTCGCGGCCAAAGAAGGTCAGAATGGTAATGACGATCGCCACCGTCCCGGCCACCAGGGCCATCGCCAGGCCGTAGTTATGCCCGTGGTGCTGCGCAATGGAGGCCTGCAGGGTGGCATTCACCGAGGCCAGCAGATTCCCCAACTGATAGACGAAACCGGGCAGCACCGCCCGGGTGTTGGCCGGAACCAGTTCGTTGAGCCAGGTAGGGATCACCCCCCAGGCGCCCTGCACCATAAACTGCATCAGAAACGCCCCGGCCCCCAGCGCCAGCGAGCCGCTGGCGAAAGCCCACAGCGGGATCACCGGCAGCGCCAGCAGAGCGGCGATCATAATCGCTTTGCGCCGGCCAATCTTCTCCGACAGCGAGCCGAAGAACACCCCGCCGATGATTGAGGCGATGTTGTAGCACACCGCGATAATGCTGACCGTTTCCGGCGCAAACCCGTGCTGGACTTTCAAAAATACCGGGTAGAGATCCTGCGTCCCATGGGAGAAGAAGTTAAAGGCCGCCATCAGCACCACCAGGTACAGGCACAGCTTCCAGTGGCTACGCAACACCGGCAGCAGAGCCGTGCTCGCTTTACTCTGCCGGGCCGCCAGCCAGACCGGGGACTCCTCGACGCAGAAATAGATAAACGGCAACAGCAGCACCGGGGCGGCGCCAATGACAAACATCCCGCGCCAGCCGAGCTGTGCAAACAGCAGCCCGTAGGCCACGGCCGCCAGCAGATAGCCGAAAGGATACCCCGCCTGGAAGAGACCGGACATCAGGCCGCGCGAGCGGTCAGGGATCGTCTCCATCGCCAGCGACGAAGCCACGCCCCAGATCCCGCCCATCGCCACGCCGTACAGCACCCGCAGCAGAAAAAACAGCATCAACGACGGCGCCGCGGCGGAGAGCAGCTCAAAGGCGGAGAAGAAAACGATATTGAGCATCAGGATCGGTTTGCGGCCAAACTTTTCCGCCGCCCTGCCGAAGATCAATGCGCCGACGGGCCGCACGGCCAGGGTCAGCAGAATCGCCAGGGTGACCTCTTCGAGGTCGACGTGAAAGGAGTGGGCGATATCGCTCAGTAAAAAAACCAACAGGAAAAAGTCGAAAGCATCGAGCGTCCAGCTTAAAAAACTGGCGATCGCCGCATTGCGCTGTCGTGAAGTCCAGCCGTGCATCTTGTCATCCCTATCCCGACGGCGTTGCCGGGAGCTTGCGCGGCGTCCGGCAGAGCAGGCTGGTGTCACCGCTTGTGTAAATTGTTTGTATAGAAAGTTGCTCTTTTGTTAATTACACCCCTTTTCCGGCCGTCGGCAAGTTTATTAGCACGCTAATTTGTTTCAAATTGCGTGCGACGGCCCACCGGTTCGCTAATTTTCGACCAGAATTAAGGGCAGGCTGGCTTCAGTGCACTGCCCCGATGCCGTATCCACCCACAGGAAGGGAGAGAATCATGAAGAGAATCGCCATCGTCGGCGCCGGGCCGACGGGGATTTACACCTTGTATGAACTGGTGAAGCGCGGTGAGCCGCTATCGATCGCGCTGTTTGAAAAAGAGGCGCAGGCCGGAGTCGGTATGCCCTACAGCGACGATAATACCGCGGCGCAGATGCTGGCCAATATCGCCAGCATTGAGATCCCCCCTATCGACCTGACCTATCTGCAATGGCTGCAGCAGCAGAGCGATGGCTGGCTGGCGGCGCGCGGTTTTGAACGGCACGCGCTGCATGAGCGCCAGTTTCTGCCGCGGGTGATCCTCGGCGAGTACTACCGCGACCGCTTTCTGTATCTTGTCCAACGGGCCAGAGACGCGGGCTTCGTGGTGAACGTTTGCGAGTCCTGTGAGGTCACGGATATTGCGGTGCAGCCCGTCGGGATCGCCATCCACACCGACAGCGCGGCGCAGCCGGTTATCGTCGATCTGGTGGTGATAGCCACCGGCCATTTGTGGCCTGAAGAAGAACGCGCCAGCCGGCAATACTTCCCCAGTCCGTGGACCGGCCTGATGGAGGCCCGCATCGCCCCCTGTCGGGTCGGGATCCTCGGGACCTCCTTAAGCGCGATTGATGCCGCCGTGGCGGTTGTGGCCCGCCACGGCGTTTTCCATACTGAACACGACAAAACGACCCATTTTTCCCTGCACCCCGGCAGCGAAGCGCTGGAGATCACGCTGATGTCACGCAACGGCGTGCTGCCGGAGGCCGATTTCTACTGCCCAATCCCGTGGGAGCCGCTGGAGATCGCCACCCCTGCCGCCCTTGAGGCGGCCGCCGCTCAGGGCAGCGACGGCCTGCTGGAGCGGGTGTTTCAGCTGATCGTCCAGGAGCTGGAATATGCTGCCCCGGCCTGGTGCCAGGCGATGGGGCTGCGCCAGCTGACGCCTGACAGCATCGCCGACGCCTGGTTTGCCGACCGTCTCACCCATGACCCCTTCCAGTGGGCGCAGCGCAATCTGCAGGAGGTGGAGCGCAATAAGCGCGAGCGCCACACGGTGCCCTGGCGCTATGCCATTCTCCGCCTGCACGAGGCGATTGAAACCGTGGTGCCGCAGCTCAACGCCGAGGACAGCCGTCGCTTCCGCCAGGGGCTCGCCCGCGTGTTTATTGATAACTACGCCGCAATCCCGCCGGAGTCCATTCGCCGCCTGCTGGCCCTGCACCGGGCGGGCATTCTGCGAATTGTGGCGCTGGGTGAGGATTACGATCTGCAGCGCGAGTCTGACCGGACGCTGATTGTCCATCATCAGCAGCGCTGTGAATTCGATGTCTTTATCGATGCCCGCGGACAGAAAGCGCTCAAAACCCGGGATCTGCCCTTTCCTTCACTGCGCCAGCAGCTGCTGGCCTGCGGCGACGACATTCCGGACGTCGGCGATGACTACACGCTGCAGGCGCCGGAGGCAGTGCGCGGCCGGGTCGCCTTCGGCGCCCTTCCCTGGCTGATGCACGATCGCCCCTTTGTCCAGGGGCTGACGGCCAGCGCCGAGATTGGCAGCGCAATGGCCCGCGCGGTGTCACAGCAGGCAACCGGCCGGCGGCGCCGTCTCTGGTTTATCGACTAGCGGGACGTTTAAACGCAATATCCGAATAAAGGGGGGCTGGCAGGCGTGCTATAAACAGTAGCTGTTCGCCCCCGAGCAAGACCACGTCTAACATTTACGAGGTACTCATGAGTCATCTTTTTAGCGCGACGCGTATCGGTCAGTTGACGCTGGATAACCGTATCGTTATCGCCCCCATGTGTCAGTACTCTGCCGACGAGGGGAAGGCGACGTCCTGGCACCGGATCCATCTCGGGCAGCTGGCGTTCTCCGGCGCCGGTCTGTTAATTCTGGAAGCCACGGCGGTAGAGCCGGCGGGACGTATCTCGCCGGGGGATCTGGGGCTGTGGGATGATGAAACCGAAAACGCCCTGCGCGCCGTGGTGGAGGATATCCGGGCCTGGTCACCGATCCCTCTGGGGATCCAGCTGGGGCATGCCGGGCGCAAGGCCTCCTGCGCGGCCCCCTGGCAGGGTGGCCATCAGCTGGCGCTCAACCAGGGCGGCTGGCAGACCGTCGCCCCCTCCGCGGTGGCGTTTCACGACGGCGATCGCGCCCCGGCCGAGCTGAGCCATGCCGATCTGGCGCGCATCAAAGCGGCCTTTGTCGCCAGCGCATTGCGCGCCCAACGCCTGGGCTTTGAGCTGATTGAGCTGCACGCCGCCCACGGCTATCTGCTGCACCAGTTTCTCTCGCCGCTCAGCAATCAGCGCCGGGACGAGTATGGCGGTTCACTGGAAAACCGCATGCGCTATCCGCTGGAAGTGTTTAAGGCAATCCGCGAGGCGGTGGGCAACGCCATGGCGGTGGGCGTCAGGTTGTCGGCTACCGACTGGGTCGAAGGCGGCTGGGACGGCGAGCAATCCATTCAGTTCAGTCAGCAGCTGGAAGCGCTGGGCAGCGACTATATCCATGTCTCCAGCGGCGGATTGTCGCCGCAGCAGGCAATCACCGTCGGGCCGGGGTATCAGTTGCCTTTCGCCCGCGACATTCGCGAGCAGGTAGCCATCCCGGTGATTGGCGTGGGACTGATCACCGACCCGCAGCAGGCGGAAGCGGCGCTGGAGAATGGCGATGCCGACCTGATCGCCCTCGCCCGCGCGGTGCTCTACGATCCGCACTGGCCATGGCACGCCGCGGCCAGCCTTGGCGCCCAGGTTCGCGTCCCTTCGCAGTACCTGCGCTCGGAGCCGCACGGCCTGAAAGGCACCCTGCTTCCAAACCGCTGAACCCGGAACGGGCATCAAAAAGGGGTATCGTAAGATACCCCTGAGCAGGATGTTAATGCCGTTCTAGGTGCCGGGCGGCGGCAACGCCTTGCCCGGCCTACAATACCCGATCATTGCGCAGCCAACTCGCACCCTTGCAGGCCCGCGCAAGCGCAGCGCCGTCGGGCGCGATATCAGGCTCCACGCTCTGTTTTTACGGACGGCGGCTGGCCAGGCAAACACCGCGAGTTACTGCTGGGCGGCCGGTGGCGTAGCGTTCTGTTTATCCTTCGCGATACTGTCCTGAATGGCTTTGGTTTTGCTCGCCGCTTCCGCCGAAAGCTGATTGGCGTCGCCGATGGCGTTGTCTTTGATCTGACCCGCCTCTTTGACGATGCGGTCACTTTCCTGCTTTGCGTTTTGCTTCACCGCATCGGCCTGGGCTTTCGCCTGCTCGGCGATGGCATCCGCTTTCTTGTCCGCCTCCGCCTTGATGGCGCTGGCCTGATCCTTCAGGCGATCGGCCTCGGCGTCGGCCTGGCTTTTCAGCGTATCAATTTGCTTATCCGCATCCTGCTTAATCGCCTGGGCTTTGTCCGCCGCGGCATCCTTCATCTGCTCCGCATTATCTTTCGCCTTATCCAGTTTGTTATCTACTTTCGACGCATCGTCGCAGCCAAACAGGGTCAGGCACAGTGCGGAAGCGAGCAGTGTTTTATTCCAGAGTTTCATCAGCATTCCCTTACAGGTTGAGTCATTATCCAGCATTGTGATTTATTGCTTTAATAGCATTCACATTTTATATATAAACGCTCAGCCAGCAGAGTCAAGCCGGCGGCGTCCGCTCCAGGGTCGCCACCAGCCCCTGCAGCCAGTCGGCAAAGACCCGCACCTTGTGCGAAAGATGCCGGTGCGGATAGAGCAGCGACAGCGGCCGACGCGGCGCCGGGAAGTCCGGCAGAATTTCCACCAGCTGGCCGGGAATGGCGGCCCGCCGGGGTCTGGAATCGCCAGGGCATAATCTGAACGGCAACCGGCGCGATCAGGCGTCGGCCACCTGCTCTACCGCCCGGGAGAACGCGTCGATGGCCAGCCCGACGTCGGCGGTGGTGACCGATTCCGCCGGGTGATGGCTGACGCCCCCCAGGCAGCGCACAAACAGCATGGCCGATGGCCAGCGCTCGGCGATGGCGATGGCGTCATGCCCTGCGCCGCTCGGCAGCGTCAGCGACCGCCCCTGCACCGCCACCACCGCCTCGCTCAGCACCGCCTGCAGCTGGCTGTCGCAGGCGGTGGCGGCGATGCGATAATACTCCTCGGCGCTGAAGCTCAGCTGGCGGCGCCCGGCAATGGTCTGCGCCTCCGCCAGCAACTCCTCCAGCAGCGCCGCCAGCGGCGCATCCTGCGGGCCGCGAATATCCAGCGTCAGCTGCACCTCGCCCGGTATCACGTTCACCGCGCCCGGCGCACAGCGCAGGGTGCCGACCGTCGCCACCAGATTGCCGCCGCGCTGCCGGGTCAGGCTTTCCACCTGCACCATCCATTCCGCCGCCGCGGCGAGCGCGTCCTTACGATGGAGCATCGGCACCGTGCCGGCATGGCCGGCTTCGCCGGTAAAGCGGCAGTTCAGGCGGCGGGCGCCGTTAATCGCCTCCACTACGCCGAGCGCCAGACCCGCCTGCTCCAGGCACGGCCCCTGCTCGATATGCAGTTCCAGATAGGCGGCGATATCCTGCGGGCGGCGGGCGGCATGGGCGATCCGCGCCGGATCGAGCCCGGCATTCACCAGCGCCTGGGCGACGCTCACCCCGCCGGCATCGCACTGCGACAGCCAGCTTTCAGGCCAGGTGCCGGTGACGCCGCGGCTGCCAAGCAGGGTGATGCCGAAGCGGGTGCCCTCTTCATCGCCAAAACCGACGATCTCGATAGCCTTTGCCAGCCGTCGCCCTTGCTGGTGCAGACGCTGCACCACCTCAATCGCCGTCAGCACGCCGAGCATGCCGTCGTAGCGCCCGGCGTTGCGCACGGTGTCAAGATGAGAGCCCAGCAGCACCGCCGGCGCGCCCTCCTGCACGCCTTCATAGCGACCGCAGATGTTGCCGACGCTGTCCTGCCACACCATCATACCGGCGGCCTGCATCCACTGACCCACCAGCTGGTTGGCCTGCAGATGCTCCGGCGACAGATAGACCCGGGTCAGGGCGTCGGCGGTTTCGCTGAGGGCGGCCAGCTGGTCGGCGCGTGCCATTACCCGGCTGGCGGCCGCCTCTCTCTCCGCCTGCTGGCGGACGGTATCACTCATAGGTTGCCCTCGGTGCGGTAGTGATCCCAGGCCGCCTGCATCGCCGCGCCCTGGGTGGTGGTGAACTTGAGGTAGTTCAGCACCGCCTCCAGCGCACTGAGGGTCTGCATCACGCAGTCTTTACGCGCGTTATAGCCCATGGTGCCAATGCGCCAGACTTTACCGTGCAGCGGGCCGAACGAGGTGCCAATCTCAATACCGAAATCTTCCAGCATCAGCTTACGCACCTGGTCGCCGTTGACCCCGTTGGGGATCACCACCCCCAGCACGTTATTCATTTTGTGCCGCAGGTCGCCAAAGGTCTCAAGACCCATCGCCTGGATCCCTTTCAGCAGCGCATCGCCGTGCAGCTTGTGGCGGGCGATGCCGTTGTCGAGTCCCTCCTGAAGGATCAGGCGCGCGCACTCCCGGGCGGCGAACAGCGCCGAGGTCGCTTCGGTGTGGTGGTTAAGGCGCTCCGGCCCCCAGTAATCCATCACCATCCCGAGATCGAAATAGTTGGAGTAGATCATCTCGTCGACGCCATCGTGGTGGGCGTCGGTGCGGATCCCCTGCTCAATGCAGCGGCGGCGGCGGATCGCCTCTTCCATCCGCGGGCTGAGGGTAATGGGCGAGGTGCCGGAGGGGCCGCCCAGGCACTTCTGCATCCCGGCGGACACCGCGTCCAGCTGCCAGGCGTCGGTTTCCAGCGGGTTGCCGCCGAGCGACGCGGTGGCGTCAGTATAGAACAGCACGTCGTGGCGACGACAAATCTCTCCCAGCTCCGCCAGCGGTTGCAGCATAGTGGTCGAGGTATCGCCCTGCACGGTAAGCAGAAGGCGCGGGCGCACGCGCTTGATCGCGTCCTCAACCTGGTCCGGGGTAAAGACTTCCCCCCACGGCACCTCGATGGTGTGTACCTCTGCCCGGCAACGGCGCGCTATTTCGCACAGCAGGTGGCCAAACCGGCCGAACACTGGCACCAGCACCTTGTCGCCCGGACGGATCGCCGACACCAGGATCGCTTCGATACCAGCGCGGGAGGTACCGTCCACCAGCATCGTCCAGCGGTTTTCGGTGCGAAACACGCCGCGGTAGAGCGCCATCACTTCATTCATATAGTGGGTCATCGCCGGATCGTACTGCCCCACCAGCTGGCTCGCCATGGCCCGCAGCACGCGCGGGTCGGCGTTGATCGGCCCCGGGCCCATCAGCAGGCGCTGCGGCGGGTTAATTTGCGAAAACTGAGTGATATCCATCTGCCATTCCTTACGTTAGTTAAGACCGCGCACCGAGGAGATAAACTGTTTCAGTTCGGTTGTCTGCGGACTGGCGAACAGCGTTTTGCTGTCACCCTGCTCCCAGACGCGCCCCTGATGCATAAACACCACGCGGTCGCCCACTTCGCGGGCAAAATTCATTTCATGGGTGACGAGGATCAGCGTCATGCCTTCCGCCGCCAGCTGCTCCAGCACCTTAAGCACTTCGCCCACCAGTTCCGGGTCGAGCGCCGAGGTAATTTCGTCACAAAGTAAAACCTTTGGCGACATGGCCAGCGCCCGGGCGATGGCCACGCGCTGCTGCTGGCCGCCGGAGAGATTGGCCGGGTAGTAATCCAGACGGTCGCCGAGCCCGACCTTCTCCAGCATCCGCTGCGCCAGCTCGCGGCATTCGGCCTGGGACTTCTTCAGCACCCGCCGCGGGGCCAGCATGACGTTCTCCAGCGCCGTCATGTGCGGAAAGAGATTGAAGTTCTGGAACACCATGCCGATGGAACGGCTGATCTCCCGGGCCTGGGAATCGCGGTCGGTGATGGTCATGCCCCCCAGCTTGATGCTCCCCTCCTGGTACCCCTCCAGGCCATTGATGCAGCGCAGCAGAGTGCTTTTGCCCGAGCCGCTGCGGCCGATGATCGAGATCACTTCCCCCATGTCGATATCCAGATCGACGCCCTTCAGCACATGGTTGTCGCCGTAGTACTTCTGCATCTGATTAATGGTGATGAGAGGCATTGAATTTGTTCTCCAGATAACGGCTGTAGCGGGACAGCGGATAGCACAGAATGAAATAGCCCAGCGCCACCAGGGCAAACACTTTAAACGGCTGGTAAGTGACGTTGGTCAGCATGGTTCCCGCCTTGGTCAGCTCCACAAAGCCAATAATCGAGGCCAGCGCCGTGCCTTTGATCACCTGTACGGCGAATCCCACCGTCGGCGCGATGGCGATGCGCAGCGCCTGCGGCGCCACCACCCGGTACAGGGTCTGGCCGAAGCTCAGCCCGAGACAGCGCGAGGCTTCCCACTGGCCTTTCGGCAGCGCGCGAATGCTGCCGAACCAGATATCCAGCAGAAAGGCGCTGGTGTAGAGCGTCAGGGCCACCGACGCCGCGGTCCATGCCGAGACGTCGATGCCGAACAGCGCCACGCCGAAAAATGCCAGAAACAGCTGCATCAGCAGCGGCGTCCCCTGAAACAGTTCAACGTAGCCGCGGATCAGTCGTTTTACCTGCCGTCCGCCGGTCAGGCGCAACAGCAGCAACGGTAAGGTCACCAGCGCCCCGCCGGTGAACGCGACCAGAGACAGCAGCACCGTCCAGCGACCGGCCAGCAGCAGGTTGCGGATAATGTCCCAGTCGGTAAAGGTGGTCATCATGCCTGCACTCCCAGCCATTTACGCCCCGCCGCCATCAGCAGCTGACGCATCGCTATCGATAACGCTAAGTAGATCCCGGTGGTCACCAGATAGACCTCAAAGCTCAAAAATGTTCGCGACTGGATCAGGTTGGCGGCGAAGGTCAGCTCCTCATAGGAGACCTGCGACACCACCGACGAGCCGAGCATCACGATGATGCACTGGCTGACCAGCGCCGGATAAATCCGCTGCAGCGCCGGGGGCAGCACGACGCGAAGGAAGGTTTGCGTCCGGCTGAGTCCGAGCACGCGTCCGGCCTCCCACTGGCCTTTCGGCGTCACCTGAATGCCGGCGCGCACGATCTCGGTGCTGTAGGCCCCAAGGTTCAACACCATCGCCAGCAGCGCCGCTTCGCCGGCGGTCATCTTCAGTCCCAGGTTCGGTAAACCAAAGACGATAAAAAAGAGCTGCACCACGAACGGCGTGTTACGAATGATTTCCACATATCCGCCCCACACCCGGCTGAGGACGCCCGGGCGGCCGCTGCGGATCGCCGCCCCGAGGATGCCGATCGCCAGTCCGCCGATCGTCGCCAGCACCGTCAGCTGCACCGTCACCCACAGGCCGGCCAGCAGCTCCGGCCAGTGCGGCCAGAGCTCAGAAAAATGAAGTTGCTCCGTCATCCACAGACCTTACGCGCCGAGGCTGGCAGGCAGCGGCGCTTTCAGCCACTTCTCAGACAGACCGTTGAGGGTGCCGTCCTTAATGCCCTGCTCGATGAGGGTATCCACTTTCGCCTTCAGCGCCGGTTCGTTCTTTTTCAGCCCGATAAAGCACGGCGAGTCCTTCAGCATAAAGCTCGGCACCGGCGCTTTGTCGGCGTTCTGCCGGGCGATGGCCGCCACCACCAGGTTCCCGGTGGCGACATACTGCACCTGACCTGACAGGTAGGCCGACAGGGTGGTGTTATTGTCCTCGTAGCGCTTAATCTGCGCCGCCTGCGGCGCCACGCTGGTCAGCACCATGTCTTCCACCGCCCCGCGGGTCACGCCGACGCTTTTACCGCTCAGCGCGGCCGCGTCCTTCAGCTCCGCCCCTTTCGGGCCAAACACCCCGAGGAAGAACGGCGCGTAGGCGCGGCTGAAGTCGATCACTTTCTCACGCTCAGCGTTTTTGCCGAGGCTGGAGATCACCAGGTCCACCTTATCCGTCTGCAGATACGGCACGCGGTTGGCGCTGGTTACCGGGACCAGCTGCAGCTTGAGCTTCATCGACTTCGCCAGATAGCGCGCCATGTCGATGTCATACCCCTGCGGCTGCAGGTCGGTCCCCACCGAGCCGAATGGCGGAAAATCCTGGGGTACGGCAATGCGGATGACGCCGCGTTTTTCAATATCCTGGAGCTGGTCAGCCTGAGCGGCGGAAACAGACGAAAGGAGACAAGCGGCCCCGGCCAGTGCGATCAACAGTTTCTTCATGATGTTTACCCGTTACGTTAGCATGAAACAAAAGATTCTTTGAATCTGTTTTTGCAACTAATGTGCCAGATACGGTCGATGCGCGGGTTGGCGAGGAATAAAGGCAAAAAGTGTGAACGGACAGGGAGTAAGGAGCAGAAGAGTAGAAATCGACGGCGCCAGAACGCGGAACCAAATGCACCATATTGATGCACAGCACCACGCTGGCGCCCCATCAGCGTTGTTCCAGCTCGTCCAGCTGCTGATAAAGCGTAGCGATATCGTGGATCCGCGGACGACCGCTGTCGAGCGTTTCATGCAGAAAGGCATTGGCCAGCAGATTGATCAAACTGTTGACCGAGGCATAGCTGTCGTAAGCCGAGACGCTGTCCAGCGGCGCGCAGAGCTGCCAGCGGGAGAGCGGGAACAGGCTGTGGGCCTGCGGCTCGCACATTAACAGAACCGGCACCCCGTCGCGCTGCAGCTGCTGCAGCAGCGGGCGCACGATCCGCGGCCGCCGGCGAAACGCCATCATCACCACCAGGTCATCGGCGGTCAGGTCGACCAGCTCTTCGCTGAGGCTCTGCCCCGGCTGGGGCAGCACCAGCACCTGACCGCGAGCCTGCAGCAGCTGCTGGCGCAGGTGCAGCGCCGCCGGATAGGCATTGCGCATGCCAATCACCACAATGCGGCGCGCGGCCACCATCGCCGTCAGCGCCTCGGCGAACTGGTGAGCGTCAAGGGCATTGACCCATTGGGTGAGGTTCGCCATCTCCTGCTTATAATGACGCGCCAGCAGCGTGTTACCCTGCACCGCGTCGCGCTGGTCGGTCAGCGGCATTCCGCTCTGGCGCAGGGTGCGCAGTTCATCGCGCATGTCCTTATATTTGTCATAGCCGAGGCGCTTGAACAGCCGGCTGACGGTGGCTTTCGACACGCCGCTCAGCTGCGCCAGCTCGGCGCTGTTGTAGCTTATCAGGTCATCAAAGTGGTCAAAGATGAAATCCGCCACCCGCTGCTCCTGCGGCGACAGCGAGGCATATTGCCCTTTCAGTCGTTCATCGAGTTGTTGCATAGCGCCCCTGTAACTTTCGTTTCATCATCCATCCCTCATCATACTGTATCTGCTATGCCTTACACATAGCGTGCCAGCGGGAAAATTCCGGTCATTGTTTTTATCAATGAAACGAAACGTTCAGAGATGGAACAGCTTTTGCAGTGTTCTGCGGGTGATTCGTTCAGAAAGGATAATTTATGCACAGTAGCAACGTTTCGACCCACGGCATGGCGGTCGCTCCTCACCACCTCGCCAGCCAGAGCGCGCTGGCCATCCTGCGCGAGGGCGGCAGCGCCATTGAAGCGATGGTGGCTGCCGCCGCGGCCATCGCCGTCGTCTATCCGCACATGAACGGCCTGGGCGGGGATGGTTTCTGGCTGATAGTGCCTCCCGGGGGGGATCCCATCGCCATTGACGCCAGCGGGGCGGCCGGCTCGCTGGCCACCCTCGAGGCCTATGCCGGTCAGCGGCATATTCCCCACCGAGGACCGCAGGCTGCGCTGACCGTCGCCGGCACCGTCAGCGGCTGGGACGAGGCGCTGCGAATTTCACGGGACTTAACCGGCCGCGCGCTGCCGGTGGCGCGCCTGCTGGCCGATGCTATCGGTTATGCCGAAGACGGCATTCCGGTCACCGCCTCCCAGGCCCACGCCACCGCCAGCAAACTGGAAGAGCTGCGCCACCAGCCGGGCTTCAGCGAAACCTGGCTGGCGGCGGGCGAGCCCCCCCGGGCCGGCAGCCGCTTTCGCCAGCCCGCCCTCGCCGGAACCCTGCGCATGCTGGCCAGCGACGGTCTCGACAGTTTCTATCGCGGCCCGCTGGCCGAACGTCTCGCCCAGGGGATGGCCGCGCTGGGGATGCCCGTTACCCTCGGCGACCTGCAGGCCCACCGCGCCCGGCGCCCGGCGCCGCTGACTCTCCAGCACCGACAGGGCACGCTGTGGAACCTCGCCCCGCCGACGCAGGGGCTGGTGTCGCTGGCGATCCTCGGCATCACTGACCGTCTGAACATGGCCGACGCCGACGAGGCGCAAACGGTGCATCGCATCGTCGAAGCCACCAAGCGGGCATTTGCCCTGCGCGATGCGCATATCACCGATCCGCGCCATCTGGATGTCGACGTTCAGCAACTGCTGACTCCGGAGGCGCTGCAGCCGCTGGCCGACAGCATCGACGACGCCAGCGCTTCGCCCTGGGGCGGCGGCAAAGGCCCGGGCGATACCGTCTGGATGGGCGTCGTGGATAACAGCGGCCTGGCGGTGTCATTCATTCAGAGCATCTATCACGAGTTTGGCAGCGGCGTGGTGATCCCGGACACCGGGATCGTCTGGCAAAACCGCGGGGCGGCCTTCAGCCTCGATCCGCAGCATCTTCTGGCGCTGGCGCCAGGCAAACAGCCGTTCCATACCCTCAACCCCGCCGCGGCGCGCCTGAACGATGGCCGGGTGATGGTCTATGGCTCGATGGGCGGCGACGGGCAGCCGCAGACCCAGGCGGCGCTGTTTACCCGCTATATCCTGCAGGGGGCGCCGCTGCAGGAGAGCATCTCCCGGCCGCGCTGGCTGCTGGGCCGCACCTGGGGCCAGTCCTCGGATTCACTGAAGCTGGAGGGACGCTTTGCCCCCGCCTGCATCGCTCGCCTGCGCGAGCTGGGGCACGAGGTGGAAGTGCTGGCCGATTTCAGCGAGGCGATGGGCCACGCCGGGGCCATTGTCCGCCATCCCAACGGCCTGCTTGAAGGGGCTACCGATCCACGCAGCAACGGCGCCGCCGCCGGATACTAAGGAGCAGACCATGACCACACAGCCAGACTGGAGCGAGTATCTGACGCAGATGACCCACCTGTTGCGCCTGGAGCTGGATGCGCCGCGCCGTGAGGAGCTGGAGCGCCAGTTTGCCCGCATCGCCGCCATGGCGCAGCCGCTGATGGACTATCCCCTCGGGCCGCGCGACGACATTGCGGGGGTGTATAAAGCATGACACTTCACCATTTCACCATCGCCGAGATCCAGCGTGCGCTGCACGAGGGCGAACTGAGCGCCCGGGAGATCGCCCGCCAGACGCTGGACGATATCGCCCGCGTGAATCCGCAGATCAACGCCTGGACCGAGGTCACCGCCCAGCGCATGCTGGCGGAGGCCGACAGCATCGACGCCCTGCGCCGGGAAAAGCGCCCCCTGCCGCCGCTGGCGGGCATTCCCTACGCGGTGAAAAATCTGTTTGATGTCGCCGGGCACACCACCCTCGCCGGAGCGGAACTGCTGAGCGACCGGCCGCCGGCAGCCAGCGACAGCTGGGCGGTGCGCCAGCTGCACAGCGCCGGCGCCCTGCTCAGCGGGATGCTCAATATGGACGCCTACGCCTACGGCTTCACCACCGAAAACAGCCACTATGGCGCGACGCATAACCCGCACGATCTGTCGCGGATCGCCGGCGGATCTTCCGGCGGTTCGGCCGCGGCGGTGGCGGCCGGGCTGGTCCATTTCAGCCTCGGCAGCGATACCAACGGCTCGATCCGCGTCCCCGCGTCGCTGTGCGGGATCTTTGGCCTGAAACCCACTTTCGGCCGCCTCTCCCGCTCCGGCAGCCATCCGTTTGTCGCCAGTCTGGATCATATTGGTCCCTTTGCCCGCCGGGTGGCCGACCTTGCCGCGGTGTATGACGCCCTGCAGGGGCGCGACCCGGCCGATGACTTTCAGGCCGATAAAGCCAGCGAGCGCACCGGCAACCTGCTGGAGCGCGGGCTGGAGGGTCTGCGCTGCGCGCGGCTGGGGGGCTATTTCACCACCTGGTGCGATGACGACGCCCGGGCGGCCGTGGATCGGGTCGCCCACGCGCTGGGCGCCGACAGCGAGCTGCAGTTCGCGGATGCCGCCCTGGCCCGCTCGGCGGCCTTTATCATCAGCGCCAGCGAAGGCGGCAATCAGTATCTGCCGGATCTTCGCCACTCGCCCGAGCGCTTTGAGCCTCACTCCCGCGAGCGGCTGCTGGCCGGGGCGATGATCCCCTCCGCATGGTATCTGCAGGCCCAGCGCTTCCGCCGCCATGCCCGTCAGGCGATGAAATCCCTGTTCAGTCAGGCCGATGTGCTGATCGCCCCGGCCACCCCATGCAGCGCCACGCCGATTGGCGCCGAGGAGATGGTGATTAACGGCCAGCCGCTGCCGGTGCGCGCCAGCATGGGAATGCTGACGCAGCCGATCTCCTTCCTCGGGCTGCCGGTGGTGACCGTGCCCCTGCGTACCGCCAGCGGCAAGCCGATTGGCCTGCAGCTGATTGCCGCGCCGTTTAACGAACAAGCCTGTCTTCGCGCCGCGCGGGCGCTGGAAGCGATGGGCATTACCGATGCCCGAGTGGCGGAGATTGCAGCATGATCAATCTGGATAATGTAGACCGCCCGGCGATCCTCGCCGAGGTGACGGCGGCGTTTTATCAGTATGAAGAGGCGCTGGTCAGCAATAACATCGAGGCGCTGGATGCGCTGTTCTGGCACGATCCGCGTACCGTGCGGCTGGGGGCCGGCGAAAATCTGTATGGCATCGAGGCGATCCGCGCCTTTCGCGCCGCCCGCCCCGCCGCCGGTCTGGCCCGCGATCTGCGCCATACTATCATCACCACCTTTGGCGCGGACATGGCGGTGTGCAGCACCGAGTTCACCCGCGAAGGCAGCGCCCGCCCTGGACGCCAGCAGCAGACGTGGGTGCGTTTTCCCTATGGCTGGCGGATTGTCGCCGCCCAGGTCAGTCTGATGGACTGAGGGGAACAATACCGATTATGGCCAGGTGGAAACCGTCTCCACTGGCCATTCCCGGACCGGTAAAAATGGAGTTATTGGCGATGGTCAGGATGTTTGAGGGCTGCTGAATCAGCAGATAGTCTTGCGCTGAAAAGGTCATTTCTGCCGCAGGCCTGTCAGGCAGCAACTGTCATTACACTTTGCCAAGCAGGATATTTAACATACGGCGCAAGGGTTCCGCCGCGCCCCATAACAGCTGATCGCCCACCGTCAATACCGAGTAGATCGGCTCATTATTTAGCGACATTTTCTTGTAGCGGCCAATACCCACCTGCAGCGAACCGCTAATAGCAGCCGGGGTCAGTTTACTGACACTCTCTGGCTTATTATTGGGGATATAGTTTACCCACGGATGGGAATGGGTCACTAACTCTGCGAATTCCGTTTCGCTGACCTCACGTTTAAGTTTAAGGGTAATGGCAGCGCTGTGGCAGCGGATCACGCCGACCCGAATACATAAACCATTAACCGGGATGGTGCCGGGCGCAAGGCCAAGTATTTTATTGGTTTCCGCCTCCCCCTTCCATTCTTCGCGGCTATTTCCATCGCCTAAATCGCTGTCGATCCATGGAATAATGCTGCCCATCAGCGGGACGCCAAAATGCTCCACCGGCATGCCGGCGCTATTAATCAGCTCACTCACTTTATTGACTAAAGGCAGCACGGAACCTGATGCCGCCAGTTCATCAGCGGACAAATGCTGGCTGATATACGCGCTTTGCGCGATCAATTCCCGCACCTGTTTAGCGCCCGCCCCGGAGGCAGACTGATAGGTCATGACGCTCATCCATTCGATCAGATCAGCCTTGATCAGCCCGGCCAGCCCCATCAGGCTCAGCGTAATGGAGCAGTTGCCGCCGACAAACAGTTTCACTCCCGCTTTCACCGCACGATCGATATTATCGCGGTTGACCGGGTCGAGAATAATGCAGGCGTTCTCATCCATTCGCAGCGCCGAAGCGGCGTCGATCCAGTACCCTTGCCAGCCCGAGTGAATTAACGCCGGATAGATGGCTTTGGTATAATCCCCGCCCTGACAGGTTATAATAATATCCATTTCGGCGAGGGCGCTCAGGGAATTCGCATCTTTCAGTCTGTCGCTTTTACCATTAATAACCGGGCCCGCGGCACCCGCACTGGAGGTACTAAAAAAATGCGCTGAAATATCGTCGAAATCATTCTCTTCGATCATTCGCTGCAACAATACTGAGCCAACCATGCCCCGCCAGCCAACAATACCCACCTGCTTCATTTATTTAACCTTAAAAAGTTATGAGAATATTAATTTGCCTTCGCCATACCTTATATCGTATCCCCCAATAAAGGTCATTACCCACCACATCGATTTCTATGATTATTAAAATGTTTCATCTGCCATCAGCGGTTTTTATCTCTTATTACGGTAAAGCAGAAATAAGCAGGCGGCGGAGACTGTCCCGCTTTCAGCAGTCAAAGGAAGAAATGACGTAGCGGAACGCCAGCGGCTGCTCCCCTGACGGTTATCAAGAGTAACTTGCATTTTGATAGTGACTATGTCAATTTGCTGGCAACAGCCACCTGCTCCCTGGACCGCCCATGAAAAATGAACCGCTTTGCCACGCTCCCTGCCCCATCGCCCGTAGCCTGGGCCGCATCGGCGACAGCTGGAGCATCATGATCCTGCGCGACGCCTTTGCGGGCTTTACCCGCTTCGACGAATTTCAGAAAAGCAGCAACGTCGCGCCCAATATTCTGTCGCGCCGCCTGAAGGCGCTGGTCGATGACGGGCTGCTGGAGAAGGTCTGCTATAGCAGCACGCCGCCGCGCTACGAATACCACCTCACCCCGCGCGGCCGCGATTTCCGCATGGTGCTGCTGGCGCTGGCGGAATGGGGTAATCGCCACTTCGCTCCCGAAGGCCGTCAGATGCAGCTGGTGGAAACCGCCACCCAGCGCCGCGTGGAGCCAGTCATGGTGGATAAAGCGACCGGGGAAGAGATTATTCCGGGTAAATACGCCATGGTGCCAGGCCCCGCCGCCTCGCCGCTGATGCAATATCGTCATGAATATCTGCTGCGCAAACGCGAAGGCGATAGCGGGCAAAAATTCCAGCCTGAACCCTACAGAGATGCCGGCAATGAATCCGGCCAGTAAGCAAAGCGTCCACGTTCTGGCGGCCATCTGAATAACGCCAGGATTTTGTTCAGCGCAGCGCGGCAAACTTCGCCACGCGGGGATCTCACCGGATGCCGCGCTGGCGCGGCGGGAGGCGCGAACCCAGGCATTTTCCGATGCGTTCTACCTCATCATGATTGGTTTTTTGCCTGCCGCGCAGCTGGTTCCCTTGATGAAAAAGCTGCCGGCACACTGATACTACAGGAGAGTTAACTATGGGCGTTTCAGTTAAACGCATTGTCGTCACCGGGATGGGGATTGTCAGCCCGCTGGGCTGCGGCGTACAGCACGTCTGGCAGTCGCTGCTGGCAGGAAAATCAGGGATTACCCGGCTCAGCGAGCAGCTGGTCGCGGATATTCCCTGCAAAGTGGCCGGCCAGGTGCCGTCCATTGAAAGCGATCCGCTGCACGGCTTCGACCCGCTGGCGACCATCCCGGCGAAAGAGCGCAAAAAGATGGATCGTTTTATCGAGTTTGCGCTGGTCGCCGCGCGTGAAGCGCTGACTCAGGCCGGTTGGTCGCCGGCATCTGCGGCCGAACAGGAACGCACCGCCACGGTGATCGCCACCGGGATCGGCGGGTTCAGCGAGATCGCCAATGCGGTACATACCACCGATGAGCGCGGGCCGCGTCGCCTCTCCCCGTTCACCATTCCCTCTTTTCTGGCCAACCTGGCCGCCGGGCATGTGTCTATCGCTCACGGTTTCCGGGGCCCTATCGGCGCGCCGGTCACCGCCTGCGCGGCGGGCGCCCAGGCCATTGGCGATGCGGCGCGGATGATCCGCAGCGGCGAGGCGGATATCGCCCTCTGCGGCGGCGCGGAAGCGGCAATACATCGCGTTAGCCTTGCCGGGTTCGCCGCGGCAAGGGCGCTCTCCAGCGCCTCCAGCGACCAGCCGGAAGCCGCTTCCCGCCCCTTTGACCGCGACCGCGATGGATTTGTGATGGGAGAAGGCGCCGGGCTTATCGTGATCGAGTCGCTGGAGCACGCGCTGTCGCGCGGCGCCACGCCGCTGGCCGAGCTGGTGGGCTACGGCACCAGCGCAGATGCTTATCACCTGACCGCGGGCCCGGAAGATGGTAACGGCGCGCGTCGGGCCATGGAAACCGCCCTTCGCCAGGCCGGAGTGACCGCTGAAGAGGTTGACCATATTAACGCCCACGCCACCTCGACCCAGGTCGGCGATAAAGGCGAGCTGGCGGCGATTAAAACGCTGTTTGGCGCACATCCCGTCGCCATTACCTCGACGAAATCCGCCACCGGCCATCTGTTAGGCGCGGCAGGCGGGATTGAGGCCATCTTCACCATTCAGGCGCTGCGTGATCAGGTGGTGCCGCCGACGCTGAACCTGCATCATCCCGATGAAGAGGCGGCCGGTCTTAACCTGGTGGCGCTGGAGGCCCGCCCGCAGAAGATGCGCTATGCGCTGTCGAACGGTTTTGGCTTTGGCGGGGTTAACGCCAGCCTGTTGCTGAAACGCTGGGAATAATCGTCAACTCCCCCGCCGGCGCTGGCTGGCGGGGGAGTTCCACCCGGACACCCTACGCTGTCGCGGGTATCACTTGTCCACCTGGCTCCTGTGTTCTCTGCTGAAGCTGAAAAATTCGCTACCACCGCTGAAGCCGGGTGAGCGGCACCTTTCTCTTAAGGTCAAAAAATGGGAGCCACTGACGCGTTGCTGCGAAAACGGGTGCGTTGGGGTTTTGGCGTCCTGTAGACCAAAACCGATGTTAATGACGAAGACCTGAGCTTATGTGTTAGCGTTTTCCTGCTGCCGGGGGGGTGTCGCCGTTGCGGCTTTTGACCTGCTGCTGGCGTAAATGAAGAACAGCGCGATACCCAGGCAGACAATGGCACCGATTCGGCTCAGCGAGAATGGAATCGACGCATTGCCCAGCCAGCCGAAGTTATCGATCAGCATGCTCATGGTTAACTGGCCAAAAATGACGGCGACCGTAGCCACTGCTGCGCCAATACGCTGGACGGCCAGTACCATAATGACGATATACGGTACGCCAAACATTGCGCCCAGCAGTTGCCATTTAGGCACATCCATCAGCGTCAGGGTGTGTTTGGGTTCGAAGAAGAAGATCAGCAATCCCGTCACCAGCGCGCCGACAGAAAATGTCAGGAACGCGCTTTTGAATACGCCGACCTTGCTGCCCAGCTGGCCATTGATAGCCGCCTGGATACTCAGCATGGCGCCACCGGCGACGGCGAGAAGAATCATGATAATTGTCATAACGTTACTTTACCCCCGGGGCAACCATAACCAGCGCTGCAATGATAAAAATCAGCGCAATGATACGCATACTGTCAATTTTCCGGCGCGACGTACCGAGCAGGCCGAAGTGATCAATCATCAGGCTCTTGAACACCTGGCCTGCCAGAATGCCGATCATCGTCATGGTGATGCCGATTGCCGGCGTTACCACGGTGAGGATGATGACGTAGATCGGCCCAAGCACGCCGCCAAGCAGCTGCCACGCTGGTTGCGCAAAGAATGACGGGCTGTTGCGCGGGCTGAAAAAAAGCATCAGCAGAAAGGTCAGCGCCGCACCCACGCCGAATATGCTGAAGGTAGCCCAGAGGTCACCGACCTCCCCACCCAGTGGCCCGAGCAATCCTGCCTCTATGGACAGTCCCATGCCTCCGGCAATGACGATAAAAATCAATATGAGTTGCATAGCAATCAGTCTCCTGTAGTTCAGGCGGAGAAGATTACGACTTAACATGGATGAAAAAAATGCCATAATGAGATAAACACTTGTGCAGGATATGCATTAATGAATGAGCTTGGGATCATCAGTATTCGCGCCCTGCTGATTTTTATTGACGTTTATGAGACGCAGAATTTCTCTGTGGTAGCTCGGCGGGAAGGGATATCTGCCTCAGGTTTCGCGCGTCATCCATCAGATGGAGGATGTGCTCGGGCAGCAGCTTTTTTACCGCAATACCCGGGCGATAATTCCGACGGAAAGCGGCCATCTTTTTATCCGCTATGCGCGAGCCATGACTGGCAGCATGGAGGAGGCGCGGCGGGAACTCAACGAGAGAACGCTTGAGCCTTCCGGAATGGTGCGCATAAACGCACCGGTGTTCTTCGGACAGCGCCATGTCGCCCCCGCGTTACCCGGCCTGACGGCGCGATATCCGAAGCTCAGCATTGAGCTTACCCTGACTGATGATTACATCGATCCGCACCGCGAGCCGGCTGACGTAATTTTCCGCATTGGCGTGCTGACGGATTCCGCATTTCATGCGCGCGTGTTTGGCCAGCAGTTCTATCATCTTGCCGCGTCACCGGATTACATCCGCCGGCACGGCATGTTGGGATCACCCGAAGAGCTGGCGCGGCATAAATGCCTGGTCTATCGCGGTTCGTCAGGACCAAACCAATGGCTGCTGCGCAGGCACGGAGAGGAATGGGTGCACTACCCCGTCTCGCCCCTGATGTCATCGAATAATGCTGAAACTCTGCTGATTGCCGCACTCGGGGGGATGGGGATTGTGCTGTTTCCTGACTGGCTGATTGGAGACCGGCTGAAGCGCGGCGAGCTTGTCGAACTGCTGCCGGAGCTGGATAAGTCCATAAAAACGGAGCCACAGCATATCGCGGCAATCTATCCGAATGCCCGCCACCCTCCTCTGAACGTTCGGGCGATTATCGATTACTACCTGGACGCGTTCGGTTCACCGCTTTACTGGCAGTCTGAATAAGACAGGCGATGTTATTGCTCGTCCTGAAGTTAATTTCCGTTTCTGGCACAGAGCCAACGAGTTAAATGCCCTTGAGGTCCGTTTTGAGCGAAGAACGGACCACACTATCTAAAGAAAGATATCGCTGATAATGTTGGGACCGCTCAGGTTAAAAAAGGTATAACTTTCTTTTCATTGACGATAACGAAGGAATTTTCATGGTTGAAGTTGAGGAAATAAAAAGGAAATATCCAGGCGCAGGGGCCTGGCAAATGGGTGACAGTCCGGAACTGGCAAGCGAGCTTGCGGAGCTGATTAAAAAAGGGATCAAAACGGCTTCTTGCGGATCTTTTGCCTCTTATCAGCAGGAAGAGTCTGCTCCGAGGATTGGGGATTATAACATTATTCTTGATGGCCAGAATGTTCCAGTTTGCGTGATCAGACTGGTTTCGATGCAGCTGGTGCGTTTTTGTGATGTGACTGAAGCGTTCGCCCGCAAAGAGGGTGAAGGCGATTTAAGCCTTGAATACTGGCAGCAAGAGCATCAGCGTTTTTTCATTCGTGAAGGTCATTTTTCTGAGGATATGGAGTTGATCGCAGAAGAGTTTGAAGTGGTTGAGGTGCTGTGAGACAAGGTTAACGGGCTGACGTTTTATCAACAATATTCGATGCTGGCGCGAAGCGGAAAAGCTATCGAGCAAAAGGTCTGCAGTGAGCGAAATGCGAAGTTGGCAATCGCTCTCATTGCTGTGACAGTCGCATCCGTGGCAGGAAAGTAGGCATTGTCACTCAATCTATCCTGGGTACAGGTTCACCAATATAAGTGTGCGTGCAGCAACGGCAAGTCACCTTAACGTCATTTCTCGTAATTGAAGGGTTTACCTGTTGCAGAATTCCCTTCTCATCAACATACAGGCCCGGGTAAAAACTGCTTTCGCCTATGCAGACGAAGTCAATACGCATAGCGCGATCTCGTGCATCCTTTCTTTTGTGGGTCAGTAGCCCTTTTCGGACCTGAATTCAATAACGTGTGGCTGTATAAAAAACGGCCATGCTTAAAGGCTGTCTCATTCTGCTCATATAATGGCAGCCTAGTTGAACCGCCCTCCCACAACCATCACTAAATACTGGGATAAATATCATTCTCTTCCCCAAGGATTTTACGGTGATTCTGTTCCTCGCAGATGGCTCCCCGTGCAACATATCCGAACGGCTGCGATGAGCAAACAGCGGATATGGTTTCCCGGTTTAAGGCACAAAATCGCGCGGCGTTGAATCAAGAATGGAACGAAAAGCAGCGGTAAATGCCGCCGGGCATGAGAAACCAAGCTGGTAAGCGACCTGTTTGATTGGAACGCCGTTCGCGAGAAGATCCAACGAAGCATAAATTCTGGCTCTCTGCTTCCATGTTCGAAAACTAAAGCCTGTATCCTTCATAAACAATCTGGAAAAGGTCCGTTCCGACATGGCCGACATAAAAGCCAGCTCGCTCAGCGATGCTTCCCAGCGCTGATTGACCAGTAGCGATCTGGCCGCGCTGAATAATCGCTCATCATTCGGCATGGGTAGCGCCATCGTTAAAGGTGGCGCCTCGCTGAGAATTTCCAGAAGCAACAACGCTATCTTCCGTTGAATCGGTCTGGCGTAGTCCTCACTGAACAGCCCTGCGATAAGTTCTTTGACTAACGACGTAGCCGTGATCACATGCACCTGTTGACTCTTCGTAAAGCTCATACATTCTGCGATAAGGCTACTGCTGAAATAGATCGCCCTGAGATCGGTTTGTGAAAGCAGATGGTAACTATGGATATGCAGAGGCGGTAGCCATAATGCCCGCTGAGGAGGGATCACCCAACGGTCACTCTCTGTTTGCACCAGCATCACCCCTCTGGTGGCGAAGAGTAGCTGCCCCTCAACATGATGATGGGGAGGATCGACCTCACCACGTTGATAGCTTATCGCAGTACTGGACCAGCCTGTGGCTTCATCATGTCTTGGCGCTTTATCTATACTACCTGGCATTTCAGATTTAGCCCCTGCATTTATCATATCGAAACTGGAACCACCCGGAATAGCGCCTTAGGCAATGGGTGCGTGACTTATCATTCTGATCGTCAAAGATATTACAGGAGCTTAACCTCATGCGTGTACACTTTATCGTACATGAAAGTTTTGAAGCCCCGGGCGCATATGAAACCTGGGCAATAAACCAGGGTCATGATGTAACTTACTCACGCGTCTATGCAGGCGATCGGCTACCTGCTGACGCCGAAGGCATCGATTTTCTTATCGTGATGGGCGGTCCGCAAGATCCGGACACCACGCTTGAAGCGTGCCCGCACTTTAATGCTAAAGCGGAACAGGCGCTGATTGCTTGCGCGGTTAAAACCGGTAAGGCGGTGATCGGTATCTGCCTGGGTTCACAGCTGATTGGTGAAGCGCTGGGCGCGCCGTTCTCTCATAGCCCGGAAAAAGAGATTGGTAAATTCCCGATCACATTGACCGAAGACGGCAGGAAGGATGAGATGTTCTCTCACTTTGGGAAAACACTGGCAGTGGGTCACTGGCATAACGACATGCCAGGTTTGACGCCGGAGGCTAAAATTATTGCTTACAGCGAAGGCTGTCCGCGGCAGATCGTTGCCTATTCAGACCGCGTCTTTGGTTTCCAGTGCCACATGGAGCTCACATTGGACGTTGTAGAACTGCTCATCGCCCATTCTGAGAAAGACCTGAGCCGTGCAGAAGACTACCGTTTCGTTGACACGCCTGAAGCGCTCCGGGCCCACGATTACAGGGAAATGAATCAAGCGCTTTTTGGCTTTCTGGATAAGCTGGAAGCACGTTACAACGCCGCTGAAGCATAATGTCATGCCCGGTGAGCTTGCCATCGGGTTGAGATTGACATGTCCGCTCCTTGCACAGAGCGGACGAACCAACTGAGGTTACGTTTCAGTCTGAACGAGAAGCGGACAGCGGGTTTACCGGTTGTGTATACCTTAACGGGCGGATGTCGATACTATGCCGGCCCCGCTAAACATCATGCGGATGACAACGCCTGTACACCGCTCCTGCCATTGGATAACGCCCGGGTGTTTAGGACCGTTTCCAAACATTCCTGATGCCATCGCGACTAACCATTCCAGCCCGCTTTTGAATACTCCCCAGAACAGGCAATTGCAACCAGACAGGACCCGCGACGGGTACGACAAACTGAGGAAGAATAGCAAACATGAACAGCAGGAATTTGGGGTAAGTCAGACTGTTCAATCCAGGTGACGTAAATGTGTCGCGATCCCCCATCTAAGGGCGGTACACCTTCCATTAACCAGCTCGAAAACGGAGTAACTCGCGTTGGGTTGCGCATACCTGTGAAAATCATCCACAGATCCGCTTGTTAGTATCGCAAGCACGCCCTGAATGACCTGCCCGTGAGACACAAGACATATTGTTCGATGATGATGTTTTTTTTCCAGATTGGATAAAAAATGCATAATTCGCTGCGAAGCATGTGAGAGAGACTCCCCCCCTGGCGGACAATACTCTGCATCAAGGTTGAATAATGCTTCTGCGGCGTCTGGATTATTCTGCAGGAGCTCTACGCTTGTCATGCCCTCAAACTGACCAAAAGCCTGTTCTTTCAGAGCTGGTTCAGCTATCAGTGAACAATAAAAACTCTCCGCCAGGCGCTGTCCCATTTGCCAGGCCCGGCCAAGCGGAGAAGCGTAAACACATTCTGCCCGGTAATTACTCGCTGCAATCGCCGCCAGTAAGGCTGATGTTTGACGCTCCCCCCGAAGCGTCAATGCGCTATCATTGTGTCCCTGAATACTCCCTTTTAAATTCCATTCTGTTTCTGCGTGTCGAACAAGTATCACTTGCATCATTGAAAGGTCACGTATGCTGTTGTTTGAAATGTTACAAACTAAAAACAGCCCGTTTATATGCAGGCAAGTTCTTAGCTCTCGGCGAAAAACAGGAACACGTGTCGCTGACAAGGGTTATATTCAGTCGCCCCTGCCCGGGACCGCTATCTCAGTAAAACCTGAATCAGCTGTACGAAGATATACACACCCGCTACCACCTGTATGATCCGAAAACCCCATCTGAAATAACGCCATTGATGGCGTTCGCTGGCATCAGCGGCTTCAATCGCGGGATCATAACGTTTTCTTTTCCTGGTTCTGAATGTATCGAATCCCCACAGGATGAGAAGAAAGATGATGATGACTTTTTCAACGATAAGATGGTTCACAAAGAGAGACTCCGGTCTTCTCACGGTTACAGGCAGAATAGAGAAACCGGCTGGAGGCAGCCACCACTAAATGTAGGGGTACCTGAAGACGCAAGCCAGGCATTCCAGGATTGTCTGTCTTATGACTATGTTAACGCATAGCAACGCCATAAACGCGACATTCATTTCCGCCCCATGCTGCCGGAGTCCCCTTCCCCGAAGCATCAGGCTGGGTGATAAACCGATGGCGGCTGCCCGGTCACGCGGCGGAACATGGTGGCGAAAGAGGACGCATTGTCGTATCCAAGAGATAATGCCACTTCGTTCACCGGTTTCCCTGCTATCAACCATGCCATGGCGCTCACCACACAGGCTCGCTGTCGCCAGGCGGAAAATGACAGGCCCAGCTGCTTCAGGAAATGGCGACGAAAGGTACTAGGACTCATAAACAGCGCTCTGGCCCAGCGCGCCGCAGGATCATGGATAGAGGGGTTAAGCAAGAAAGCCTGACAAAGCGCCAGCAGCGCCGGATGCTGCGGCAACGGAATGTCAAATTCGCGGACCGGCATGGCGGCCAGTTCCAGCAACATCAACTGTGTCAGCATGCGATCGCGTGGGCTGTCGTACAACGGTGGTAAATCCACAGCCTCAAGCAGTAGCTGGCGCAACAGCGGCGAGACGCTGATCACTTCGCAACGACGGTGTTTAATGAAAGCGGTCACATAATCTGGCTCAATATATAAGCTACGCGTGGTCACCCCCACAAATCTGACGGCGTGCACAGTTTCAGGAGGGATCCAGACAGCATGTTGCGGAGGAACTACCCATTCTCCGTCCTGAGTGGTGACATACATCAGTCCGGTCGCGCCATACAGCAGCTGTGCGCGACGATGCTGGTGCGGTGGCAGGATAAACCCTTGCGCATAGTCATTACCTAACGCCACCACTTCGCGATCGAGTCGATCGACTTCGTCAATTTTTACGTTGCGCACACCTGCCTCCCTTTGACCGATTTACAAAGGTAATTGAGCGCTACACAAATGGGAAGCCGTACGCGACCGGTATAAGCTGCTCGCTCATTTTCAGGTCGGGGATACTCTCTTGAATGAGATCGTTATTATTGCGCTGGCTGGCTTTACGACCGGCATTACCACAGTCCTGTTCGGCTTCGGGGGCGGCTTTGTGGTGGTGCCATTTGTCTATCAACTGATGCTTCGGCAGCCGGAACTCACGGGAAACGCCATGCATGTCGCGGTGGCTACCTCAACGGCGGTGATGATATTTAACGCCGGCTGGGTCAGCTATCGAAACTGGCGGGCTGGCAAGCTTGCCGCGCAGACGCTGTTCCCGTTGTTATGGTTTATTGCCATTGGGGCGGTGGTCGGCTCATGTCTGGCAGGGATATTGAGCGAGAAGATCGTTCGCGCGCTGTTTATTCTCTATATGCTGGCAACCATCAGCGATTGTTTGTTGCGCAAAGGTTTTTTCACGGGCAGCGCTCGGCGTCGCCTGTCCCTGCCAGTGGTCACTGGCGGCGGTATGGTTATCGGCATGATTGCCGCATTGCTGGGCGTGGGTGGCAGCGTCATGACGGTGCCCCTGCTACGGCGACACGGGTATGCGATGCAGGAGTGCGTTAGCGCATCCAACCCGCTTTCTTTGCCCGTGGCGCTATGCGGGGCTGTGACCTATGCCGTCATTGGCTGGCACAGCATTCCGCTGAACGGATTTCTTGGGTTTATCAGCCTGAAAATTTTGGTCCTGCTCGTCCTGACCGGCTGGGCCGGGATAATGTTTAGCCGCCGGGCTATCCCTGCAGTACCAGATGTATGGTATGCACGCATCTATGTGCTGCTGTTGTGCCTGGTACTCCTCGCCATGCTTATTCAATAATCAAAATACATCCTGGTGAACCGGTTCAACAGACGCGTTCGGGCGATGCCCTCTCCCTGGGGAGAGGGCCTGGTGAGTGGCAGCAAGCTACCCGCGATACGGATGGACCTCGCGCCAGTGGTCGGCGATCTGCTGCCGGGTGCAGACCCATACCTTGTCGTGCTGCTGGATATAGTCAAGGAAACGCTGCAGCGCGCGGAAACGGCCAGGACGTCCCAGCAACCGGCAGTGCATCCCCACGGACATCATCTTCGGCGCGGTTTCCCCCTCGGCGTACAGCACGTCAAAGCTGTCTTTCAGGTAGGTATAAAACTGCTCCGCGGTGTTGAACCCCTGGGCGGTGGCAAAGCGCATGTCGTTGGCGTCGAGGGTGTAAGGCACGATCAGGTGCGGTCGGCGGCTGCCGTCGCTGCAGGCCACTTCGCTCCAGAAAGGTAAATCATCGCCGTAATAATCGCTGTCGTAGTCAAAGCCGCCGTGCTCCACCACCAGCTGGCGGGTGTTGGGGCTATCGCGGCCGGTATACCAGCCGGTGGGCGGCTTGCCGAACAGATCGGTCAGCACCTGCACCGCTTTGTGCAGATGCTCGCGCTCCTCGGCGATATCCATGTGCTGATAGTGGATCCAGCGCCAGCCGTGGCTGACCACATCGTAATCCGCGGCCTTGATTGCCGCCACAATCTCCGGATGCCGCGCCAGCGCCATCGCCACGCCGAAGACCGTCAGCGGCAGCCCGCGCTGGCTAAACTCGCGATGGATGCGCCAGAACCCGGCCCGACTGCCGTATTCATAGAGCGAGTCCATCGACATATGGCGCGCCGGATAGCTGGCGGCGCCGATAATATCGGACAGGAACTGTTCCGAACCCGCATCGCCATGCAGGACGTGGTTCTCAGCGCCTTCCTCATAGTTAAGGACGAACTGCACCGCGATCCGCGCCCCGCCCGGCCAGCGCGCGTGCGGCGGCTGCCCTGCATAACCTCGCAGATCGCGAGGATAGTGTTCCTGGTTCTCAACCATCACCTGCCCCTTTTAAAATGGATTTAACGACTGAAACTGTCCGCTTAACGCTTTTTTCTCCGGGAACGCTAAGTCCCCGTGCTTGCTGGTCGCCAGCCCCAGCGCGACCAGCGACTCGACCATCTTCACCGCCGCGCTGACGCCATCGATCACCGGCACCCGCAGCTCGCGGGTCAGCTCCTGCGCCAGCGTCGCCATCCCGCCGCAGCCAAGGACAATCGCCCCGCTGCCGTCCTCTTTCAGCGCGCGGATGCAGCGCTCACGCACTTTCTCCTGCGCCAGGCCGCTGCCGTCTTCCAGCGCCAGCACCGGTAAATCAATGGCGTGCAGCGCCGCGCAGTGTTGATGAAATCCGTACTGGTGCAGCAAATGGCGGGCGATGATCAGCGTGCGCGGCAGCGTGGTCACAATGGAGAACCGGGTGGCGACCATCGTCGCCATATGCATCGCCGCTTCCGCAATGCCGATCACCGGCCCCTGAGCCAGCTCGCGCGCCGCCAGCAGCCCCGGGTCGCCGAAGCAGGCGATCACATGCCCATCCACCCCCTGCTCGCGTCCGGCCCTGATCTGCTCCAGCACGCCGACCGCCGCGATGGCTTCGTCAAAGTGGCCCTCTATTGACGGCACGCCGGCGCGGGGACAGACCGCAAGGATCTCGGTGCCCGGCGCGGCGACCGCACGCGCGGCGGCGCCTATCGTTTCGGTCATCGCCAGGCTGGTGTTGGGGTTGATCACTTGTATACAAACGGAAGACATCACGACTCCTTGTGGCCGGCGAACAGCCGGGAAAAATCGGGCAGACTGACGCCATCGCGCTCGAAGCACAGGCTGGCGACAATATGATCAAAATGGTGCATCAACGCCTCGCTAAGCGGCTGCAGGGCTTTATCCCGCAGCAAACCGACCAGCTGCTGGTGATCGTCGCAACGGCAGCCCTGGCGCCAGGGTGCGCCCCAGGCGGCAATCACTAACGAGGAGCGCTGGCTGAGGCGGGTCACCATCTCGGTGAGTACCGGGTTGCCGGAGATAGCCTGCAGCTGAATATGAAAGTCAGCGGAGTGGCGGATCGCCGCCGGGCCGTCGTGCGCCTCATGGGCCTGCTGTTCACGCTGGATAATGTTCTCCAGCGCCGCCAAATGCGGCGGCTGACAGCGCGCGATCACATCGGGCAGATTAGCGACCTCAAGCAGCGCCCGGGTGCGAAAGATCGCCTGGGACTCTTCCACGCTCGGGCTGGTGACGTGTGCACCACGTTTGGGCGTTAACGTGACCAGTTGCACAGCGGCGAGTCGTTGCAGCACCTTTCTGATGCCGGTGCGGCTCACGGCGAACACTTCCGCCAGCGCCTCTTCCGGCAGTTTACTGCCCGGCGGCAGCTGATGTTCGACGATAGCCGTCATCAGCGCCTGGTAAATGCTTTCGTCCTTATCCTGCAGCGCTGGCGCGGCCTGGAGACGATGTTCATTATTCATTAACCCACTCCGGTTTCACTTATCGATAGCAGATCGTATACATAAATATTATTTTTTGTATACAAGATTCATCATTCTGGCCTGGATCCTGCAATAGCCTCAGCAATCCATATCAAAGGGTTTTCATTCAGAGGAGCAGGTTTCATGCCACATTCATCCCACACGCAGCAGACGAAGACTCACGAGGCGGCCGCCGGCTACAGTCCGCGGCTATGTAATGACGATCTGGCGCCCACCCGCGACCAGAACTGGAGCTGGTACAATATCTTTTCATTCTGGATGTCGGACGTGCACAGCATGGGCGGCTACGTGGTGGCGGCAAGCTTCTTTACGCTTGGGCTGGCCAGCTGGCAGGTTCTGCTCTGCCTGCTGGTGGGCATCTGTATTGTGCAGCTGTGCGCTAACCTGGTGGCGAAGCCCAGCCAGATGGCCGGGGTGCCTTACGCGGTGATCTGTCGCCAGGCGTTCGGCGTCTTCGGCGCCAATATCCCGGCGGTGATCCGCGGGCTGATCGCCTTCGCCTGGTACGGTATTCAGACCTATCTGGCGGCAAACGCCCTGATGCTGGTCCTGCTCAAGTTCTGGCCCTCCCTTGCCTCGCTGACCGGCAGCAGTTTCCTCGGGCTGTCGACGCTCGGCTGGCTGTGCTTCGCCACCATGTGGCTGCTGCAGGCGATGGTTTTCTGGCACGGCATGAACGCCATCAAGCGTTTTATCGACATCGCCGGTCCGGCGGTCTATGTGGTGATGCTGGCCCTGGCGGGCTGGATTGTATACAAGACCGGTCTCGACGGGATCTCCTTTACCCTCGCCAGCAAATCCCTGAGCGCCGGAGAGCAGACCTGGCAGATGATCACCGCCACGGCCCTGGTCGTCTCCTACTTCTCCGGGCCGCTGCTTAACTTCGGCGACTTTTCCCGCTACGGCAAAAGCATGGGCGAGATCCGCCGCGGCAACCGCTGGGGTCTGCCGTTTAACTTCCTGCTGTTCTCGGTGGTCACCGTGGTGATTGTCTCCGGCACCCAGTCGCTGTTCGGCAAAATGATCACCGACCCGATTGAAACCGTCAGCCGTGTGGGCAACGATCTGGCGGTGGCCATCGGCCTGCTGACCATGATCACCGCCACCATCGGCATCAATATCGTGGCTAACTTTGTCTCGCCGGCCTTCGATTTTTCCAACTGCGCGCCGCAGAAAATCAGCTTCCGCGCCGGCGGGATGATCGCCGCGGTGGGGTCGATACTTCTGACGCCGTGGAACCTGTTTAACTCACCGGAACTGATCCACTATACCCTCGACGTGCTGGGCGCCTTTATTGGCCCGCTGTTTGGCATCCTGATCGCCGACTTCTATTTGATCAAACGCGGCCGGGTGTCGGTAGACGACCTGTTTGACGATACGCCGAAGGGTAAATACTGGTACCGCAACGGCTTTAACCCGAAAGCCATTGCCGCCCTGCTGCCGTCGGTGGGCCTGGGGCTGATTATCAGCTTTATTCCGGCCCTGCACGAAGTGGCGAACTTCAGCTGGTTTATCGGCGTCTTCCTCGGCGCGACCACCTACCGCTGGCTGGCTCGCGACGAGCGTGAAGTAGAGGCGAAAGCCACCTTCCGCTCCGGCGCGGTGGCGCAAAAAGAGTAACCTTCCCCTTCTGCCGCGGCGACTGGCCGCGGCAGGCTGCAAACTGGCACCAATCTTGCTGTTTATCACTATTCCCTGAGCGTTAAGAGAAGGCAGGTTCGATGATGGATTACCAGACCGCGGTGCGCGGTGCATTTTTTGATATCGCCGGCGTGGCGGAGACGCCGGATGAGGTAGCCGCCCAGGCCCGCTATCTCAATGATGGCCTGTTGTTCTTGCAGGACGGGAAAATTGTTACGCTGCTGCCATGGCAGGAGGGTGAAGCCTTTCTGCATCCGCTGAAGGGCTATGTTGACCTGCGGGGTAAGCTGCTGTTGCCGGGGTTCGTCGATGCCCATGTCCACTATCCGCAGACTGAGATGATCGGCGCCTTTGGCGAACAGCTGCTGGAGTGGCTTACCACTTACACCTTCCCGGTGGAGAGCCAGTTTGCCGACGCGGAGTATGCCCAGGAGATAGCGCATTTTTTTGTCAATCAGCTGATTAGCCATGGCACCACCACCGCGCTGGTGTTTTGTACCCTGCATCCGGCCTCGGTGGAGGCGTTGTTCAGCGAAGCGCTGCGCCTCAATATGCGCCTGATCGCCGGTAAAGTGATGATGGATCGCCATGTGCCCGACTATCTGTGCGAAACCGCCGGGGAAAGCTACGAGCAGACCCGGGCGCTGATCCGCCGCTGGCATCAGCGCGGCAGGCTGGGGTATGCCATTACCCCGCGCTTTGCCCCCACCTCGACGCCGGCATTGCTGGAGGCGGTGCAGCGTCTGCGGGCCGAGTTTCCCGATACCTGGCTGCAGACGCATCTCAGTGAAAACCGGGAGGAGATCGCCTGGGTTAAACAGCTGTGGCCGGAGCATGCACGCTATCTGGATGTCTATCATCATTACCAGCTCACCGGCGAACGCAGCGTATTTGCTCACGGGATCCATCTTGATGATGCCGAGTGGCAGTGCCTGCATGACACCGGGTCCGCCGTTGCCTTCTGTCCGACCTCGAATCTGTTCCTCGGCAGCGGGCTGTTCCGCCTGCCCGCCTGCTGGCAGCACCGGGTGCGGATGGGCATCGGCAGCGACGTCGGGGCCGGGACCACCTTCAGCATGCTGCGAACGCTGGGTGAGGCCTACAAGGTAGGACAACTACAGAGCTATCGCCTGCGCGCCAGCGAGGCTTTCTATCACGCCACTCTCGGCGGGGCGCGCGCCCTGCGGCTGGAAGAGAAGATTGGCAATTTTCAGCCGGGCAAAGAGGCCGACTTTGTGGTCATTGACCCGGCGGTCACTCCGCTGCAGCGTCTGCGGATGGGCCGCTGCCATGATATTTATGAGCAGCTGTTCGTACTGATGACCCTGGGCGATGAGCGCAATATCAGCGAGACGTGGGTGAACGGCGAGCGGGTGTGGTGTCAGGATTGATCCTCGCCCTGGCCCTCTTCAAAAGGGAGAAGGCGCTGGCTGGGTTAGCGGCATTCAAAAACTCATCGCCAGGCCGAGGCCATAGCCCGTGGTGTTATTGCCGAACATATAGCGCGCCACCAGCCGGGTGCGGGTGATAAAGACCGGGTATTTACTGCTGTCCAGTTCGAGACCAACCCCCAGGGAGGTCAAACCGGTAAAACCCAGCGCCCCTCGCTGGTCGCCGATAAATTCAGTATGCGCGCCCTCCAGCACGTAGCGCAACGGGTTGCCCAGCAGCGTCCAGTCAGCGATCGGCGCGCGGCGGCGCAGATACAGGCCGAGGTTCTCCGCGCTGGCTTCGCCCTGCACCACCTCGGCGCTGCTGCCGAAACTTTGCAGACGCATATAGGAGTAACGCAGTTCGGCATCAATATCCTGGGTGGCGGAGAAGCGTTCATAATCCAGCATCAGCGCCCCGCCCAGCCCCCAGGCGTTGAAGCGTCCGCCATCAAGAAACTGCAGATCGGCGTTGGTTTTTCGCTCTATGACCCAGCGGCCAAGGCGTACATCGCTGGCCAGGGTGCCGAGCATCACATTGACGATCGGCCGCAGCACCAGGTTACCTCCGAGACTGTCCCGGTGCAGCGAAAAATCCCAGCCGACGCCGCCGGTGGTGGTCAGACTGTTCCATTTGGTCGGCACATTCCGCGTCTGTTGGCCATTGCTGACGACGAATCGCGGGTCGTAACGGCTGTAGCCCATTGTGCCTTCGAGGTAAAGAGGAAACGACTCGCTCAGGGTGGCCCCGCCGCCAAACTGGGTGATGGTCAGGTTGTGTTTATCGTTGCTCCCGGAACCGATGTTGAGATCGCTGGCGGTCACGTCGGGAACCACGGTATAACTCATCAAGGTCAATACCGCATCGGCACGTTGTTTAATCGCGTGCCCGTCCGCCGCCAGCGTCGTCGGCGCAGAAAGAGAGACTACCGACAGCAGAACGAGAAGACGCACCATACGTTGTTTGCCACCTCAAACACAGGCTAATCTTATTACCACCCGTTACAGCAGGCTGGCTCATCCTCAGTATAGTCGGCGAGCGCGAATCAGGCTGCGCCACCGCTATTGCGCAACAGTTCCGCACTGTCAAAAGGCATGCGCGTTACCCGGTTGCGCCCGTCATTTTTCGCCGCGTACAGCGCTTTATCGACGCGGTAAAACAGCTGATCAATCGCTTCGCCATCATGATGCTCGGCGACGCCAATGCTGACGGTGACCGACAGCGTCTGATATTCGCTGACCGCCTGGCGGATCGCCTCCGCCACCATCAGCGCGCGGGCGATCGGCGAATGGGGCAAAAAGAGCAGAAACTCCTCGCCTCCCCAGCGATATATCTTATCTTCACGGTCCACCGAGGTTTCCAGAATGCGGGAGATCACCAGCAGAACTTCATCGCCTTTTTGATGACCGTGAATATCATTAATACTCTTGAAATGATCGATATCGATTAACAACAGACAAAAACCATGGGCGATAAACGACGGCGCGTCGACGAGCCGGTAAAATTCGCGACGATTTAACAGTCCGGTTAAGGGATCGTGGGCGGCGGAAAATTCCAGCTCTTTTTTCAGATGCACTTCTTCAGTGATATCGTGAATGATGCATAACATCAGCCGGATATTATACAGCACCACCGGCCCGGCATAGGTTTGAACATGGCGCAGCGAACCGTCAGCCAGAATATGAGTAAAATTAAGCGGCTTATGCCCGCCGGGCATATTGGCAATGTTATTCATAATGGGGATCACATCCCGACCCAGGGTATTAATTTGCCAGGTATGTTTAGTGCGCATTTCCTCATCGGAATAATGATAAAAGCGCAGCGCGGCAATATTGGCATCGACAATCCGGCCCTCTTTCTGAGGATCGATCAACAGCATCGGTGCGGTATTGGTCATAAAAAAGCGGGCAAAAAAGCCATTGTTCCGCCGCTGGTAGCGGCGGGAGCCGGTATGAATCGACTGATTTTGCGCGAGCAGCTTCACCGCTTCGAATAACAGTAAGGTGCCGCTGTCCTCGGTCTCCACCAGGGTGGTTTTACAATATACCGACTGCAACCCTTTGGCGGTCTGCAGCGTCCAGACTTCAAATATCTCAGTCATGGCGTCGAGATAGCGCAAATAATGCTGCAGCTGCGTTTCCGGGCAGGTGGAATAGATACCGTTGCGCATCTCATGCAGCGACATATCGCCGCTCAGCGTCCGGGAAGCCTGATTGGCATAGACCACACACTCTGTAAAAGGATGGACTACCCAGATCGGGGTGCTTAATACATCAAAAACAGCCAGTTCTTTTAATAACATACAGGCCCCAAACCGACCCACTCCCGGCGCGGAACGGCACATCATTCAGTGCAGCCCTGACGCTGGCATAAAGTGATAGCAAAAATAATCGAGTAACCGTCATTACGCGCGTGCGCGGCAAGTATAGTCGGTTCCTGGCCCAGCGACGCCCACCCGGAGCGACTTTGCGCACGGTTTAACCGACAGAGGAGACACTGCCTTTATTATTAATTTTATTTCAATAGCATAGCAGCAATGCCAGAACGGGTAGTCGCTTTTGATCACAGACTGTGTATACCCGTCACACTTTACGCTGCAGGGGCGCAGGCTTGTGCCGTGGCACGCAGATGGCCGTTGTTCTGCTCAGCGTTACCATGATAGTTTCTATCATAACGCTCATTTTCAATGGTCATCACAGTGAAAAAATCCGCCAGCAAAATCACGCTTACCGACATTGCGCGCGAAGCCAACGTCGGCGTGGCCACCGTCGACCGGGTACTCAACAAACGCGCGGCGGTGAAAGAATCTACCGCGTACCGCGTGCTGGAGGCCGCCCGGCGGCTGGGGTTTACCCTCGAACAGCCGCACTATCGCCTGGCCGCCGGCAAAGCGCCGGTTACCGTCAGGATGGGCTTTATTCTGCTGCAGGAGACCCACTCCTTCTACCTGCCGCTGGCGAGGGCGCTCGCAAGAGAGGCCGCGCCGTGGCTGCCGGCGGGCGAGACGCCGGCGATCCTGCATTTTGCCATTGATGCGGTGGAAGCGATGGCCCAGGCCATTCACCGGCTCAGCGATGAGGTGGAGGTGCTCGGCCTGGTGGCGCTGGATCACCCGCTGATTCGCCATGCGGTGGGCCGGGCCGCCGCCCGCGGCGTTCGCGTATTCACCCTGCTTTCGGATCTGTCGGTTCCCCAGCGCAGCGGCTATATCGGCCTTGATAACCAAAAAGCCGGGCGCACCGCCGCCTGGTTTATCGACCGTTTATGCCGTGGCGAAGGCGAAATAGCCATTATCATTGGCGATAATCGTTTTACCTGTCAGGAAAGCTGTGAGATCAGCTTCCGCTCCTGTCTGCGCGAGCAGGGTAAAGGGCAGCAGATCCTTGAGCCGGTTCGCAGCCATGAACGGGCGGATGTCGCCAGAAGCGTAACGGAACAGCTGCTCAGCCAGTACCCGGCCCTGCAGGCGATCTATGCTCCCTGCGGCGGCATTGAAGGGATTGTCGGGGCGCTGCGCGACAGCGGCCGCCAGCAGGCCGTCACCCTGGTCTGCCATGGCCCGCTAAGCGACAGTGAACTGGCGCTGATCGATGGCACCATCGATGTCATTCTCAACCACCGGCTGGATGACTTTGCCGCCGCCACCCTGCGCGCCATGACGGAAGCCGTTTCGCGGCCGCCCAGCGAAGTGATTTCGCACCCTCAGCCTTTCGATATCATCACCAAAGAAAATTTGTAAACGCCCGCCCCGTCGCCGACGGGGCGGCCTCACGCCTGGACCACGCCTGGACTCATTTTGATAAATAACTATCAAAAACAACCTCAATACAAATCATGACGGCCATCATAAAATTATCATTCCAACATAGTTGGCTATGAAATTTTCATTCAATACTCAGCGGCATCCCCTGTGATAAAAGGAAGCCGACATGACCTATCCTATCGCCAACGCCCCCTGCAGCTGGGGCGTGGATGACCCGAAAAACCCTGACCTTCCCGCCTGGGCTACCGTGCTGAAGGAGGCGGCGCAGGCCGGCTATCGCAGCATCGAGCTCGGCCCGTGGGGCTACCTGCCCACCGACCCGACCAGCCTGCGCGCGGCGCTGGAACAGCATCAGCTGTCGCTGGTCGCCGGGACGATCTTTGACGATCTGGTGAGCGAAGACCATTATCCCACTCTGGAGGCGCTGACCCATCAAATCTGCCGCAATCTGTCGCAGGCTCCGACCGCCGCCCCCATCCCGGGGCACCCTTTCCAGCCGCCCTATCTGGTGATTATCGACTTCGGCAACCCCGAGCGGGCGCGCTTTGCCGGACGCAGCGCGCTGGCTCCGCGCCTCAATGACGCAGACTGGCAGCGGATGATCGCGCACATTACCGCCCTCAGCACCCTCGCCTGGCGGGAGTACGGCGTGCGGGCGGTTATCCATCCCCACGCCGGGGGCTGCATCGAATTTGCCGATGAAATCGAGCGGCTGGCCAACGCTATCCCGCACGACGTGGCAGGGTTGTGTCTGGATACCGGGCATCTCTACTACGCCGGAATGGATCCGCTCACCTGGCTGGATCGCTATTACGCGCGGCTCGACTACCTGCACTTCAAAGATGTGGATCCGCAGGTTTACCAGCGCGCCGTCGCCGAAGGCATCGACTTTTTCACCGCCTGCGCCGAAGGGGTGATGTGCCCGCTCGGCAGCGGCGCCATTGACTACCCGGCCATTAACGATTTTCTTGCCCGCCGCGGCTATCAGGGCTGGATAACCATTGAACAAGAGCGTGATCCGCGCCATGCCGCAGGCAGCCTGCAGGCGGTCACGGAGAGCCTGCGCTATCTGCGCGGCGTCGGATTCTGACAGGAGAACCCCATGATTAACGGTTTAAGACCGCTCGACCGCACCCTGCGCTGGGGCATGGTCGGCGGCGGCGGCAGCAGCCAGATCGGCTATATTCACCGCTCTGCCGCCCTGCGCGATAACACCTTTGCGCTGCTGGCCGGCGCCTTTGATATTGATGCCGATCGCGGGCGCCAGTTCGGCCAACAACTGGGGGTCGATCCCGCACGCTGTTACGCCGATTACCAGAGTCTGTTTCGCGGCGAGGCTGCCCGTCCGGACGGTATTCAGGCCGTGTCGATTGCCACGCCGAATAACACTCACTATGCCATCTGTCGGGCGGCGCTGGAGGCCGGGCTGCACGTGGTGTGTGAAAAGCCGCTGTGCTTCAGCAGCGAAGAGGCGGACGAACTGGTGGCCCTCAGCCAGCGGCAGCGTAAGATCATCGGCGTGACCTACGGCTATGCCGGCCATCAGATGATCCTGCAGGCCCGGCAGATGATCGCCGACGGACTGCTGGGCGACATTCGTATCGTCAATATGCAGTTTGCTCATGGCTTCCACGCCCAGCCGGTGGAGCAGGAAAACGCCAGTACCCGCTGGCGGGTCGATCCCCGCTTCGTCGGCCCCAGCTATGTGCTGGGGGATCTTGCCACTCACCCGCTGTTTCTGGTCGAAACCATGGCCCCGCAGTTGAAGATCGCCCGGCTGATGTGCGCCAGACAAAGCTTCGTCAAAAGCCGCGCCCCGCTGGAAGATAACGCGCATGTGCTGATGGAGTATGACAACGGCGCCGTCGGCTCGCTGTGGAGCTCCGCCGTTAACTGCGGCTCCATGCACGGGCAAAAGGTGCGCATCGTGGGGGAAAAAGCCAGTCTTGAATGGTGGGATGAACAGCCCAACCAGCTGCGCTACGAGGTGCAGGGCGAACCGGCGCGCGTTCTGGAGCGCGGCATGGGCTATCTTGATCCGCTGGCGCGCCAGGACGATCGCATCGGCGGTGGCCACCCGGAGGGGCTGTTCGACGCCTGGTCGAATCTCTATCGCCGCTTCGCCATCGCCATGGACGCCGCTGACCGGCGTGACGAGACGCTGTTGGCGGACTTCTGGTATCCGGACGCCCGCGCCGGGTCGTTCGGCGTCCGCTGGGTGGAAAACTGCGTACGCTCTGCCGACAACGGCGCCTGTTGGGTCAACTTCCGCTAATTCGCCGGCTCAGGGCCTCGCCCTGAGCCTTTCTCGCTACTTCTCAATGCGCGCCAGCTGGGTTTTATCGGCCTCGCGGGCGCGATCGGCCAGCCCCTGAAACGCGGCAGCGCCATAGTATTGCTCAGGAACCGGCAGCGCCTGCATATCGTGCCCCGGATAGATCTGCAGCTCGCCGAGGTCGCGCAAGCGGAATCCCCCCACCTGCGCCGGCATGGTCAGGCGATATGGCGGCATGGTTTCGAAAGGGACCGGCGTCGGCAGCCGGTTTTCCTGTAGATCGTAATTACGCTTCAGCACCAGAAACTTATCCGGCACCCGGCGGCGACTGTTCCACCAGTCGCCATCGATCCGCTGGAACATCACTTCCGTCTCCCCTCGCGTGGCCACCATCAGCCGGGTCAGCGCCTTTTTCAGCGCCGCCTCCATGGCCCGGTTATACGCTTCCACTGACCCGCCGTGGCCGCTAAGGATGACGTTAATCGCCAGCCTGGCGCCCAGTAAGTTGGAGTAGAGATCCTCCGGCGAAAACGCGGAGATCTCCTCTGAAAACCCGGGCACTGACTGGAAGCCATACCACTGGGCGATCTCATGCCACTGGGCGATTTCGAAGGCCAGATGCCCGGCGAGCCAGGCCGCCAGCTGATAGCGCTGCCTGACCCCCGCCGGCGGCGTAAAGGCATTGAGCTGAACGCGGCGCACGCCAAGTTCTTCGCTGTAGAATATGCGCCCCGCCTGGCCCAGCGTCGGCGAAATGCGATTGAACAGATAAAAGGTGTAATCCGCCGTGTCGCGCACATGGGCAATATCGATAAACCCGCCGCGACGGGTATAGATAAGCCCGTTCTGCTCCTCGCTCAGCCCCAGCAGATTTTTCACCGCGCCGAGCGCGCTGTCGTTGTAATGGTGCTTGCCCAGGGTATCCAGGGTCAGCACGTTACCAATCTGATACACCGGGATCGGAATGCCCACCGCCCGCACGTGCAGGTCGTAGCCAAAGGCGCAGCATGGCCGCAGCGATTCCGGCGGCGACAGCTCGCCCAGGGTGGGCGCAGGATGGATCGCCGTCACGGCGGGCAACACCGGGTCCTGCGCCAGCGCCGGCAGCGCCAGCGCCAGCGCGAATAACAGCCATAAGGCTTTACGCATCAACAGCCTCTCCACAGCAACAAAAGAGCGCGCATCTTACCGGCAGACGGCGCCTGCAGTTTTAGTTAAAAACGGTATTCACCGGAGACAAAGAAGCTGTTGCGGTCGTTAAAACCGAATTCAGTCAGCACGTTAAAGTTTTTGGTGACCTCATACTGGGCACCAATCAGCATATTCCACGGCGAGGTCAGCTTCTGCTTAACGTCGAATTTGCCCTCGCCGTCTTTATTGACCGCGGCAATAAGGGGCTGCAGCTCTGGCGGCATGTGCAGGTCGGCGAGATCGCCCTTAAACTCCTGCTGCACGTCCTGATACATGCTGCCGACCCACAGGCTGAGATGGGACGGCCCGTCGATCCCCTGAAAACTGAAACGGTAGCCGACGCGCGGCGAGACGGTGACCGCCGAAATGCTGCCGTCGAGGATATCGAAGTCGGTGCGGGTATAGTTAGTATCCACTAACCCAAACCAGTTGCCGTAGCCGCCGGCGAGCGTAAAGCCGGCCCCCCAGGTGGTCCCTTTAAAATCAAGTTTAAAATCAATATCCTGCAACTTCCCGCTCTGATAAAGCTGGTGAACCGCGCCGGCGATGGCCCGATCCAGGCCGCGAAACTGCGACGGGTCTGAATCCACTGATACCTGGGAGACGGACGACCCGCGGGTATGCCCCACCAGTCCGTATACGTTGAGGAACGGAAAGACCCACATATCCAGGCGCAGGTTTTCGGTTTTGCTCTTCTCGCGGGTGTGTCCGGCATCGATGGCGAACATATCGCTGGGAATGGGATGATTGCCGAGCTTAAGCCCGGAAAAGGTAATACTGTCGACCATGATATCCTGGCGGATATTCATATAGCTCAGGTTGACGCCGTAGGGTAACGGAATGGAATATCCTCTGGCGCGAGCCTCATCGCCCCAGATCGGAAAATAGCTGTCGTTCTCGTCCGGCTCCGCAGCCGACGTGCCCCAGGCCGCTAACAGCAGCGTTAACACCGCGCCGGATGTTCTCATTTTTGTTCTCATGTGTAGTTATAAACCCGAACCGACATTGAAATAGACCGCCTGCTCATGCTCGCTGAACGCCACGTCAATCCCGGTATGCAAACCGTACTGTCGCGCGATCAGGTAACGAAAACCGGCCCCCCATGCCACCTCTGACTGTTCCCATAGCGTTTCCGCCGCGTCCGCCGCGCTCCCGGCGCCAACGAATCCCTGCAGGATCCAGCGCGGAGTGACGGCCCAGGCCAGCTGGGTTTGCGCCGTGGCCACGTAGTCGCCCTGATAGCGGTAGCGCGAAATCCCACGCAGCGCGATGTAAGGACGCGCCATCGGCATCAGGTGCTTATCATGGTGGGTTAAGGACTGATAATTGCCCGCGATCGCCAGGGTCAGCGTCTGGCTGAGCGGAATAAACACCTTCCCGTCCAGCGAAAACGTGTTGTAGTGATAATCGCCCCCGAGCAGCGAACGGAAAAACCGATATTCGCCCTTCAGCGCTAACCCACTCTGAGGATAGAAAATATTATCGGTAGTGTCATATTCCGCCACCACCCCCAGCGCCGAAGAGGTGCTGTTTTGCCCGAGCACCTGCTGCCAGACCCGGTTGACCCGCGGATTATCGAAAGCGACATCCGCCCGGGCATACACCTGGGAGGCCCCGAGGAACACCGGCGTATCGCCCACGCGAAACAGCAGCTTTTGCAGCGCGGCGACCCCTTTGGTCTGCGTCTGCACCGGTTTAGCATGGCTGAAGCCGCCGATGTCGCCGGAATAGATATCCAGATTGACGTTAGCGTAGCCGGCTCCCGCCAGGTAACGAATGCGATCATGCCGCCAGGTGTGACGATGGCCGCCGCCAATAAACCAGGTGCCATTCTGCGTGGCGGCCCCGCCGAAAGCGGTGAGCGGCGGAGGAATAAACTGCCCGCCCTCCCGGCGGCCTTTACCGTGTAAAAACAGGCCAAACAGTCCGCCGCCATAGCCGATCGCCGGCTCGGTTATCGCCAGCGGCACCGGCAGAAAACCGTAACGGTTTTCCGCCAGATACTGACTCATGTCGAGCATGCTATCTTCCGCATCGAAGAGATCGGCGGCATCGCCAGGCGGGCACAACAGGAACAGAAGCGCCAGCGCGGACAGCGGGAATTTCATGCTCACTCCAGGGCGTTGGGGCGCGCACGACACGCGTGGCGAACAGGATTATTACAACGGAATAATGAAAATATAACGTAACCGGAGAACCCTCACCAACGCGCAGCGGCCTGTTTTTCGGGTATTTTTGTACAAAAAAGAGCTGGCCGTCACAGAAAAACACCTTCGCGCCGCCGGACGGCGCGATGATTGTATTCATAAGGTGAATGTCGTATAACATAGCGCTACCGAGGGGTGTCCCGTGAGGGCTGAGATGGCGCAAGCCGAACCCTTTGAACCTGATCTGGGTCATGCCAGCGAAGGGACGGGTCGGCAATTTTGCCAGCATTACCGCCATTGCCTGTTCACACCCCTGCACGCCCGGATCTCCCCTGCATAAATGGAGGTCCTGTGATTGTTCCCGCGTTTAGCCAAGGTCTTTATGGCCGTTTACGCCAGCTGGCCGCCGCTGACTGGCAGCACTATGTGGCGCACCCTTTCGTCCAGCAGCTTGCCGAAGGCACCCTGGCGAAAAGCGCGTTCCGTCGCTATCTGACCCAGGATTATCTGTTTCTGATCCATTTCGCCCGCAGCTACGCGCTGCTGGTGAGTAAACTGCGCACGCTGCCGGAGATGCGCGCCGCGGCCGCCTCCATGAACGCCATCCTTAACGAAGTGCCGCTGCACGTCGGCTACTGCGCCCAGTGGGGCATTAGCGAACCGGAGATGGCCGCCCAGCCCGAAGCGCCAGAAACCATCAATTACACCCGCTACGTGCTGGATATCGGTCATTCAGGCGACGCGCTGGATCTGCTGGTCGCCCTGATGCCCTGCGTGGCGGGTTACGCCGAAATCGGTCTGGGCCTGCTGCATCACCCCTCCACCCGACTGGAGGATAATCCTTACGCCTCGTGGATCCGTAACTATGGCGATGAAGGCTATCTGCAGGGCGTCAGCGCCGCGCTGGCGCTGCTGGAGACCGTGTGGCAACAGCGCGGAAGCGAGGCCCGCCTCGCCGGGCTGAGCGACATCTTCACCACCGCCACCCGCCTGGAGGCGCAGTTCTGGCAGATGGGGCTCAACGCCGCGGCGGAGTCCCGGGCGTGACGGCGCCAGGTATCGAGGTCCGTAAGCTGAGCCTCCATTTCGGCGACCGCCGCCTGTTCGATAACCTGTCGCTGACGGTCCCCGGCGGCCAGTGGGTGTCGCTGCTCGGCGCCAGCGGGGCCGGTAAAACCAGCCTGCTGCGGGTCATGGCCGGCCTGGCCCCCGCCACCCGCGGGGAAGTGGTCGCCAGCGACGGAAAGCCGATACCCGGCCGCCTGGCGTGGATGGGGCAGAAAGACCTGCTTTACCCCTGGCTGAGCGTTCGGGAGAACGTCGCCCTCGGCGCGCGGCTGCGCGGTGAGAAAGTGGATCACGCCCGGGTCGCCACCCTGCTTGAACAGGTGGGGCTCGCCTCCAGCGCCGACGCCCGGCCGGCGACGCTCTCCGGCGGGATGCGTCAGCGCGCCGCGCTGGCCCGCACCCTGTATGAGGACCGGCCCATCGTGCTGATGGATGAGCCCTTCTCAGCGCTGGACACCCTCACCCGCACGCGTATTCAGACCCTCGCGGCCACTCTGCTGGCGGGGCGCACGGTGGTGCTGATCACCCACGATCCGCTGGAAGCCTGCCGGCTGAGCCACCGTCTGCTGGTCCTCTCGGCCGCCGACGGGGAGATCGACGACAGCCATCACCTCACCGGCGCGCCTCCGCGCGCGCCGGATGCGCCCGAGCTGTTGAACGCCCAGGCGGCGCTGCTGCAGCAGCTGATGAGGGCCCACTCATGACTGGACGTCTCTGGCGCGGCGGCATGGTGTTCTGCGGACTGATGCTTCTCTGGGGGCTGGCCAGCCGCAGCGGCATTCCGCACTTTCTTTTACCCTCCCCGGCGGCGGTCGCCGAGGCGCTGTGGGTCAATCGCGCCTATCTCGGCTGGCACACGCTGATTACCCTCAGCGAGATCCTCAGCGGCCTGGCGCTGGGGGTGGCGCTCGGCGTCACGCTGGCGCTGGGCATGATCCTCTCCCCGCGCCTGCAGCGCTGGCTGATGCCGCTGATGCTCACCAGCCAGGCGATCCCGGTCTTTGCCCTCGCCCCGCTGCTGGTGCTGTGGCTGGGGTTTGGCATGAGCGCCAAAGTGGCGATGGCGGTGCTGGTGATTTTCTTTCCCGTCACGTCCGCCTTCTTTGACGGCTTGCGACGGGTCAACCACGAGTATCTCGATCTGGCGCGCAGCATGAACGCCTCCTTCGGCGCTCAGCTGCGGCATGTCCGCCTGATGGCCGCCCTGCCGGCGCTGGGCTCGGGCCTGCGCATGGCGGCGGCGGTGGCCCCCATCGGCGCCATTATCGGCGAATGGGTCGGCTCCGCCGAGGGGCTGGGCTACGTCATGCTTAATGCCAACGCGCGGCTGCAAACCGATATCTGCTTCGCCGCGCTGTTTATTTTAGTACTGCTGACCCTCCTCCTGTGGCTGGCGGTAGACACCCTGCTGCACCGGCTGATCGACTGGTCGCCGGAATAATCATGAAGTAATAAAGGAAAACAGATGAAAACGTCGCTTTTCGCCGGAGCAACCCTGACGGCGCTGCTCAGCGGTCACGCGCTGGCCAATGAACCGCTCACCCTGGTGCTGGACTGGTATATTAACCCCGACCATGCGCCGATTATGGTGGCCGAGCAGATCGGCGCCTTTAAGGCCCAGGGTCTGGACGTCAAGATTGTCCCCCCGTCGGATCCGGCGCTGCCGCCCCGCATGGTGGCCGCCCGTCAGGCGGACCTGGCCATCACCTACCAGCCGCAGGTGCACTTCTTCGCTGACGAAGGGTTACCGCTGGTGCGCGTGGGCACCCTGATCGGCTCGCCGCTGAACACGGTGATCGCCCTGGATAAGCAGATCAAAACCCCGGCGGATCTGCAAGGCAAGAAGGTGGGTTACTCGGTCAGCGGCATTGAGCAGGCCACCCTGTCGACCATGGCGCAGCATGCGGGGATCGATCCGGCCAGTATCAAGCTGGTCAACGTCAATTTTCAGCTGACCAGCGCTCTGCTGACGGGCCAGGTGGACGCGGTCATCGGCGGCTATCGTAATATAGAAGCGCAGGAGCTGAAGCTGCAGGGCAAAGCCCCGGTGGTGATGAACGTTGAGGATTATGGCGTACCGGCCTATGACGAGCTGGTGATTGTCGCCCACCGCGACGCGATTCATGAGGCGAAAATCCGTAAATTCCTCACCGCCCTGCAGGCCGGGGTCAGCTACCTGCGCGCGCATCCGCAGGAGAGCTGGGAGGCGTTCGCCGCCGCGCATCCGGAGCTGAAGACCGAGCTTAACCATCAGGCGTGGCTGCAAACCGTGCCGCTGTTCGCCGCCGATCCGGCGGCGCTGGATAAAGCGCGCTACGACACTTACGAACAGTTTTTATATAACAATAAGTTGGTGAAAAAAGTTACACCTTTAACAAATTATGCGGTTGAGCTGCATTGACTCTTGCCATCGCTGACGGAAGGCTTTCCGTCAGCGCTTTAACGCAGCGGCAATAAAAATATAGAGACTTTCTCACTAATAATTACACTTTAAAGGGTTATCGTTACTCTGGGTTGTTTTATTATAATTCAGCAGCTTACGTTAATTTTTACCCCGGTAAGAATAACGTCAAAATAACGCAATCAATAAAACGTTGAATGCGGATTTAAAAAGCCATATATTGTGCGCGCTTTATGAATGCCAATTCAATTCCTTACACCAATTATTCAACCAGCGTTCAACCGCAATGCTGGTTGTGGGAGTGATATGATGACGGATAAAGTCCGTATTGATACTTTACGTGCCGATTTATTAGACGCAAACAACGAAACCTTTTTGGCCCGTCAGGCCGAATTCGAATCGAATGTCAGGAGTTACCCGCGTAAGTTACCGCTGGCTATCACTAAAGCTGAAGGCGTGTGGCTGACGGATGCGGATAACAAACAGTACCTGGACTGCCTCGCCGGCGCCGGTACTCTCGCTCTGGGCCACAACCACCCTGATGTATTGCAGAGCATTCAAAGTGTCATTACCAGCGGCTTGCCGTTACATACTCTCGATCTGACTACTCCGTTAAAAGATCGTTTCTCCGAATACCTGCTCTCTTGCCTGCCGGGCGAAGGGAAAGAGTATTGCCTGCAGTTCACCGGTCCTTCCGGCGCTGACGCCGTGGAAGCGGCGCTGAAGCTGGCGAAAAAATACACCGGCCGTACGTCGGTGATCAGCTTCTCCGGCGGCTATCACGGGATGACCCACGGCGCGCTGTCGGTCACCGGCAACCTGTCGCCGAAAGCGGCGGTCAACGGCATGATGCCGGAAGTGCAGTTTATGCCTTACCCGCACCTGTACCGCTGCCCGCTGGGCATCGGCGGCGAAGCCGGCGTCAAAGCGCTGACCTATTACTTCGAAAACCTGATCAACGACGTGGAGAGCGGCGTCCGTAAACCGGCGGCCGTGATCCTCGAAGCCGTTCAGGGCGAAGGCGGCGTGAACCCGGCGCCGGTCGAGTGGCTGCAGCGCATCCGCAAAGTGACCGAAGAGCACGGCATTCTGCTGATCGTCGATGAAGTGCAGGCCGGCTTTGCCCGTACCGGTAAATTCTTCGCCTTCGAACACGCCGGTATTCAGCCGGACATCATCGTGATGTCGAAAGCGGTTGGCGGCGGTCTGCCGCTGGCGGTGCTGGGCATTAAAAAGCAGTTCGACGCCTGGGAACCGGGTCACCACACCGGCACCTTCCGCGGCAACCAGCTGGCGATGGCTACCGGCCTGACCACCCTGCGTCACCTGCGCGACAACAACATTGCCGACAAAGTCGCCGCCCAGGGCGAGTGGCTGAAAGGCAAACTGGCGGAGCTGCAGAAGCGCTACCCGGTCATTGGCCACGTTCGCGGTCTCGGTCTGATGATCGGTATCGAAATCGTCAAGCCGAACGACGCGCAGGATCACATGGGCTGCTACCCGGCTGACGGCGAACTCTCTGCCCTGCTGCAGAAGAAATGCTTCGAAGCGGGCCTGATTCTGGAGCGCGGTGGCCGTCACGGCTGCGTGCTGCGCCTGCTGCCGTCCCTGCTGATCAGCGACGCGGAACTGAATGTGTTCCTCGACAAATTTGAACAGGCCCTGCTGGCCGCCGGTGTGAAACCGGTCTGAGTGGAGTCAGTGACCACCATGTCCACATTGAATCCGATTCTTGCTGGTTCGGCGCAGAGCGTTGAGGCTTATCAGCAGGTTATCGAGCAGACCAGTCAGGCCGTTGTGCAGTGGCTGAAGCAACCTGAGATGTATCAGGGGAAAAGCGTTGACGAACTGCGTGAGCGTATCTCCCTTGAATTTAACGATCAGGGGTTGGGTAACCAGGCGGCGATTGATCGTGCGATCGAGTACTTCCTGAAAGACAGCCTGTCGGTGCATCACCCACAGTGCGTGGCGCACCTGCACTGCCCGAGCCTGGTGATTAGCCAGGCGGCGGAAGTGCTGATCAACGCCACCAACCAGAGCATGGACTCCTGGGATCAGAGCCCGTCGGCGACCATCATTGAGATGAAGCTGATCGAGTGGCTGCGCGCGCGGGTCGGCTATCCGGCAGGCGACGCCGGCGTCTTCACCAGCGGCGGCACCCAGAGCAACCTGATGGGCCTGATGTTGGCGCGCGACGCCTTCTTCGCCCGTCAGGGACACTCCATCCAGCAGGATGGACTGCCGGGGGATATCCGCCAGTACAAAGTGCTGTGCTCGGAAAACGCCCACTTCTCGGTGCAGAAGAACATGGCGCTGATGGGTCTCGGCTACCGCTCGGTTACGCTGGTGAAAACCGACGAATTCGCGCGGATGGACGTGGCCGACCTGAAGGCGAAGATTGCGCAGGCGCAGGCTAACGGCGAACAGATCATGGCGATCGTCGCCACCGCCGGGACCACCGACGCGGGGGCTATCGACCCGCTGCGCGACATCGCTGGTATCGCTGCGGAGCATCAGATCTGGCTGCACGTTGACGCGGCCTGGGGCGGCGCGCTGCTGCTGTCTGAGCAGTATCGCGACTATCTTGACGGTCTGGAGCTGGTGGATTCCGTTACCCTGGACTTCCACAAGCAGTTCTTCCAGACCATCAGCTGCGGTGCCTTCCTGCTGAAGGATGCCCGCCATTACGAGCTGATGCGTTATCAGGCGGCCTATCTGAACTCCGAGTTCGATGAAGAACACGGCGTGCCGAACCTGGTCTCCAAATCGCTGCAGACCACCCGCCGCTTCGATGCCCTGAAGCTGTGGATGGGCCTCGAAGCGCTGGGGCAGAAACAGTATGCGGCGATCATCGATCACGGCGTCACCATGGCGAAAAACGTCGCGGAGTACGTGAAGTCGCAGCCGACGCTGGAGCTGGTGATGCAGCCGCAGCTGGCGAGCGTGCTGTTCCGTTCCCGTCCGGCGCAGATGGCGCAGAGCGACGCGGCGGCTATCGCCCTGCTCAACCAGCGCGTCGGCGACGCCCTGCTGGCTTCCGGCCGCGCCAACGTTGGCGTGACCGAGCATAACGGCGTTACCTGCCTGAAGCTGACCCTGCTGAACCCGGTGGTGACGCTGGATGATGTGAAGGTCCTGCTGAGCCTGGTGGAGCGCACCGCTCAGGAGCTGCTGGCGCAATAATCTGCCTGAGCGAGGCGGCGCCTGTCGCCCCGCTCAGCGGCCAGCCCTGCCTGCACTAAGCCGATAAGTTCCCTTATCGGCTTTTTTTATGCCTGCCTGCGCGACTGGCGCGCGCTTCTACGCTTCTCGCCGCAGGGTCCGTTGACGCCTGCCCGCCGCGATGCCACAGTAAGGTCCCGATAATGGCAACCGCCAGAATCCAACGTCCCGGTAATAAGGATGATAATGGAGAAACGCTTACCCGGCCTCGATCTCGACGCCCTGCGCAGCTTTGTGACCGGCATGGAGTGCGGCAGCTTCGCCCTGGCGGCGCAGCGTCTGGCGCGCTCCACCTCCGCCGTCAGCGCCCAGCTCAAAAAGCTGGAGAGTCAGTGCGGCGTCGCGCTGGTGGTTAAACAGGGGCGTCACCTGGCGCTGACCGCGGAGGGCGAAAAGCTAATGAGCTACGCCAGACGGCTGCTGGCGCTCAATGATGAAACCCTGCGCGCGCTGCAGGGCGAACGGCTCACTGGCGAAATTCACCTTGGCATGCAGGAAGATTTTGGCGAATCGCTAATGCCGGGGATCCTTGGGCAGTTTACCCGCCACCATCCGCAGGTGCGGATCGTCGCCAGGGTGGATCGCAATGGCCCGCTGCGCCAGGCGCTGGCGGAGCAGACGCTGGATCTGGCGCTGCTGTGGCAAACCGAAGATCAGGGCCCCGGGCTGGGCCGCTGCCCGCTGGCGTGGATTGCGCATCCTGACTTTGACGTTCGCGCGCGGCTGGCGTCCGGCGAGCCGCTGCCGCTGGTGATGTTCGACAGCCCGTGCCTGATGCGTTCCCGCGCTATTGCCTGTCTCGATGCCGCAGGGATCCCCTGGCAGGTGGTGTTCGTCAGCCACAGCCTGAGCGGCATCTGGGCGGCGGTGCAGGCCGGCCTGGGACTGACGGTACGCAGCCGCATCGGCATGCCAGGCAATCTGCGCCCCGCCGGCGGATCACTGCCATCCCCCGGCAACCTGGCCGTCAGTCTGCAACAAACCCCGCGTCAGGAACCCCATTCCGCCGCGGTCACGCTGCTCGGCGAACTGATGTACGAGGCCCTGCAGGAGTGGGTTGCCCGGTGACAGTGTCACGCCAGTTTCCCTCACCCTAACCCTCTCCCGGAGGGAGAGGGAACCGTTCAGCAGCGTCTGTTAACCCGGCAAACATTTTGTCTCCACCCGCTACGTAACCCGCCTTACCGGGCCTGCACCCGGCACCGTAACCCCCCAGGCCGGGCAAGCGCAGCGCCGCCCGGCAATGGGCATCCAGCACCCTTCCCGTTTCAACGCCCGGTGGCGGCTGCGCCTTACCGGGCCTACACCCGGCTCCGTTACCCCCCAGGCCGGGCAAGCGTAGCGCCGCCCGGCAACAGGCATCCAGCACCCTTCCCGCTTCGATGCCCGGTGGCGGCTGCGCCTTACCGGGCCTACATTCTCCCTGCGCGCTCCTGTAGGCCGGGCAAGCGCAGCGCCGCCCGGCATCAGGTATAAAGGCTGTAGGGATCCGTCCGCCAGACGCCTACGCCACGGGTCAGGCTTTGCTCTCCTGCAGCAGCTGCTGGATCACCTGCTCCTGGCGGGCATAATCCCCTTCGCCGAAGGCGGTATAGCGCAGTTGCCCACGTGCGTCGAAAATGTAATGCGCCGGCCAGTACTGATTGCCGAAGGCGTTCCAGATGGCGTACTCATTATCCGCCACCACCGGGTAGGTTATCCGCCAGTCCTTTACCGCCTCGCGCAGCAGCGGTAGCGAACGCTCCCAGGGATATTCCGGGGTATGAACGCCAATCACCACCAGCCCGGCCGCGCGGTATTTGTTCGCCCAGTCGCGCACGTAAGGCAGGGTATGCTGACAGTTGATGCACTCCCGGGTCCAGAAGTCCACCAGCACCACTCTGCCTTTCAGACTCTCCGGGGTTAACGCCGGGCTATTGAGCCATGCGCTGCCCCCCGCCAGCGAAGGCATCGCGCTGCTGGGCTCGGGCGTCGCGATCGGTTGCAGAACCGTTTTCTGCGTTGGCTGCGGCAGACGGGCGGCCAGCCGCTGCTCCAGCGTCTGACTCCATCCTCCCGCGCTTTGCAAATAGCGGTCGCCGCCGCTGACGATCAGCGCCACCGAGGCCAGCATCGCCACCCCCGCCAGCCGGCGCAGCCGTTCGCCGAACGCCAGCCCGCGACGCAGACGGGCAATCAACGCCGCGCCGCACCACCCGAGCAGGAATAACATCAGCGCCCCGCCGCCGCCGTAGGCCAACAGCAACCCGCCGGTGGTCGCCTGGCCCGGATGCACAAAGCCCAGGCTCAGTATCGCCCCCAGTACCGGCCCGGCGCACGGCGCCCACAGCAGACCCACCGCCAGCCCGGCCAGCAGCGAACCGATCCAGCCGCGCTGGCGTGAGCTGGCGTCGTTAAGCTGATTCCCCAGCGCCACCAGGGGTGACGTCAGCCGCTGCGCGACGCGCGGTGAAAGCAGGCTCAGCCCGACAAGGGCGAAGAACGCCAGCGCCAGGCCGCGCCCAGCCAGCGTCAGATTCACGACCCAACCGCTGGCGACCGTCACCAGCCACGACACAGCGCCGAACATCAGCGCCATGCCCGCCAGCATGATCGCCAGTTGCCCCCGGCGGCCCCGGACGCTGGCGAACAGCAGCGGGATCACCGGCAGCGTACAGGGGCTTAGCAGGGTTAACATCCCGCCCAAAAATGCAATGAATATTGACATCGCCTTCTCCTCATTATGCCATCGCTGCCGAAGGTGGCAGCCACGACATTACAGCAAGGGGATGTAGGGCGGATGTGTCGGGAAAGCGGGAGAATTGTCGGCTTAGTTTTCTATCTGCGCCGGAGATACAGCAGGATACAATCCCTGCGCGGCGAGACGCACGCTGGCATCCAGACCGCCCTGCGGGCGATTGGCCAGGCGCAGCGTGCCGTTCATCTGGCTGACCAGCTGCGCGGCGATCGCCAGCCCCAGGCCGGTGCCGCCGGTATCGCGATTGCGCGAGTCCTCCAGGCGATAAAACGGCTGCAGCACCGCCTGCAGCGACGCCTCAGGGATCCCAGGCCCCTCATCCAGCACATGAATGATGATATCCCCGGCGGCGTCGCGGTTGAGGGCGACCGTTACCGTGGCGCCGAATTTCAGCCCGTTATCAATAAGGTTGGTCATCACCCGGCGCAGGGCCTGCGGTGGGATCCACACCACTCCGGCGCGCGCCTCGGGGCAAAACCGCACCGGCCGGCCGACATCGGCATAATCGCAGGCGATGCTGTCGAGAAAGGCGTCAAGGTTCAGCCGCTGGCGCGCCTCCTCCAGCGGCTGCGAGGTGCGAGCGAAGGCGATACCTTCGCGCACCAGGCGGGTCATATTGTCGAGATCCTGCAGCAGTTTGTCGCGCAGTTCAGGCTGGTCGGCCATCTCTACCCGCAGCTTCATCCGGGTGATCGGGGTTTGCAGATCGTGGGAGATGGCGGCGAGGATCCGCGCCCGCTCCTGCAGATGATCGTGGATGCGGGTCTGCATCGCGTTAAACGCGCGGGCGGCACGGCGCACCTCCTCCGGCCCCTGCTCGGCCATGGTTCCCGCCGTGTCGCTGGCCGGCTCAAGCGCATTCACCGCATGGGTAAAGCGAGTGATGGGCTGCAGTACCTGGCGAACCGCGTACCAGGCGCAGGCCAGCAGGAGGACAAACTGAGCGATCAGCACCACCGGCAGCCAGCGGGCGATGGGCGGTAGTTTCGGCCACAGGTCGAGGGTTAAGGGGGCGCCATCGTGGAGGGTAATATGGGCCTGGATATGCTGCCGCGGACCGGGGATCGCCACAATACTCACCGGATACTGCGCGCTCAACGCCTCCTGCAGGGAGCGCGCCGCGTCCCGGGCGCGCCAGCTGTCCGGGTAGTCGCCGCGCTCGCCGGCGTCCAGCTGATAGCGGTAGTTGCCGCGCGCCAGCTTCGGCAGCCACTGCGGGCGTTCAGCGGGCGGCAGACGGTCGAGGATCGCCACGCTGGTGGCGACATCCGACGCCAGATTGCCCAGCATCACGCTGCGGGCGCTGCTCATACGCTCATAAAACAGCAGCGACAGGGTTAAGGTATTCGCCAGCAGCAGCGCCAGAAACAGCAGCGCCATCAGCCTCGACTGCAGCGAGGCGGGCCAGAACCTCATTCATGCCTCTCGCGGATGGAGACCGGGACCGACAGCACATAGCCTTCGCTGCGCACCGTCTTAATATAGGCCGGCTCGCGGGCATCCTCCCGCAGGCGCTGACGCAGTCGGCTCACCAGCAGGTCGATTGACCGTTCAAACAGTTCGGCGTCACGTCCCTGGGTCAGATTGAGCAGCTGATCGCGGTTCAGCACCCGCTGGGGGTGGTCGAGAAACACCCGCAGCAGTCGATACTCCGCCCCGCTGAGGGCGACAATCGCCCCGCTGTCGTCCAGCAGATGGCGGGCGGCGGTATCGAGCAGCCAGTCGCCAAATGCGATCAGCCTGCCCGCCTCGGTGATCTGCAGGTTGGGCGGCAGCGCCCGGGTGCGGCGTAAAATGGCTTTGATGCGCGCCAGCAGTTCGCGGGCCACAAAGGGCTTCACCAGATAGTCGTCAGCCCCCATCTCAAGGCCGAGGATCCGGTCGCTGTCGTCGGTGCGGGCGGTGAGCATCAGCACCGGGATATCCTGTTGCGGGTTTGCGCGCAGCTGGCGACAGAGCGTTAAGCCATCCTCCCCCGGCATCATGATATCCAGCACAATCAGGTCGATTTGATGGTTTTTGAGCACCGACCACATGGCTTTGCCGTTCGCCGCGCCGCTGGCGCGGTATCCCGATTTTTCCAGATAGTCGACAATCAGTTCCCGGATGTCGCGGTCGTCATCGACGACCAGGATGTGGTCAATACGCTCCAAAGGCTGCTCCTGCGGCAAAATAGACTCTTCACAAGCATAAGCTGTGTTGCCGGAAGCGCAACGTCGCGCCGCCGGCAAGGCGCGGGTTACAAACGATCGGCGTCCACCACCGCCTGCACAAACGCCGTCGGGTCCTCCTGCGGCGGGTTATGGCCCACCGGCCCCTGCAGATCCCGGTGCTCATATTTACCGGTAAATTTGGCCCGGTAGCTGGCGGGAGCCGGATGCGGCGCGCCGTTATTCGCCCCTTCCAGAGTGATGGTGGGCACCGTAATCGGCGGCAGCGCCGCCAGCCGTTGTTCATAGCTGGCATACTTCGCTTCTCCCTTCTCCAGCCCCAGGCGCCAGCGGTAGTTGCTGATGGTGATCGCCACGTGGTCCGGGTTATCCAGCGCCCGGGCGGTTTTGGCAAAGGTTGCGTCGCTGAATGGCCACTGCGGCGACGCCTGATGCCAGATAAATTTCGCAAAGTCATGGGTGTTCTGCCGGTAACCGGCTTCCCCGCGCGGAGTGGCAAAATAGAACTGATACCACCACGACAGCTCCGCCTGCGGCGGCAGCGGTTTTTCGCCAATCTGCTGACTGCTGATCAGATACCCGCTCACCGAGACCAGGGATTTCACCCGCTGCGGCCACAGCGCGGCGACGATATCCGCCGTGCGCGCCCCCCAGTCAAAGCCGGCCAGATCCGCCTGCCTGATGTTCAGGGCATCCATCAGATGGACAATATCGGCCGCCATCGCCGACGGCTGACCGTTACGCGGCGTGCTGGCGGAGAGGAAACGGGTGGTGCCGTAGCCGCGCAGATACGGCACAATCACCCGGTAGCCCTTCTGCGCTAAAGCCGGCGCCACCTGGGCATAGCTCTGAATATCGTAGGGCCAGCCGTGCAGCAGAATCACCGGCTGGCCGTCGCGCGGGCCGATATCCACGTAGCCAATATTCAGATCGCCGGCGTGGATCTGGTGGATCTTGTCGAACGCCCCCGCGTCTTCAGCGGCGCAAACGGCAGCGGACCACAGGGTGGATAACCCCAGCGCCGCGGCGCTGGTATACCGGATCAAGGATAATCTGTTCATCGCTTTGTCACCTTTTATCGTCATCAAGAGAGTACGTAACCAGTTAAGCGGAAATTTGTATCCGCCGTGTGCCCGACAGGGGCCGTTTTTATCTCTTCATGTCAGCGATCCGCCGCGGGATACAGTGTGATACATAATCAATGTTGGCAATTGTTGCTGGCTTGTGAATTTCTGCTTGCCCACGGGCATAAATCCGCTACCGTGACAGCCATTTTTACCACCTGATAACCCAGGAGCCCGCTGTGGCGATTTTTGATGGTCACAATGACCTGCTGCTGAATCTCTGGCTTCACCATCGCGAGGATCCGGTGAACGCTTTCTTTGCCGGGATAGAGAACGGCCACCTCGATTATCCGCGTATTCGCCAGGGCGGTCTGGCCGGCGGCCTGTTCGCCCTCTTTGTACCGCCGCAGGAGTATATCGCCCGCGTGGCGCCCCAGTACGCCAGTCAGGCGTGGGACCCATTAACGATCCTCTGGCAGCAGCTGGCTATCCTCAAGGCGATTTGCGCCCATGACGCCAGCCGCGCGCGGCTGTGCCTGAGCGCGGAGGATATCGAACGCTGCCGTCAGGATAATGCGCTGGCGATGGTGGCGCACATCGAAGGCGCCGGCGGGTTCGACGCCCAGGGCGAAGACCTGCAGGACTTTTATCGCGCCGGGGTGCGCAGCATTGGTCCGTTCTGGAACATCGCCAATCGCTTCGGCTGCGGGGTCACCGGCGCCTTTCCCGGCAGTCCGGACAGCGGGCCGGGTCTTACCGGCGAGGGCATTGCGCTCATCGCCCAGGCCAACGCCCTGAAGATGCAGATCGATGTTTCGCACATGAATGAACAGGCCTTTTGGGATACCGCCCGTCACTCCACCGCCCCGCTGGTGGCCACCCACTCCAATGCCCACGCCCTGTGCCCACAGCCGCGCAACCTGACCGATCGGCAACTGCGGGCGATCGGCGACAGCGGCGGCGTAGTGGGCGTTAATTTCGGCAACGCCTTCCTGCGGGCCGACGGACGGCGCGATAGCGACACGCCCTTCGCCACCATCATCCGGCATATCGACTATCTTATTAACATAATGGGTGAGTCTCATGTGGCCCTTGGCTCGGATTTTGACGGCGTCACCCTGCCGGACGCGCTGGGGGATGTGGCCGGCTTACCGCGGCTTATCAATGCCTTGCGTGACAGCGGCTATGATCAATTGGTGCTGGATAAGCTGCTGTGGCGTAACTGGCTGCGGGTATTAAAAAATGTTTGGCAACAATAGGTTATATTGTAAACATAAAGTTAATTCCTTACAGATTCCGGGTTGATCTCTCTCCCGGTGAAGCGCAATATGCGGCGGCCGTCACAGATCCTGCATTATCCGTGAGGCCTGTCGTCATTTTTAAGAGGAACAAAACATGTGGAAGAAACCTGCTTTTATCGATTTACGTCTCGGTTTGGAAGTGACGCTGTACATTTCTAACCGCTAATCGCCCCGCCCGCCGTTCGCGCGGGCCTCTTTTTTCATTACCCGGTCCGTCTTCATGTTCATTAAAGTCCTCGGTTCCGCCGCCGGCGGCGGTTTCCCGCAATGGAACTGCAACTGCGCCAACTGTCAGGGTCTGCGCGACGGCACGATCCAGGCTAGCGCCCGCACCCAGTCGTCGATCATCGTCAGCGATAACGGTCAAGAGTGGGTGCTGTGCAACGCCTCGCCGGATATCAGCCAGCAGATTGCCCACACGCCCGAGTTAAATAAAACCGGCGTGCTGCGCGGAACGCATATCGGCGGCATTATTCTCACCGACAGCCAGATCGACCACACTACCGGGTTACTCAGCCTGCGCGAAGGCTGCCCGCATCAGGTGTGGTGCACCCCGGAGGTCCATGAGGATCTCTCCACCGGCTTCCCGGTGTTTACCATGCTGCGCCACTGGAACGGCGGCCTGGTGCATCACCCCATCGCGCCGCAGCAGCCTTTTACCGTTGACGCCTGTCCTGATTTGCGGTTTACCGCGGTGCCTATCGCCAGCAACGCGCCGCCCTATTCGCCGTATCGCGACCGGCCGCTGCCGGGCCATAACGTGGCGCTGTTTATCGAAAACCGCCGCAACGGGCAGACGCTGTTCTACGCTCCGGGGCTCGGTGAGCCGGATGAGTCCATTCTGCCCTGGCTGCAAAAAGCGGACTGTCTGCTGATCGATGGCACCGTCTGGCAGGATGACGAACTGCAGGCCGCCGGCGTCGGGCGCAATACCGGCCGCGATATGGGCCACCTGGCGCTCGGCGATGAGCACGGGATGATGGCCCTGCTGGCCTCCCTGCCGGCAAAACGCAAAATTCTTATTCATATCAATAACACCAACCCGATCCTTAACGAGCACTCTCCCCAGCGTCAGGCGCTGACGCAGCAGGGGATTGAAGTGAGCTGGGACGGGATGGCTATCACCCTTCAGGATATCGCATGCTGATCACCGACACGCTGTCGCCGCAGGCCTTTGAAGCGGCCCTGCGGGCCAAAGGCGCCTTCTACCATATTCACCACCCTTACCACATCGCCATGCATAACGGCGACGCGACCCGCGAGCAAATTCAGGGCTGGGTGGCGAACCGGTTTTATTACCAGACCACTATCCCGCTGAAAGACGCGGCGATCATGGCCAACTGCCCGGACGCGCAGACCCGGCGCAAATGGGTGCAGCGGATCCTCGACCACGATGGCAGCCACGGCGAGGACGGCGGGATTGAAGCCTGGCTGCGGCTGGGGGAAGCGGTCGGTCTGAGTCGCGACGATCTGCTCAGCGAGCGCCACGTGCTGCCCGGCGTGCGCTTCGCGGTGGATGCCTATCTTAACTTCGCCCGTCGCGCCTGCTGGCAGGAGGCGGCCTGCAGCTCCCTGACCGAGCTGTTCGCCCCGCAGATCCATCAGTCGCGCCTCGACAGCTGGCCGCAGCACTATCCGTGGATCAAAGAGGAAGGCTATTTTTACTTCCGCAGCCGTCTGAGCCAGGCTAACCGCGACGTGGAGCATGGCCTGGCGCTGGCGAAGGCCTACTGCGACAGCGCTGAAAAACAGAACCGGATGCTGGAGATCCTGCAGTTTAAGCTCGACATTTTATGGTCGATGCTCGACGCCATGACCATGGCCTATGCCCTGCAGCGCCCGCCCTATCATACGGTCACCGACAAGGCGGCCTGGCACACGACCCGACTGGTGTAACCATGCAAAAAACCTCCATCGTCGCCTTTCGTCGCGGCTACCGCCTGCAGTGGGAAGCCGCCCAGGAGAGCCATGTGATCCTCTATCCGGAGGGAATGGCTAAACTCAATGAGACCGCCGCGGCGATCCTCGAGCTGGTGGACGGCCGGCGCGACGTCGCGGCGATTATCGCCATGCTCAACGACCGCTTCCCGGAAGCCGGGGGCGTTGATAACGACGTCATCGAGTTCCTGCAGATAGCCTGTCAACAGAAGTGGATCACCTGCCGTGAGCCAGCATAAACCCGCCGTCAATCCGCCACTGTGGCTGCTGGCGGAGCTAACCTATCGCTGCCCGCTGCAGTGCCCCTACTGTTCGAATCCGCTGGACTTCGCCCAACAGGAAAAAGAGCTGACCACCGAACAATGGATCGAGGTCTTTCGCCAGGCGCGGGCGATGGGCAGCGTACAGCTGGGCTTTTCCGGCGGCGAACCGCTGACCCGTAAGGATCTGCCGGAGCTGATCCGCGCCGCGCGCGACCTCGGGTTTTATACCAACCTGATCACCTCCGGGATAGGGCTGACGGAGAGCAAACTCGACGCCTTCAGCGAGGCCGGGCTGGACCATATCCAGATTAGCTTCCAGGCCAGCGATGAAGTGCTCAACGCCGCGCTGGCCGGTAACAAAAAAGCCTTCCAGCAGAAGCTGGCGATGGCCAGAGCGGTGAAAGCGCGCGACTATCCGATGGTGCTCAACTTCGTTCTGCACCGGCACAACATCGATCAGCTGGATAAAATTATCGCGCTGTGCATTGAGCTGGAAGCGGATGACGTTGAGCTAGCCACCTGCCAGTTCTACGGTTGGGCGTTCCTCAATCGCGAGGGGCTACTGCCGACCCGGGAGCAGATCGCCCGCGCCGAGCAGGTGGTCGCCGACTACCGGCAGAAAATGGCCGCCAGCGGCAACCTCACCAACCTGCTGTTTGTCACCCCGGACTATTACGAAGAGCGGCCGAAAGGCTGCATGGGCGGCTGGGGATCGATTTTCCTCAGCGTCACCCCGGAAGGCACCGCCCTGCCTTGCCACAGCGCGCGCCAGCTGCCGGTGGCGTTTCCGTCGGTGCTGGAGCAGAGTCTGGAGTCGATCTGGTATGACTCGTTCGGCTTCAATCGTTACCGCGGGTATGACTGGATGCCGGAGCCGTGCCGCTCCTGTGATGAAAAAGAGAAAGACTTCGGCGGCTGCCGCTGCCAGGCCTTTATGCTGACCGGCAGCGCCGATAACGCCGACCCGGTGTGCAGCAAATCCCCGCATCATCACAAAATCCTCGACGCCCGGCGCGAAGCGGCCTGCAGCGAGATAAAAGTCAGCCAGCTGCAGTTCCGCAACCGGGCCAGCTCGCAGCTGATCTACAAAACCCGGGACCTGTAATGACGCTGGCGACCCGCACCGTCACGCTGCCGGGCGGCCTGCAGGCCACCCTGGTCCATCAGCCGCAGGCCGAACGCGCGGCGGCCCTGGCGCGGGTCGCCGCCGGCAGCCACCACGAACCCTCGCGCTTCCCCGGGCTGGCGCACCTGCTGGAACACCTGTTGTTTTACGGCGGTGAGCGCTACCGGGATGATGACCGGCTGATGGGCTGGGTGCAGCGCCAGGGCGGAAGCGTGAATGCCACCACCCTGGCCCGCCATAGCGCGTTCTTTTTCGAGGCCGCCGCCGATGGTCTGGCTGACGGTGTCGCGCGTCTACAGGAGATGCTGCAGGCGCCGCGGCTGCTCAGGGAAGATATTCAACGCGAAGTGGCGGTGATTGACGCCGAGTACCGCCTTATCCAGCAGCATGAGCCGTCGCGCCGGGAAGCCGCCGTTCGTCACGCCGCCAGCGCGCCCGCGGCGTTTCGCCGCTTTCAGGTAGGCAGCGCCGACGCGCTGGCGGGCGATCTCCCTGCACTGCAGACGGCCTTACGCGATTTTCACCACACCCATTACGTCGCCCGGCGGATGCAGCTCTGGCTGCAGGGGCCGCAGTCGCTGGAGACGCTCGGCGAACTGGCGGTCCGTTTCGCCGCCGGGCTTGCCGCAGGCGAGGCTCCGCCGCCGGCGCCGCCGCTGCGCCTGGACGAGACCACTGAACTGCAGCTGGCGGTCGACGCCCAGCCCGCCCTGTGGCGCTGTCCGCTGATCGCCTTAAGTGACAACGTCACCTTACTGCGCGAGTTTTTGCTCGATGAAGCCCCCGGCAGCCTGATGGCCGGGCTGCGCCAGCGTGGTCAGGCGCAAGAGGTAGCGCTGAACTGGCTGTATCAGGATCGGCACCTCGGCTGGCTGGCGCTGGTCTTCGCCAGCGACCAGCCGGAACAGGTCGACCGGCAGATAACCCACTGGCTGCAGGCGCTACAGCGGACGACGCCAGACCAGCAGCAACACTACTATCAGCTCTCCCGGCGCCATTTTCAGGCGCTGTCGCCCCTCGATCAGCTGCGCCAGCGGGCATTCGGCTTTGCCCCCGGCGCGCCGCCCGTCGGGTTCGCCGATTTTTGCGCCGCCCTGCAAGCCGCCCCTACGGTCAGCCTGGCCTGCGAGACCCTTTCCCCAGGGGAGCCTGTTGCCACCCAGGGCTTTAGCCTGCCGCTCAGCCGCTGGCGCCGCCGCCCGGTCACTGCCCCGGCGCTGAAATTCGCTTTTTATCCGCAAGCCGCTGGCGGCCTCGTGGCCGAAAGCCCGGCGCAAGCCGCGCCGCTGCTCCACCTCCCGTTACCGGGAGAGCCGCCGAGGCTCCTGCTCCGACCGCCCTTCTCCTGCTCGCCCACTCAGGCCGAGGGGCTGGCGCGCGGGGAACAGCTGCGCCCGCTGCTCGCCGCGCTGCGCCACGCCGGGGGCCACGGCGAGTGGCATCGCTTCGACGGCAGCTGGCAGCTGCTCCTGCAGTTGCCAGCTGCCGGCCGGCGGCCGGAGGCTATTCTGCAGGCCATCGTGCGGCAGCTCGCGCTCCCGGCCGACCCGCTTACCCCGCCGCCGGAGAGTATTGCTATCCGTCATCTCATGGCCCAGCTCCCCGAACGGTTGGTCACATCAGAGCATCAGGCAGGTTGGCTGGCGGCCCTGGCCGGCGGCAGCGCGGAGGATGCGCGGTGGGTCGCGCGCCAGCTGAGCCTGCTTACCGTCCCGGTCAACCCGCCGGGCAGCCTCCCCGGCCCCTGCCGGCGCGGCGTCGAACGGCTGGCTTTCCCCGGGGGCGATACGGCGCTGCTGGTCTTTATTCCGCTGCCGGATGGCGCCTCGCTGGCGGCTCTGCGGGTGCTGGCGCAGCGCTACGAACCGCTCTTCTTCCAGCGCCTGCGGGTAGAGCAGCAGATTGGCTATGTGGTGAGCTGCCGCTATCAGCGCGTCGCCGATCGCGACGGGCTGCTGATGGCGCTCCAGTCCCCGGATCGCCGCGCCGTGGAACTGTTGCGCTGTTGCAAAACCTTTCTGCGCCAGCTGCCGCCGCTGGATGAGGCGGCCTTCAGGCCGCTACAGCAGCGCCTGGCCGCACAGGTCCGCGCCCGGACGCCTCCCGAGGCGCAGGCGCTGGTCGCCCTGCGTCAGAAGTATGCTTTACCGGAGCTGACGGCGCAGGCGGCTGACGCGCTGCGCGTCGAAGCGGTCGTCGACCTGGCCCACGAGATGTCCCGCCGGCGTCGCCGCTGGCGGGTGCTATTCACTGCAGGGGATTAATGGCCGGGTGCATCAGGGGGCAGAAAGGCGCTGACGAAGCGCGTGAGAATTGCCGCGGCCTGCGGGCTCTCCTGCACCTCATCGTATAACCGCTGCGGGTCGATGCCCTCTGCCTGCAGCACCGCCTCCCGGTAGCGGATCAGCGCGCGGGCAATCGGCGCGGTGAACTCCGGGTGAAACTGCGTGGAGACCGCGTGCGGCCCGTAGCGCACGATCTGGTGGGGGTCGTGAGCGGACGCGGCCAGCACCGTGGCCCCCTCCGGCAGGCGGGTAATGGTTTGCATATGGCTCAGATGCGCGGGAAAGGCGGCCGGCAGGTCCCGGAGCAGCGGGTCGTCGACACCCCACGGCGATAGCGAAACGGTTTGGCTGCCGCTTTCCCGTCCGGCTGGATGATACGCCACCTCGCCACCCAGGGCATGAGCCATCAGCTGATGGCCATAGCAAACGCCGAACAGCGGCATGCCGATAGCCACCGCCTGACGGATCCAGTCGGCGGTCCGTTCACTCCACGCCAGGCGGTCGGAAACCATCGCCCAGGAGCCGGTCAGCACTGCCACCGTCTGGCGATCCGGCGCCGGCAGCGGCTCGTCCTCAAACACCCGTACCGCGGTGAGCTGCGCCTGCCACGGCGCCAACAGCGTGCGGAACCAGCGCGGCAGATCGCCATGCTCCTCGCGAATGGCTGCCGGGGGCGTCCCGGTCTGAACCAGCAATAATCGGTTACGTGTCACCCTTCCTCCTCACTCGTCATGTTCCTTAAAAATACTATGCCGCCGGGAAGATAAGGGGACAAATAACCAATTTCTATGAACGATGCGCCTGCGGAATAAATCCTGCCGCTTACTGGGCGTCCGCGCTCTCCCGCTGCGGCACGTCGGTGGCCGCCGCCGGCGCCTGCTGCGGGACAAAAATATGGTCCAGGATGGCGCGCGCCGTCGGTCCGGCCACCACTCCGTCCCCGCCGCCGTTCTCCAGGATCAGCGCCATCGCCACCTTCGGATGCTGATAAGGGGCAAACAGGGTATAGAAAATGTGGTCGCGCAGACGCACCGGGATCATTTTGGCGTTATAGGTCTGGTTTTGCTTCAGACTGAACACCTGCGAGGTCCCGGACTTTGCCGCAATCTGATACGGCGCCGTGTGGAACAGTTTATAGCCGGTGCCGTTGGGCAGATTCGCCATCCCATACATGCCGTTGCGCACAATGCCCCAGTACGGGGATTTCGGATCGCCGACCTGCGGCAGGTTCGCCGGCTGCTGATAACGTTCCACATGATTGCCCTGCTTCATCGAATAGAGCAGATGCGGATCCTGCACCTTGCCGTTGTTCAGCAGCGTGGTGAGCGCTTTCACCATCTGGATGGGAGTGGCGATCCAGTATCCCTGGCCGATGCCGACGGAGATGGTATCCCCCTGATACCAGGGCTTTTTATGCACCCGCTGCTTCCACGCCCGGCTCGGCAGCACCCCGGCATACTCCTCATTGAGATCGATGCCGGTAGACTGGCCGTAGCCGAACTTGCTCAGCCACTCATGGATCCGGTCGATACCCATCTCGAAGGCCACCTGGTAGAAAAAGGTGTCTGCAGACTCTTCAATGGCTTTGGTGACGTTGAGCATGCCGTGGCCGGTTTTCAGCCAGTCGCGATAGCGGCGTTGCGTGCCCGGCAGCGTCCACGTCGGCGCCCCGAAGAAGGTGGTATTCGGCGTGATCACGCCCGCGGAGAGCGCCGAGAGCGCCATATAGGGCTTCACCGTCGAGGCCGGGGGATACAGCCCCTGGGTGACACGGTTGATTAACGGTCGGTCGGGGTTATCCAGCAGCGATTTATAGGCCTGATAGCCGATGCCTTTGACGAACGGGTTAGGATCGTAGCTGGGGCTGGAGACCATCGCCAGTACCCCGCCATCACGAGGATCGACCACCACCACCGCCGCGCGCTGCCCCTTCAGCACCGACTCGATATACTGCTGCAGGTGCAGGTCAAGGGTCAGGTAGAGGTTTTTCCCGGCCACCGGCGGTACCTCTTTCAGCAGACGTACCACCCGGCCGTGGTTATCCACCTCCACCTCCTGGTAGCCGGTGGTGCCGTGGAGCGCTTTTTCGTAATAGCCTTCGATCCCCTGCTTGCCGATATTGTGGTCGGCAGCATAGTTCTCCTCTTCACCGTCTTTCGCCAGCCGCTGCAGGTCGCTGTCGTTGATTTTCGACACATAGCCCACCACGTGCGCCAGCTCTGCGCCGTAGGGGTATTCACGCTGCTGGTAGCTCTCCACCGTCACCCCGGGGAAACGGAATTCGTTGACCGCGAAGCGGGCCACCTCCACGTCGCTGAGGTCGGACTTGAGGGTAACCGCTTTATAGCGGCTGCTGTGGTGCATATCGTCGCGGAAACTGGCGATGTCATCCGGCGTCAGGTCGACAATCGGCGTCAGGCTTTGCAGCAGCGCGGCCATATCGGGAATTTTGCTCGGGATCACCTGCAGGCGATACAGGGTAATATTCTGCACCAGCGGAATGCCGTTGCGATCGAATATCAGCCCGCGGCTGGGGGCGATGGGCAGCATTTTGATATCGTTTTGGTTGGAGCGGGTCTGGTAGAAATCGTGCTGCTCCACCTGCAGATGGTAGAGGTTGAAAATCAGCACGCCAAAGCAGACCACCACCAGCAGAAAGGCGATTGCGGCCCGGCGGATAAACAGCATCTCTTCCGCGGAGTGGTCGCGAATTTCATCTCTCAAAAGGGGCATTAGCGGTACATCACCTGGATCACGGGAAAAACCAACGGCGTAACGGCCGGGAAGCATAGCCTTATCGCGGCGTTAGCCCTACTGAAAGGTTGCTAATGATCTGGCAGAAATGTATCAGCATGTTAGAGCGTGGAGAGCCTTGCGCAGTGAGAGAAAGGCATCAGGGCGCGAGGTTGGCCAGCGACAGGTCTCGCTGGCTCCCCTTTCCCCGGTAAACCCGGTTATTTTCTGGCCTCAAAAGCGATCTTAACCGCCATCCCGGCCAGTACCGTCGCCATCAGCCAGCGTTGAAATTGTTGCCAGCCCGGCCGCCGACCAAGAAAAAGCGCCACCTGCCCGGCCAGCAAGATAATCAGGCCGTTCACCGCCACGCTGATTAATACCTGGGTACAGCCTAATATTAACGACTGGCTGAGCACGCTGCCGAGTCCGGGGGTGATAAATTGCGGCAGCAGGGACAAATACAGGATGGCAACTTTGGGGTTCGCCAGGCTGGTGATAAATCCCATCAGAAACAGCTTACGCCCACTGTCGGCGGGTAAGTCGCGCACCGCGAATATCGGCCGCCCTCCCGGTTTAATCGCCTGCCACGCCAGATAGAGCAAATAAGCGACCCCGCACAAACGCAATGCATCGTAGGCATAAGGGACCGCGAAAACCAACGCGGTAATGCCGAAAGCGGCACACAACATATAGAAGAAAAAACCCACGGCCACCCCGGCAAGGGAGATAAAGCCAGCGCGTTTTCCCTGGCAAATCGAACGCGAAGTGAGATACATCATATTGGGGCCAGGGGTTAACACTAACCCCAGCGCCACCGCGGCAAAGGCCATTACAGAAGCTAATTCAGGCATAACTTATCTCCAGATAGCGGTAATGCCCAGGCGCGCGGCGACGTTGACCATGCTCCCCAACAGTATTCTGTCTTTAGCGCCAGTCACATGGTGTCTAAGTATTAGCTTATTCTGTGTCTGCCAACAACCCCTGCGTCGGGCATTCGTTACGCTCGCGCAGCGGAAAACCCTCATCCTTTTCTCATAGTAAAATTGTCATATCTCAAACAATTAGCATTCCTTCTACCCGTTTGACACAGATCGTTTCCTTTGCCGTCTCGTTACGACTATGGTTAATGATGAGGTTTATTTTTTACCCCTGGATCCGCCAGGGCATATAAGAGGGTGTTTCGCCCTTCGTTGAACGGAATTAGCTATTAAATCCGTAGACTCATTCAAATATCGCTTATTGGTAGCAGTGTATATCGTAACGGCATTCACAAAAGCAAACGGAGCCTGATATGAGCACGTCTAACGACCCATCCAACAACGCATCCGCCGGAAAGTGCCCTTTCCACGCCGAGACGCCCAAGCAGAGCGCCGGCAGCGGCACCGGCAACCGCGACTGGTGGCCTAACCAGCTACGTGTCGATCTGTTGAACCAGCACTCCAGTCGTTCCAACCCGTTGGGTGAGGATTTTAACTACAGGGAAGAGTTTAAAAAGCTCGATTACTCCGCGCTGAAGGCTGACCTCAGAGCGCTGCTGACCGATTCGCAAGAGTGGTGGCCGGCAGACTGGGGCAGCTATATCGGTCTGTTTATTCGTATGGCCTGGCACGGCGCCGGCACCTACCGCACCGTTGACGGTCGCGGCGGCGCGGGTCGTGGACAGCAGCGCTTTGCGCCGCTGAACTCCTGGCCTGATAACGTCAGCCTCGATAAAGCCCGCCGTCTGCTGTGGCCGGTGAAACAGAAATATGGCCAGAAAATCTCCTGGGCCGATCTTTACATGCTGGCGGGTAACGTTGCGCTGGAAAACGCCGGCTTCCGCACCTTTGGCTTTGGCGCCGGTCGTGAAGATGTCTGGGAACCGGATCTGGACGTCGACTGGGGCGATGAGAAAGAGTGGCTGGCCCACCGTCACCCGGAAAGCCTGGCGAAACAGGCCATCGGCGCCACCGAAATGGGGCTGATCTACGTTAACCCGGAAGGCCCTAACGCCAGCGGCGAGCCGCTGTCCGCCGCGGCGGCCATTCGCGCCACCTTCGGCAATATGGCGATGGACGATGAAGAGATTGTCGCGCTGATCGCCGGCGGCCACACCCTGGGTAAAACCCACGGCGCAGCCGAGACCAGCCACGTCGGCGCCGAGCCGGAAGCCGCCCCGCTGGAAGCTCAGGGTCTGGGCTGGCACTCCAGCTACGGCAGCGGCGCAGGCGCGGATGCCATCACCTCCGGTCTGGAAGTGGTCTGGACGCAGACGCCCACCCAGTGGAGCAACTACTTTTTCGAGAACCTGTTCAAATACGAATGGGTGCAGACCCGCAGCCCGGCGGGCGCTATCCAGTTCGAAGCCAAAGACGCGCCGGAAATTATCCCGGATCCGTTTAACCCGGGTAAAAAGCGCAAACCGACCATGCTGGTCACCGACCTGACCCTGCGCTTCGACCCGGAGTTTGAGAAGATCTCCCGTCGCTTCCTCAACGATCCGCAGGCCTTTAACGAGGCGTTCGCCCGGGCGTGGTTCAAGCTGACCCACCGCGATATGGGGCCAAAATCCCGTTACCTCGGGCCGGAAGTGCCGAAAGAAGATCTCATTTGGCAGGATCCGCTGCCGGCGGCGACCCATCAGCCGAGCGCGGACGACATCGCCAGCCTGAAAACCGCCATCGCTGGCGCCGGCCTGTCGGTGAGTGAGCTGGTGTCGGTCGCCTGGGCCTCCGCCTCCACCTTCCGCGGCGGTGATAAGCGCGGCGGCGCCAACGGCGCGCGTCTGGCGCTGGCCCCGCAGAAAGACTGGCCGGTCAATGCTATCGCCAGTCGGGTGCTGCCGACCCTGCAGGCGATCCAGCGCGCCTCCGGCAAAGCGTCGCTGGCCGATATCATCGTGCTGGCTGGCGTGGTCGGCGTTGAGCAGGCTGCGGCGGCGGCCGGCGTCAGCGTCAACGTGCCGTTTACTCCAGGCCGCGTCGACGCCCTGCCTGAGCAGACCGACGTCGAGTCGTTTGACCTGCTGCAGCCGCTGGCGGATGGCTTCCGCAACTACCGTCGCATCGAGGGCGGTGTGTCGACGGAAACGCTGCTGATCGACAAAGCGCAGCAGCTGACCTTAACCGCTCCGGAGATGACGGTTCTGGTGGGTGGACTGCGCGTGCTGGGCGCCAACTACGACGGCAGCAAACACGGGGTGTTTACCGACCGCGTCGGCGTGCTCAGCAATGACTTCTTCGTCAACCTGCTGGATATGGCCACCGTCTGGAAAGCGGCCGATGATCGGGCGGAGCTGTTTACCGGCAGCGACCGTAAAACCGGCGAAGCGAAGTACAGCGCCACCCGCGTGGATCTGGTGTTTGGCTCCAACTCGGTCCTGCGCGCGCTGGCGGAAGTCTACGCCTGCGCCGACGGGCAGCAGAAGCTGGTGCATGACTTTGTCGCCGCCTGGACCAAGGTCATGAACCTCGACCGTTTCGATCTGTAATCCCCTCGCCCCGGCACCCGCCGGGGCGTTTTTTTATACCGCCCGCGGCAGCTGTTGCAGGCGGCTCCGCGTTCGCTGAATATCCTCCAGTTCCACCCCGGCCACCAGCGTCTCCAGGTCGCAGCGGGTCACCAGCAGCAGGCGGATCTGCTTTTCATACAGCACATCAATCACGTTGATAAAGCGCTGCTGGGCCGCCGGCCCTACCGTGGCCAGCGGCGGCACCTCGTCCAGCAACCAGACGGCATAACGTTCGCTGAGCGACAGATAGTCCATCACCGCCGTGGCGGCCTGGCAGAGCTGGGCAAAAGAGAAATGGAGCAAGTCGGGTGACGCCGCGGCCGCCTGCAGCGTGCGATAGCCTACCGCCAGCGGAACCGGTTCGGCAGGCAGCGAGGGCAGATCGTACAGCTGACGCTGTTGTTCGCTCGGGTTAACCCATAGCCGCCCGCTGCAGAAGGCGTTATCCTGGCTCAGGTGCCGTTCGCGATAATCCTCCTCGCCGTTAAGCGCGACGACCGCCAGATGGGCGCGGATCAGCGCGATCGACGGTAAAAAGCGATCGTGATACAGCGGATTAGGCAGCAGCATCTCCGGCGGGTAGTTAGAGGTTGCCAGCAGCACGATGCCCCGTTGAAAAAGGTGTTCCAGCAGCGCCTTCATCAGCATGGCGTCACCGGGGTCGTGAAGATGAAATTCGTCAAAGCACAGCAGGCGGCAGCCGGAGGTCATCTGCATCATCACCGCCTGCAGGCCGGGCGCGCCGGGGGCATTCAGCCGCTGATGCAGTTCGCGGAAGAAGTGATGAAAATGGACCCGACGCCTGGCGGCGAGCGGCAGGCTGGCAAAAAAGTGGTCGAGAATAAAGCTTTTCCCTCGCCCGGTGCGTCCCCAAACGTACAGTCCCTGCGGCGTGCCGGGCGCGGACAGCAGCTGCTGGCCCAGGGCGTCGAGGCGGGCGATGAGCGACAGCTGATCGTCGTCCAGCGTCAGACGGGCACGCGCCGCCTGCTCGGCCATCACGCGGGTAAAGCGAAAATCAGCCGTCGTCATAGTCTGGCCAGATCCCGACGACACACATCCATTATTTAACATTCTTATAACCTCCGGCAGGAGGCCATTCTAGCCGCTTTCCCGCGGGTTGGCGAATCGCGCGGCGAGCGGCCATGTCTGCTGCCCCGCCGCCTGTCTCTACGCTTCTCCGACGCGCCAGTGTACCGAGGTGACGTTCTGCTGGCCGGCCACCTGCGCCATAATCTGCGCCAGCGTTTTGTGATGCTGCTTATGGCTAATCAGCTCCGCGCAAATCTCCAGCTGATCCGCCGTATCTGCCGCCGCCGACTGCAGCCCCTGCAGGGTGAACCTCTGCTGCTGAGCAATATTCAGCAGCAGCTGACGCACGGCCTTTTCATGCTCGCGTAAACAGGTGACGCGCAAGATATAGCGTTTCTCTTCGTCTCCGGCGCCCGGCAAGGCATGAATGCGCTGCGCCGCTTCGCGGAGCAGGATATTAGCGCACAGAATAATCAGCGTCGCCGCCGTCGCGTTCCAGAACTGTCCCAGGCCGCAGAGGACACCGATACCGGCCGAGCACCACAGGGTGGCGGCGGTATTGAGGCCGCGAACGTTCATGCCATCGCGCATGATCACTCCTGCCCCAAGGAAGCCGATACCGGAGACGATCTGCGCCGCAATGCGCCCGGGGCTGTCCGGCGACGCCGACATCGCGCTAAGAATAAACACCGCCGCGCCGGTGGCCACCAGCGCATTGGTCCGCAAGCCGGCCATACGTTGCCGCCACTGTCTTTCCGCGCCGATCAGCGCTCCCAGCAGCATCGCCGCGAGTAAATGTGTCATATAAGGAAATACCATCGCGCCTTCCTCCAGATAACAGAAAGCCAAAAATTATTGATGTCGCGCTCAGCCGCGCCGGGCAATTAGCGGGCGGGTGATGGTGGAGGAAATAAGCTGGTGGGAAACAGAAACATAACGGTGCCTCTCGCGTACGGTCGCGAATCACTACATTAAGGGAGGCAATCCGGTAATCAAAGATTGCTGCCCGCCGGTTCGGCAAGCAGCGAAAACAGTCGCGTTAGCTTGCCGGAGAAAAACAATAAGGATGACTGTCCAACGCATGACTCCTGTATGAAAGTGGGCACATTATAGCCCGGCGTAATAGCGGGTAAAGCGGGAAAACGCCGCCGGTGAGGATTCGTTTACTTTGTCTGGTTCGGGCCCTGGGCAGCGCGATAACGCCAGGCGGGGAACATTGCCGCCCACGGTGATTTACTTCAATTCTTCCCCTGGCGTGCGGCGAAAAGCAGCATAAATCTCAACTTTCCTCCTGTCCGGCACGATCTTGCGCTAAAGATTGCCGTTAACGCTGAAGATTAAAAATTTAAAACTATTAACAATCACTTAACATTAGCAGGCAAACCATTCTTCCTGAGGAACACAACACCATGTCTACCACCCAGGTTCTCGGCGAAACGCCCTATGCTTCGCCAGGACAACCGCACGCCAGCTTAACCGGACGCATTGACGCGCTGCCCGCCTCCTTCGGGTTATGGTCGTTTATCACCCTGCTCTCCCTCGGCGGCTTCTTCGAGCTCTATGACTTGTTCCAGACCGGGTACATTAGTGCGGGCCTGCTGGCGGAGGGTATTTTCCACACCGGCGCGGCGGGGATCTTTGGCATCGCCGATCAGGCGGCCTTTGCCTCCGCCACCTTTATGGGGCTGTTTATCGGCGCGAGCCTGCTGGCGCCGCTGGCGGACAAGCTGGGACGCCGGCTGACCTTTATGGTGGCGCTCGCCTGGTACGGCTTTTTCTCGCTGCTGATGGCGACCCAGAGCAGCGCGGAAGGGGTGATCTTCTTCCGCTTTATGGTGGGAATCGGCCTCGGCATTGAGCTGGTGACCATTGACACTTACCTCAGCGAATGGGTCCCTACCCACCTGCGCAATAAAGCCTTCGCCTTTGCCTTCTTTATCCAGTTTCTGTCGGTTCCGGCGGTGGCGCTGATGTCCTGGATATTGGTGCCAACCACCCTCTTCGGCCTCAGCGGCTGGCGCTGGGTGATCATCTTCGGCGCGCTGTTCTCGCTGGCGATCTGGTTTATCCGCAAAAAACTGCCGGAGTCAGCCCGCTGGCTGGAAACCAAAGGGCGGCATGATGAGGCGCATGCGGTGATGTGCGCGATGGAAGCCCGCTGCGGCCTGACGCCGTCGCCGAAGCATGCGCAGGCGGCGGAGAGCGTCGTCAAACGCGGCACCTTCCGCGAAATCTGGGCGCCGCAGTATCGGCAGCGCACCCTGATGCTGATGGTGATGAATTTCTTCCAGGCGATCGGTTTCTTCGGCTTTGGCAACTGGCTGCCGGCATTGCTCTCCGGTCAGGGCGCCAGCATTACCCACAGTCTGCTGTACGCCTTCTTTATCACCCTCGCCTATCCGCTGGGCTGTCTGTTCTGCACCCGCTTCGTGCATCGCTTTGAGAACAAGTGGCAGATCGTTCTCTCCGCGCTGATGACCGTCATCTTCGGCACCCTGTTTGCCCTGCAGAACAGTCCTATCCTGCTGGTGATCTGCGGGTTTATGATCACCTGGTCCAACGCCTGGCTGACCATCAGCTACCACGCCTACCAGGCCGAGGTCTTCCCGACCCATATTCGCGCCCGCGCCGTCGGCTTCTGCTACTCGTTCAGTCGTCTCTCGACCGCGGTGACCAGCATCCTGATCGGCATTATTCTGCAATATGCCGGCACGCCGGGGGTGATTAGCTTTATCGTCGTCAGTATGCTGATGGTGATGCTGTCGGTGGGGATCTTCGGCCCGAGAACCCGGGGCATTCGACTGGAGAATATCTGAGGCTGGCCTCAGCCAAAAATCCCCTGCGCCTCGGCGAAGCATTTTTCCGCCAGGGACGAGACCGGCTCCTGCTGGCGCATAATCAGCGCCAGCTGCGAATCGACCTGGGTTTCGGCGATCGGCAGAATTTCAAGATTATCGCTCAGCGCTTCGAGGCCGTTGTTAAGCGGCATAATGGCGCAGCAGATCCCCGCCTGCACCGCCTGGATAATCTGAAACGTCGAATCGCTTTCAAAGACAGACTTCGGCGTTAGCCCTTTGGCCTTAAAGCTGATTTCAATGGATTCCCGGTAGTACATTCCCTTGGTCAGAAAGCCAAGGGGCAGCGTCGCCAGCGTATCCCACCCCGGCGTCCCGTCGCTGAAGTCGAAATGGCGTTTATCGTGCAACAGTCCCATACGGGTTTGCGGCAGCCGGGCGATCTTAAACAGACGTTCATCCAGATGCTGCAGGTAACAGATCCCCAGGTCCAGCTGGTTGCGGCTGACGCCATCGATAATCTGCTCCGAGGTCATTGACAGCAGGCTGAACTGCAGCGCCGGGTATTTCTCCGCGAGAGGTTTAATCAGCTGCATCGGATTGAGGCTCGCCAGCGGCACCATGCCAACCCGTAGCTGACCGACCATCTGTCCGCGACAAATGGCCGCCTCCGCCGCCAGACCGTCATGGGCGGCCAGCACCGCCCGCGCCCAGGCCAGGATCCGCTCCCCCTCCGGGGTAAAACCCTCGAAGCGCTGGCCGCGCTGGATAAGGGTCAGGTTCAGCTCCTCTTCCAGATTACGAATGCGCATGGAGAGGGTCGGCTGGGTAATATGGCAGGCTGCCGCCGCCTGGCCAAAATGGCGCGTCTGATCGAGCGCGATCAAATATTTGAGTTGCTTAATATCCATTCTTTTTCCCGTTTGAACCCCGCCGTTCACCCCCGGGGCCGCGCACAGGTTACCAGAATGTTAGTTTCATAACCGATAAATTCAAGCGAGGAGACGAGGGGGCGACGGGCGCAGGACGGCGCGACGCCGCCCAACGCCCTCTTTCTTTAACGCACGCCGGACAGCGGGCGGATCTCTTTCGAGCGCAGCGTCAGGCGGACGGGGACCGACTTATAGGAGGGCGTTCCGCTCTCTTCATCCAGATAGTTCAGCGGCACCAGCACGTTGGCTTCCGGATAATAGGCGCCGACGGTGCCGGGCGCGATGCCGTAGGCCACCACCGTGATATCTCTGAGCGTCAGCGAGCTGCCCGGCAGCGCAGTGTGGATATCGACCCGATCGCCATGCTCCAGACCCTGGTCGGCCATATCCTGCTCGTTCATAAACAGCACGTCGCGGCGACCGAAGACGCCGCGGTAGCGGTCATCCATGGCGTAGATGGTGGTGTTGTACTGGTCGTGGCTGCGCAGGGTGACTAAGCGCATCACCTCCTCGCCCTCCACCACCACGTTCTCATGCACACCTTTGAAAACCGAGAACATGGCTTTGCCGGTGGCGGTAGGCCAGATGCGCTCGGTCGGCGGCAGCGGCATGCGAAAGCCCCCGGGGTGGCGAATGCGCTGGTTATAATTCTCGAACCCCGGAATGGTCTGTTCGATCAGCTCCCGAATACGGTCGTAATCTTCCACCAGATACAGCCAGTCCACTTTGCTGGCCGGCAGAGTGGCCATCGCCAGACCGGCGACAATCGCCGGCTCCGAGCGCAGCGTCGGCGAGGCGGGCTTTAGCTTGCCTGACGAGGCATGCACCATCGACATCGAATCCTCGACGGTGATCGACTGTCGACCGCTGGCCTGCAGGTCAAGCTCGGTGCGGCCAAGGCACGGCAGAATAAAGGTCTCTTTCGCCGTCAGCAGGTGCGAGCGGTTGAGCTTGGTGCCGACGTGCACGCTGAGCTCAAGGCCGCGCATCGCCGGGAAGGCGCGTTCGTGATCCGGCATCGCCACGGCGAAGTTGCCCCCGAGGCAGATCAGGGCTTTGGCGTCGCCGGCGATCATGGCCTCCAGCGCCTTCACCGCATCGTGACCATGATGCCGCGGCGGCGTGATCCCCATCACCCGCTGCAGGCTGTCGAGGAAGGCCGCGGAAGGTTTTTCGCTGATCCCAACGGTGCGGTTTCCCTGCACGTTAGAGTGGCCGCGCAGCGGACAGATGCCGGCCCCCGGCTTGCCGATATTGCCGCGCATCAGCAGCAGGTCGGCAATCAGCCGGACGTTGGAAGTGCCTTTATTATGCTGAGTGATCCCCATGCCGTAGGTGACGATGGTGGCCCTGGATTTGGCGTAGGCCACGGCGACCTGGGTCAGCGACTCGCGCGTCAGACCGGACTCCTGCTCAATGTCCTGCCAGCGGGTGGCGTGCAGATCCTCGGCGAAGGCGGCGAACCCTTGGGTATGTTGCGCAATAAACGCGTGGTCGAGCACCTGGCCCTGCTCCTCCTCCAGCTGCAGCAGCGCTTTGGCGATCCCTTTCAGCGCCGCCGCGTCGCCGCCGGCCCGCACCTGGTAGTAGGTCGAGGCGATCGGCGTCGAGCGATACGTCGCCATCTCCATCACGTTTTGCGGGTCGGCAAAACGCTCCAGCGCCCGCTCACGCAGCGGATTAAAAACGATAATCGGCACGCCGCGGCGGGAAAGCTCATGCAGGGTGCCCATCATCCGCGGGTGGTTGGTGCCCGGATTATGGCCGATAGAGATCACCAGCTCGGTCTGGTCAAAATCGTCGAGGGAAACGGTGCCTTTGCCAATGCCGATCGACTGCGGCAGGCCCACGCTGGTGGATTCATGGCACATGTTAGAGCAGTCGGGAAAGTTATTGGTGCCATACTCGCGGGCAAACAGCTGAAACAGCCACGCCGCTTCATTGGAGGCCCGTCCGGAGGTGTAGAATTCAACTTCATCCGGCTGCAGGCCGCGAAGGATCTCGCCGATACGGGCGAAAGCCTCTTCCCACGCCACCGGGCGCAGCGTGTCGCTGGCGCGGTCGTAAACCAAAGGATGTGTTAAGCGGCCATAGCCCTCCAGTTCAAAATCGCTTTTCGCCAGCAGGGAGGTCACGGTGTTAGCCGCGAGGAACGCTGGCGTCACCCGTTTGGTGGTCGCCTCCCAGGTCACAGCTTTGGCGCCGTTTTCGCAAAACTGAAAAGTGGATTTATGCTCTTTATCCGGCCAGGCGCAGCCCGGGCAATCGAAACCGTCAGGCTGGTTGGTTCGCAGCAGCGTGGCGGGCGCTTCAAAGGCATCCATCTGGGTACGCACGGCGATGGCCGTCGCCTTCAACGCGCCCCACCCGCCTGCCGGACCGTCATAAGGGTGAACACCGGGAACCGCGCGTCTTTTATTGGTCATCTTTTTACTCCTGCTGCTCTGTTCTGGCCGCCGCCGGCGGAAAAAAAGCGTGCGACGGCCCCGGCGACGAGGCGTGGTGTGCGCGGCGTCACCTGATAAGAATGCTGTTTCTCAAGGATAGTACGATGGGAAAGCGTAGGTACTGCGTTTGTTAACCGAATAATAACATACACCACAAATCTGTATAATTGATGTTATCTATCGGGTGTTAAATTTAACTTATTTGCAAATTTTGCTTTTATCCCCCCCTCCGCGCGGCGGGTCGCATGGGCGCGGGAAAGTGATGACCGGGCAGCGGAAACTGCCCGGTGCGCAGGGCTCAGGTCAGGTTGAAGTACCGGTCCGGACGCAGCGTCTCCGGCAGCGGATGTTGACCGGTCATGTCGAGCAGATTGCGCTCAATGGTATTGCACATCGCGTTCAGCGGCAGGTCGTTGGCGGCGGTGCCGAAGGGATCTTCCAGCTCTTCCGCCAGTGAATCCCACGACAAAAAGGTGTAGGAGATAAAGACCGAGACAAACGGCGTCATGTAGTGCAGATCCCCGACCAGGGCGAACGGCAGCAGCGTGCAGAACAGATACACGGTGCGCTGTAGGATCAGGGTATAGGCGAACGGCACCGGGGTGGTGGCCAGCCTTTCGCAGCCGCCCAGCACGTGCGCCAGCTCATCGAGTTTGTTGTCCATCAGCCCATAGGTGATGTCGCTAAGCTTGCCCGCCTCGCGCAGCTGGCCGATTTCGTTGCCGACCAGCAGCAGGATCCGGTTGGTGGGCATTGAGCTGGCGAGGATCTCCGCCACCTGGTCCGCCGGCAGCAACCGCCGCAGGTCAGCCGTCGGATCGGTTTTGCGCAGCTGGTGCTTCAGGCTCCAGCTAAAAGCCACCAGATAGCTGACGATGCGGCGATGGGCATCGTGTTCGGCCGGCAGGATATTGCGCAACTGGCGCACCAGCGTACGTTCGGCGATAAGCACCGTCCCCCACAGATTGCGCGCCTCGACGAAGCGGCTGTAGCTGGCGCTGTTGCGAAAGCCGAGGAAAATCGCTATCGCGATCCCCAGCAGGCTGAACGGCGCCACCGTTAAGTGGATCCCCCACTGCGCGTACCATTGATAGCTGATAATGGCGATGATGGACATCAGCACATTAAGCAGCAGACGAAAGATGATTTTTGACAGCACGGAGCCGTGCCAGTCAAATAGGCGAAGAAACCAGTGTTGTTCTGGCCGAATGATCATTGTCTGACTTCCTGAATTACCGCTCTGGTTATTATCTCTTAATAAAAAATAGAGAGTATCGATGAACCGATTGGTTTATTTTATCGTTAACTGCAACGGGCAGATCTGCGCCATTATTTAGCGATGGTCATGGCCGGCTCAGTATGAGCCTTATTTATCGTTCGGGCAATCAAAGTGCGAGCGGGTGGCCGAGGAATAATGGCTCAGGGATAAAATAACCGCTGAGCCAGTCTGTTTTCCGCTTATGACGTCAGGCAGTTTGCCTTCCCCGGCGAACCGGCAACCGCCGCGCTGGGATCGAGATGCACCATCACATTGAGCACCGGATGGTGCGCTATGACCCGCGCCCGCGCCTGCCGGGCAATCTGATGCCCTTCGGCTACCGACAGCTCTCCGGCCACCTCGAGATGGACATCCACCAGCACCAGATCCCCCGCCTTACGGGTTTTCAAATCGTGCAGACCCGCTACGCCCGGCGTGGCCCGCAGTGTGCCGGCGATCGCCCGCTGCATCTCTTCATCGACGGCGCGGTCCATTAAATCGTGCAGCGCGGTGGCGGCGAAACGATAGCCCATCCGCGTAATCACCAGCCCCACCGCCAGCGCGGCGAGCGGATCGAACCAGGCAAACCCGGCCAGATTACCGATGATCCCCAGCGCCACCACCAGGGATGACGCGGCGTCCGAGCGGGCATGCCAGGCGTTGGCGATGAGCAGCGAGGAGTTCAGCCGCCTGGCGGCCGCCAGCATATAGCGAAACAGCCCCTCTTTGACCACCAGCGCCGTCAGCGCCATCCACAGCGCCACGCTGTGCACCGGCGCAATCGTCTGCGGTTGCGCGAGATGACCCGCTGCAGACCACAGCATACCGACCCCGACCAGCGCCAGGATCGCGCCGAGGACCAGAGAGGCGCCGTTCTCATAGCGCCAGTGGCCATAATGGTGATCGTGGTCAGAGGGCCGGCGACTCTTTTTATTCGCCACCAGCACAACGCCATCGGCGAGCAGATCGGAAAAAGAGTGCATTCCATCGGCAATTAACCCCTGGGAACCCGAGAATATTCCCACCGCAATCTGCAACGCGGAGAGAAAAATATTGACCACCACGCTAACCAGGGTACTCTTTCGCGCCTGCTCCGAACGCTGATGATATTTATTATCATTGTCAAAATTATGTTGTGTCATTATTTCTCTCCCTCAGTGAGCGGGAAGAATAAACTGACAAGCTGAGTTTATGCTTAACAATATAAAAGTCATTGCCTTGCGGTTTAACGAATTCGCTGCGGTCGTTAATGAATAGATTCTGAAAGTGTGGCCGGAGAGGTACAACCGCGCGCGGATGGACTATCTTATCACTGGCGCCGACAGGTCGGGCCGCCTTCTCTTAGCCACCATAGGAGTCAGCGATGTCAGATATCACACCCTCCCGACTGCGTTTTGCCATTAATCTGGGCAATGCGGTACTGGCCCATCCTGGCGAAAGGGGCGTGCCGACAGGCATTACCCCCGAGCTCAGCCATCGACTGGCGAAGCGCTGGGGCGTCGCCGCCGAGTTCGTCACCTATCCTGCCGCCGGTAAAGTGGTGGCCGACGCCGGCGGCGAACGCTGGGATATTGCCTTTCTGGCCATCGATCCGGCACGGGAGGCGACCCTGCGCTTTACCTCTCCCTATATCACCATCCAGGGAACCGCGCTGGTGAGAGCCGGTTCGCCCTGCCAGAGCGTGGCCGATATGGATCGCCCGGCAACCACGATTAACGTCGGGCAAAACGCCGCCTACGATCTGTGGTTAACCCGCCATCTGCAGCACGCCAGCCTGAATCGTCTCCCCTCCTCGCAGGAGGCCATCGACGCCTTCCTCGCCGGTGAAGGGGATATGGTCGCCGGCATCCGTCAGCCGCTGGAGGCGACAGCGCGCCGCCATCCGGAGGTGCGGGTCCTGGCGGATAATTTTACCGAGATCCAGCAGGCCATCTGCGTCGCCCGGGAAGACGTGGCCCGCTTTAGCGCGGTGAACGACGCGTTGAACGAATGGCGAGCGGACGGTAGCCTGGAGGCGCTGATTGCCCGGCACCTGGGCGAGGCGGGCTGAATCACGCCTCCGCCATCCGGCGCATGGCGCAATGCCAGGCGCCGTTGCGTACCGAGGCGCGCAGCACGCGGGCGATAGCCTGCACCATCAGACGCGTCGTGCGCCGCTGCAGCGGCGTCAGCGACAGTCCCAGCATCTCCTGCGCCCATGGCGGCAGAAGATCGATCCCGGCCCGCATCATCACCTGGCCAACCGGCTGACTCAGGCGACCCGGCAGACGGGTGGTGAGCAGCACCTCAGCCACCTCCCGGGTACGTTCGTCACAGCGCAGCTGCGGGCGCATCGCCTCAAGATAGTCCGCGACCTCATTCGGCGTCCGGGGAATATCCTCGGCCCCCAGCCGGCGAGCGATCTCCGCCGACTCGCGAAAATAGTCCTCCTGGCGCTGGACGCTGACCACCGTGCGCTTATAGCGCAGATGGGAGGCCATAAAGCGGCTGCACTCGGCGACATGCACCCAGGTCAACAGCGCCGGGTCGCTTGCCTGATACGGCGTGCCGTCCTTGTCCACCCCGGCGATCCGCTGATGGATCCCCTGCACTTTGGCGATCAGCCGCTCCGCGTCAGGGGTGGCGGCAAAGGTGGTGGCGGAGATAAACTGACTGGTGCGGCGCAGGCGGCCAAAGATATCCTCGCGAAAACGGGAGTGGTCCCAGACGCCGGCCAGCGCCAGGGGATGCAGCATCTGCAGCAGCAGCGCGCTAATGCCGCCGCACAACATAGAGGTAAAATCGCCATGCACCTGCCAGATGGCTGATTGCGGACCAAACAGCCCCGGCTCCCCTTTGGGCTGTTCAAAATCAATCTCTTTTAGCGCCATGCCGGTCAGGCCGAGCACCTGCGCCTCGATCATCCCGCGAATGCCGATCATGATGGAGTCCTTTACGTTTGCGAAAGGACCCAAGATACCACTATTGCGCAGCGGAGGCAGTGGCGGGGAGAGAGATCGCGGGAACGGTGCCCGCAGAGTGCGGGCACGACAGCTTACGGATTCAGCTGGTAGTCGAGGGTGATATTGGCTTTCAGCACCTGCGATACCGGGCAGCCGGCCTTCGCTTTCTGGATGATCTCATCGAACGCCGCCGGCGCGACGCCCGGCAGGACAATCTGGCTTTGCAGCGCGATGTCGGTTATCGCAAACCCGCCGTCGGTTTTATTGAGGGTGACCACCGCGGTAGTGTCGATGGACGTCGCGGTATAGCCCTCTTCGCTGAGCATCAGCGACAGAGCCATCGAGAAGCAGGCGGCATGCGCGGCGCCGATCAGCTCCTCGGGGTTGGTGCCTTTCACCCCTTCAAAACGGGTGTTAAAGCCGTAGGGCTGCTGGCTCAGCGCCCCGCTCTCCGTCGACACGGTGCCTTTGCCATGTTTGAGATCGCCTTCCCAGTGCGCCAGCCCTTTCTTATGAATCGCCATATGACTCCTCCTGTGATGATGTCGAACAAAAAGTATAGTGCCTGATGCCGAACCTGCGTCTATTCTGCGGCCCGCCACCCCGGCATTCCCGAAAAGTACCCGTTGCGGGTGACGCTAACGGCCATCGTGAGGATGATAAGGATCGGTTTTGTCATCCTCGCTGTCGTCCCGTTTACGCGGCACTTCGCCCTGTTCGCCCGGCGCCTCGCGCGCAGGGTGCTTCCCGCGCTCCTCGCCATGCGGGTGAGATGTTGTGCTCATACCGGCAAGCTCCCCTTATTTAGGCGACTGTTTGAGCAGGCGATCGATACGCACTACCGGCGGCGTCATTTTGCGATCAAGGCTACCGTTAATACTGACCAGATCGTCAGGCTCTACATGCTGTTCATTAAACGCGGCAACCGGAATAATGGCGGTGATGGTGCCGCTTTTATCGCGAAACTGATAACGGTCATCTCCCTGCCGGGTCAGCAGATTGCCGCGCAGCGAAATCGTGGCGCCGTCGTGCATGGTTTTCGCCTGCTCAACGGTCATGATCCGCCCCTCCTCGACGCCGCGATAGCCGTCATCCAGTTTGTGCGGCGGCGGCGGCGCGGCATCCTGGCTAAAACCGCCCTTATCGTCCGCTTGCGCGACAGCGGCGGCAAACAAACAGGCCATGGCCAAGGCTAATTTTTTCATCATGCCTCCTTGTTTTTGCTGATGAACAGAATAAAGCCTGGCTGAGGCTGGCCATTTTTACAAAGTCAATTGTTCTGATATCGTCTAATATAAGAATGTCCTTATCGTTGCGCTGATGCCGAAACGAAACGCGGGGAAAATAATAATGATTGAGAATCAACAGCCTTGTCCCATCGTCGACGAAAATGAACGAGCCCTCCGCTTTGAATATCGCTTCAGGCGCTATGGGATAATTGCACTCAGCCTCATTATCCTTACCGCGTTAAGCGGCCTTTGGTCCTCTGGTTATTTCAGTGAGGCGCACCGGGAAAGCGCAGGAGGTGAATTAATCGTCGATTACCAGCGTTATGCCAGACTGATGAGTGAAACCGAACTGAATATTCAGATCAAACCCAACCAGGAAAATGACACCACGATCAGCTTCGCCGCCACGTTATTAACTCGCTACCAGCTTGGCGATATCCGCCCGCAGCCGGATAAAATGTACAGTGCCGACGGGAAATTATATCTGGTGTATCAGCGGACGACCAGCCGCTCGCCGCTCTCGGTGTGGTTAGCGATTACCCCCAAAACCATAGGCACGCTCTCCCTGCAGGCGGCCGTCAACGATCGCCCTGCCGTCAACTGGCAGCAGTTTGTCTATCCGTAGGAGTCGCGATGGAAATGGTCCTTAGAGCCGCAGCAATCTATCTGATATTGCTGATTATTTTCAAGATTGCCGGCAGACGAACCCTGATGCAGTTAACGAATTTTGACCTGATATTGCTGCTGATTATCAGCGAAGCTACCCAGCAGGCGATGCTCAGCACAGACTATTCCGTCACCGGTTCGATGCTGACTATCGTCACCCTGGTCAGTATTGATATTTTATTTGGTTATATTAAGAAAAAATTTGCCCAGGCGGAAAATTTCCTTGATGGCACGCCGGTTATCGTGGTGGAAAATGGTGCTGTCATCGATGAGAAAATCAAGCTCGTCAATATTTCTGTCGATGATATCCTGCTGGCGGCCAGGCAGCACCATGGGATTTATGAACTGAAAGCGATCAAATTCGCTATTCTCGAACGTAACGGCCAGATATCCATTATTCCGCAACAGGAATAACACCGGAATAGCTATTTATCGCGCTCCGGTTGTTTATCCCCCGATTCCGGGGCGCGGGTGGCGTCATCCTCTTCTTTTTCTACGCTACGCGTGTTTAATGTCAACATTTTTCCTCCTCGCGGGTTGTCAGGGACCTTACAGATTATAGAACCTCAACGCCTGCTTATGCAGAAACAGGCCAGAGTCATCAGGATATGTCGCCTGATTCACACTGCGCTTATTCCAGGATATTTCCCACCTCACCGTTGTTATTTGTGCTTAATAATTATTCGATCCGTGCAGCTTAAATTTACGATAGCGAAAAAATGAATGAGGTCACTATGTCCGTGATGGTTATTACCGGCGGAACCGCCGGGGCAGGAAAAGCCACCGCGCTGCGTTTCGCCCGCGCAGGGTATCACGTGGCGCTGATCGCCCGCGATGAAACGGGTCTGCAGGAGACGCAGCAGGCCTGCGAACGGTTTGGCGTCAAAACGCTGGCGATTAGCGCCGATGTTGCCGATGCCGGGGCTGTGCAGCGCGCCGCCGCCGAGGTGGAAGCCACCCTCGGTGCCATAGACGTCTGGATCAACAACGCCATGACCACCGTGCTGGCGCCCTTTCGTCAGATGAGCGACGACGAATTTCGCCGGGTGACGGAGGTGACCTATCTTGGGTATGTCAACGGCACCCGCGCGGCGCTGGAGGTGATGACGCCCCGGGATCGGGGGGTGATTATTCAGGCTGGATCGGCGCTGGCCTGGCGCTCGATCCCCCTGCAGTCGGCCTATTGCGGAGCCAAAGCGGCCATTCGCGGCTTCACCGATGCCGTGCGCACCGAGCTGATGCATGAGAAAAGCCACATCCAGTTGACCATGGTCCAGCTGCCGGGGATGAACACCGCTCAGTTTGGCTGGGCACGCAACAAAATGGATCAGGCCATGCAGCCGGTACCGCCGGTCTATCAGCCGGAGGTCGCCGCCGAGGCTATCTACAGCGTGATCCAGCGGCCGGTGAACGAGCTGTGGGTGGGGAAAAGCACCATCCAGTCGATCCTCGGCCAGGTCTTCTTCCCTCGTCTGCTCGATCGGCTGATGGTGAAGAAAGCGTGGGAGGGACAGTTTACCGGCCAGCCGAAGCCGGCAGAGCACCAGGACGACCTGTTCACGCCGGTGCGCGGCAATCATCCCGGACACGGCCCCTTTAACGATGGCGCACGGCGTAAAGCAGTGACCATCAGCGCCGATCTCCCGGGAAAAGTGGCTGCCGGCGTCGGTGTGGCGGTGGCGACGATGGCCCTGCGGGCGTTGTTCCGTCGACCGGGGAGACGGCGCTAAGGCAGGCTGCGGCTGAACCAGCGGTAGCCATACCCTGAGAGCGCCAGCCGCGCCTCTTTCCCGCCGTGCAGCCCGTCCTGGTAGAACTTATCTTCCAGAATCGGGCTCCAGTAGCCCTCGGCCAGCGGCGGGAGCTGGACCTCTACCGCCTGCTGGCCGCAGTTCGCCAGCATCAGCACCTCCCGCGATTCGCTGCGATAGCACAAGGCCAGCACCGCGGCAGGCTTCACCGTAAGGAGGGTAAAGGGGATGGATCCCGGTTCAGTATATTCCGTGCGCGCCAGCACCATATTGCGCACCCGATGCAGTAGCGAGCGGGGGTGGCGCAGCGCCGCTTCGACATTGATCCGCTGGTAGCGAAACCGTCCGCTGGCCACCGGTTTTACCGGCAAATCCTCACGCGCCGCCCGGGAGAAGCCGCCGTTGGGCGCCGCCGACCACTGCATCGGCGTTCGGACCGCGTAGCGCTCCGGTAAGCGCAGATCGTCGCCCATCCCAATCTCGTCGCCATAGCGCATCACCGGCACGCCAGGCAGCGCCAGCAGGATAGCATGAGCCAGCGCGATGCGTCGGGTATCACCACCCAGCATCGGCGCCAGCCGCCGGCGCACGCCGCGCTGGTAAACCGACATCGATTTATCCGGGGCAAAGGTGCGGATAACCTGGCGCTTGTTGCGTTCGCCAATCCCCTCAAGGTCCAGTTCATCATGGTTACGCAGCCAGTTGACGAAGCAGCATCCGTCCGGCGGGGCCACCATCGCCTGCAGCGCCTTCACCACCGGGGCGGCGCGCTGCTGCGCCAGGCTGACATAGAGGTATTTATTAAGCCAGAAATTGAGCACCATCTGCAGCCGATCGCCGCGGCCGAAATAATGGCGATACGCTTCCACCTCCACGTCCACTTCACCCAACAGTATCGCGTCGGGATTGAGGCGCTGCACGACCTGGCGAAGATGCGTCAGCAGCGGGTAGCCCCGCGCCTCTTCGCCCTTCCCGGCCTGCTTCACCAGATGTGACGCCGCATCGAGGCGAAATCCTGACACCCCGGCCTGCAGCCAGAAGGTGATGATGTTTTCTATTTCGGCGATCACCGGCGGATGAGCGAGATTCAGGTCGGGCTCATGCCGATAAAACATGTGACGATAGTATTGTCCGGCCTGGTCGTCCCAGCTCCAGACGCTCTCCTCGACGCCGGGAAACATGGGCGGATCGTCGTTCTCCGGCGGCCGATCGGCCCAAAGATAGTATGGCCGCCACGGCGAGCGGGGATCGCGTCGCGCCGCCTGAAACCACGGGTGCCGGGCGGAGGTGTGTTGGATAACCAGCTCAACGATCACCCGCAGTCCCAGCTCCCGGGCGCGGGCAATCAGCTCAATCACGTCGGCGATGGTCCCGAAGCGGGGATCGGGCTGCAGATGGTCGCTGATATCATAGCCATCATCCTGCAGTGGGGTGAGATAGAAAGGGGTCAGCCAGAGCACCGTCGCCCCCAGACTACGAATGTAGTGCAGCTTTTGGCGTATACCGGCAAGATCGCCAAACCCATCGCCGTTGGCATCGTAAAACAGAGAACTGTCCACCTGATAGATGACCGCTCTGTGAAACCACTCTTCCTGTTGCATCACTATCACCTTGCGTTCTGCCCGCCACTGTCAGCTTCCTCAGCGCGCCCTCCTGTTCCTGACGTCTGCTTTGCCGACAGGCGGTACGGGATCGGGCTCTGCAGGAGGGGCCCTGTTGGCCACCGCGTCCACCAGCGCCTGCTGCCTGGCGGTTAATTTCAGCGGAACCGCTTTCTCGGTGGCGAGCAGCGCGATGGTGTGGCGCTTAACCATAATTGACTCCGGCGGCTTATTGTCCGGCCTCAACGCCGGGCAGATTGTTATGCATCAGATATTGCCCGGCCAGCGCCGGCAAATGATGCAGCAGCCAGTCAGCCATCCCTCTCTCTTCGGCAAGGATCCCTTCCAGAGTAGGCATCGCGCTATGGTCCCCCACTCGCTTCGCCGCCGTTAATAAAGCGGTATAGCAGGCGACCTCAAAATGGGCAAAAACGTAGGCGGTGATAATCAGTTTAATGAGCTCATCGCCGGGCAGCATGATGCCAATAGTCTGGCCCAGGGCTGCGACCCGGCTCATCGCATCCTTCAGCGCCGAGCGGGAGATATGGTTGCGGGCGATAAGGTCCTGCAGGGCCGACAGTTGCCGACGGGTTTCATAGAGATGTTGTTCAAGGCGGGTCCGTAATTGCGGTTCATTATCGAGGCGTCTGATGGTGGCCATAAGCAGTGACTCGGCCTGTTTTTCCATGGCATGGGCATCGCGAAGCCAGTTATGGTAATTTTCACTATCCGTCATATACACCTCTGATCATTAATTTTTTATTTTGACGGGGAGTCTTCATTCTCTTCCGCCGCCTGGTCAGCTCGCGCTGCGCTATATCCGGATAAATGCCCAACAATATTAGCGTAAATACTGATGAGAATGACCCACAGGACGCTGTCTTTCCACCAGATTAACGAGGGTATCGCCAGACCCACCCACATAACGGCGGCCACAAGATGACAACGCTTAATAAATACCGGCGTCAGTTTCATTTTATTACCTTAGATCTGAACAATATTTAGTAAGCGGATGTGTTGCTGCCCACTCCTGGCATCCGGCGGTTAATACCCGGCTGACAATATCTTCCCTTTCCGCAGCCATAAAAACAGTGCCGTCATTTACTCGCCCTTACCGCTTCGCCGGCACATTGCCGTTGCGGTAAACAGCGCTTAATTATTAAGGTTGCTATAATTTAATTATCCTGCTCCTTTTCTTCCGTTGCGGACAATAGACGATGGGTAAGTGAAAGCGTACGCAAATAAACAGAAACCTGCGGACCGCCTGGCCCACAGGTTTCTGTCCTGACGCCGTCGAAACGGCGTCACGGGTCATCAGTCGCTAGCTGTCGCCGGCTTTACGGCCGCCGCCATGACTGTTCTTACCACCCTTTTTACCGGCTTCGGATGCACGCTCAGGATCATTTTTAAAGTTCCCGCCGCTGTGCTGTCCACCTTTACGCCCGGCTTCGGATGCTTTTTCACGATCTTCTGCAAAATTACCTGAACCGCCTCTATGCTCTGCCATAATGTTCACCTTTGGTTTGATCAATATCGGTTGGTAAATGGAAAATGACCCTGTTACAAATCATCGCCCTCGATGTCTAACACTAGAGGAATACCCGCAGGAGTCAAATTAATTCCGGCCATTAATCAGCGTTACCAATAAATAAATTAACGACAGCGAAGCGGCACTAAAAATTAATCTTTCTGCAACTCCTTCTTCGCTTTGGATTATATGCCCATTATGGTCTGCTCTGCGGACAGCGATTCTCGTTTGTAAACAAATGAAAATAAAGTGATGAATAAATATTTCTTCCACTCCCGGACAGCCACCCTTTCAAAAAATACCACCTAAGAGGCATGGCTTTATTAGCCATGCGTAGCGGTTAACTTAATATTCCCTTTTTCACGACGCGTCTTCCTCTCCGTCTTTAAAAAATTTTTCCCGGGGAGAAAAATAGCCCAGCCACGTTAAATATTGATGGAATAATCCTAATTTAACCCCAGCGATATTAACGCAGCGCTATTCACTTAAATACGCCGGGGATCAGTCGGTTAAGGAATAACAGTACCTCTTTTCCCGGGCATTCACTGGCCCTGGGCGAGTCGCCCGGGGTCTGGCGATAGGGGAACCTGACCTATCCTTACAGCTGGCCCGTTCTGTCTGAAGGAGATGACTATGCAAGATGAAAAACCGCCAATGAAGAAATTACCCACCTCCATGTTGCCAGAAGAGACGGCTCCACGTCCGGAGTTCCCGGAGCAAGAACAAAACCCGCCGGGTCTGGATGCGGAAATGGAGCCGTCACCGGACCATGGGGAAACCAGCTACACCGGCACCGGGCGGCTGGCCGGTAAGAAAGCGCTCATTACCGGCGGTGACTCCGGCATTGGCCGCGCGGTGGCGATCGCCTTTGCCCGCGAAGGGGCCGATGTCGCCATAAGCTATCTGCCGGAAGAGCAAGAGGATGCCGATGAAGTCATCGCCCTGATTAAAGCCGAAGGCCGCACCGCGGTAGCCCTGCCGGGGGATATTCGCTCCGAGTCCTTCTGTCAGTCGCTGGTGGCCGACGCGGTGGAACAGCTGGGTGGCCTGAGCATCCTGGTCAATAACGCCGGGCGTCAGCAATATTGTGAGACTCTTGAGGAGCTCACCACCGAAGACTTTGACGCCACCTTTAAAACCAATGTCTACGCGCCGTTCTGGATCACCCGCGCCGCGCTGCCCCATCTCCAGGCCGGGAGCGCAATCATCAACACCACCTCGGTGCAGGCCTATAAACCCAGTCCGATCCTGCTCGATTACGCCCAGACCAAAGCCTGCCTGGCGATCTTCACCAAATCGCTGGCCAAACAGGTGGCAAAACGCGGCATTCGCGTTAACGCCGTGGCGCCAGGCCCTTACTGGACGGTACTGCAGTCCAGCGGCGGTCAGCCGGACGAGAAAGTGAAACAGTTCGGGAAGGACACGCCGATGGGGCGTCCGGGACAGCCGGTCGAGATCGCCCCGCTGTACGTCACCCTGGCATCCGATGCCTGCTCTTATACCTCCGGCCAGGTTTGGTGTTCTGACGGTGGGGACGGGGTAGTCTAAGCCTCCCGGCAGACCGGCGTGCGACATCGCGCGCCGGTTTTACCCTCCGCCCCCGGGGATCGGTATCTGCTCTCTCGCCTCGCCGGCGCGGCGATTTTTCCTCTCCTGCAGCCTACCGGCTGCATGCTATGATACTCGCCCGCCGCTGTGCGCTAACCCCGGCCCTGACGCCAATCCTGAGGACGACAGATGAGTAATGACATCCCCCTGAAATTTTATGACATCGTGGACGAATACGAGACCGAAGCGGCTGCCCCGGTTAAGGATGAGGAACGCGATGCGCTGGCGCGCTATTTTCAGCTGCTGATTGCGCGGTTAACCAATAACGAAGAGATAGACGAAGAAGCGCAGCAGGAGATGGCCCGCGAGGCGGCCATTGACGAGCGCCGTATTGACGATATCGCTAACTTCCTCAATCAGTGGGGCAACGAGTAAGTCTTATCGTCAGCTCACCGGCAGGGCCGCCGCCCGCCGGTATTGCCGCTGAAGTCGACGCCGCTGCTCAGGCATCGGCGAGCGTTTCCCCCAGACGTCGCTGCAGCGCATCCAGAAACAGCGGCATCCCATCGGGCTGATAGTCGCGGGAAAGATAGATGCCGTAAACGCTCAGCGCCTTCGGCGTCCAGTCAGGCAGCACCACCTCCAGCGCGCCGCTGGCAATCGCGCCCCGCGCCTCCAGTTCGGGGAGCATCGCGATGCCGCACCCGGCGACCGCCGCCTCCAGCAGCAAGGAAGAGATCCCCGCGCTCAGATTACCGTTCACCGACACCGACGCCTCCTGCCCCTGCGCATCGCTGAACTGCCAGCGCTGGCCGGCAAAATGGCTGTATAACAGGCAGTTATGCTGTTGCAGATCGTCAAGCGTCGTCAGCGGACCATGCTGGCGGAGCCAGCGCGGCGCAGCGCAGAGTAGCGACCGGCACACGCCGAGACGGCGAGCGATAGCCCCGGCCTCCGGATTATCGGTAATGCGAATGGCCACGTCGATGCGCTCGCCGATCAGGCTGACCGGATGGTTATTGATATCCAGCTCCAGGCGCAACAGCGGATAGCGAGCGAGAAAGTCCGGCAGCAGCGGGGAGATCAGCTGCATCGCGGTAAAATGCGCGCACGCCACCCGCAGCGTGCCGCTGGGGTCGGCCCGCTGGCGCTCGCCGGCGATTTCATCGGCGATCCGCGTCAACCCGCGGGTCTTGAGCAACACCTTCTCCCCCGCCGGGGTCAGCGTCAGCCGCCGGGTTGAGCGATGGATCAGCCGGGCGCCGGCCCAGCTCTCCATCTGTTCCAGATAGCGGCTGACCATCGGGCGCGACATCCCCAGCGCGCGCGCCGCGGCGCTGAGGCTTCCCAGTTCGCAAATCCGCAGATATACCTGCGCCGCAATCACCCTGTCCATCACGCCTCCTTCATCTGCACGATTTATGAAACTCAGCATCTCTTATTTCAGGAATTCTATCAAATAGTGAAATCCGTACAATGCTACGCATTCCCCTGTGACTGAGAATAAATGATGAAATTATCTGCCCTTGCTATTGCCACCGCCCTGTTCAGCGGCGCGGTCTTCGCGGCGCCGCTGACGCTGCAGACTTACAACCCTCAGGAGAAAGGTATTTTTGCCGTCAACTCCACCCTCGTTTCCGGCCCGCATGAAGCGGTGCTGTTTGACGCCCAGTTCAGCGTCAAAGACGGCGAAAAGCTGGTGGACATGATCAAGAAAAACGGCAAACCGCTGTCGCGGATTGTGATCACCTCCGGCGATCCTGACTTCTACTTTGGCCTTGAGCCGCTGGTGAAAGCCTTCCCGCAGGCGGAAGTGGTCGCCACGCCGGAAGTGGTTAAACATATTGAAGCCACCAAAGCGGCAAAGCTGGCGTACTGGGGCCCGCAGATGAAAGACGGCGCGCCGACGCAGGTATACGTCCCGCAGGCGCTGAAAGCCAATAGCTTTACCATCGATGGCGAAACAGTGACGATTATGCAGCCGCATGATTACGCGGCGTTCGTTTGGATCCGGGCGAACAAAACGATCCTCGGCGGCACCGGCGTGGCGTGGGGCATGCATCTCTGGACCGCCGACACCCAGACGCCGGCCAGTCGCCAGCAGTGGCGCACTACGCTGGAGCAGATGATTGCCCTGCACCCGCAGCAGGTGATCCCGGGGCATTACCTCGGCACGCCGCCGGAGGGTGACAGCGCGGTGCGCTTTACAAAAACCTACCTCCAGCAGTTTGAGCAGGCGCTGAAGACACATAAGGATTCCGCCGGGGTGATCAAGGCAATGGAGACCCAGTGGCCGGGGCTGGCGGAAACCAGCTCGCTGGAGCTTGGCGCCAAAGTTAACACCGGCGAGATGAAGTGGTAATGCCGGCGCTGCGCGAGGGAGACTGTTCTTAATCTGGCGCGCTAAGGTTGCTATTGCCCTGAAAATGGACCACCCTACCTGAGGCCGCATAAAAAACGTGCGGCCAACTTTGGGTTACATTTCATCCGGTCACCACCGGGTTTGCCCTTGAAACCAGAACAGGATAAAGGAGTCAGAATGAAATCGAACCATCAGGCACGTCATCTTCTCGGTCTGAACTACAAGCTTTCCCAGCAGAAAAAAGTGGTGCTGGAAGGCGATGAAGAAACCACCCTCAACCATATCCATGCTACCGGCCGCAAACGCCGCGGTGGTTAATTTTCAGCCTGAGTGATGATAAACAACACCGTCCTGTTGCCAGGATGGTGTTTTTTTATGGCAATTGACGGCTTGTTTACCCGCTTGAAGACCTTCTGCTCTATACTCTGCCCGCTGCTTTTCCACCCGCCCTTCGCTTATCGCCGCGCCGGGACTGTGGACACGATCAAGGAGTTAGTGCGATGCAATTTACCCATAAGAAAAACCGTTCCCTGTACATCCCCTACGCGGGCCCCGTTCTGCTTGAATTCCCTCTGCTCAACAAGGGCAGCGCCTTCAGTATGGAAGAGCGCAGCAGTTTCAACCTGCTTGGCCTGCTGCCGGAAGTGGTTGAAACCATCGAAGAGCAAGCGGAACGCGCCTGGATCCAGTATCAGGGATTCAAAACAGAAATCGACAAACACATTTACCTGCGTAATATCCAGGACACCAACGAGACCCTTTTCTATCGCCTGATTGGCAACCATCTCGAAGAGATGATGCCGGTTATCTATACCCCGACGGTGGGCGCCGCCTGCGAACGTTTCTCCGAGATTTACCGTCGCGCCCGCGGCGTCTTTATCTCCTACCAGAATCGCCATAACCTTGACGACATTCTGCAAAACGTCCCGAACCATAATGTCAAAGTGATTGTGGTGACCGATGGCGAGCGTATCCTCGGCCTCGGCGACCAGGGGATCGGCGGGATGGGGATCCCGATCGGTAAACTGTCGCTGTACACCACCTGCGGCGGCATCAGCCCGGCTTACACCCTGCCCATCGTGCTGGACGTCGGGACAAACAACCAGCAGCTGCTGGACGATCCGCTGTATATGGGCTGGCGTCATCCGCGTATTACCGACGACGAGTACTATCAGTTCGTTGACGACGTGATCCAGGCGATTAAAGCCCGCTGGCCGGACGTACTGCTGCAGTTTGAAGACTTTGCGCAGAAGAACGCCATGCCGCTGCTCAACCGCTACCGCAATGAGATCTGCTCCTTTAACGACGATATTCAGGGCACCGCGGCGGTCACCGTCGGGACGCTGATCGCCGCCAGCCGCGGCGCCGGCAGCCAGCTGAGCGAACAGAAAATCGTCTTCCTCGGGGCGGGCTCCGCCGGCTGCGGCATCGCCGAGCAAATTATCGCCCAGATCGTCCGCGAAGGACTCAGTGAAGAAGAGGCCCGCCAGCGCGTATTTATGGTTGACCGCTTCGGCCTGTTAACCGACGGCATGCCTAATCTGCTGCCGTTCCAGAACAAGCTGGTGCAGAAGCGTGAACATCTGCAGGGCTGGGATACCACTAACGATGTCCTGTCCCTGCTGGACGTGGTGCGCAACGTGAAACCGAACATCCTGATCGGCGTTTCGGGTCAGCCGGGGCTGTTCACGGAAGAGATTATCCGCGAGATGCATAAGCATTGCCCGCGGCCGATCGTGATGCCGCTCTCCAACCCAACGTCACGGGTGGAAGCCACGCCGCAAAATATCCTGAGCTGGACCGACGGCGAGGCGCTGGTCGCCACCGGCAGTCCGTTTGCCCCGGTCACCGTGAAAGGCAAACAGTATCCCATCGCCCAGTGCAACAACTCCTATATCTTCCCGGGCATTGGTCTGGGGGTGATCGCCTCCGGCGCGTCGCGGGTCACCGACGAGATGCTGATGGCCGCCAGCGAAACCCTGGCGAAACACTCGCCGCTGGTGAACAACGGCGAAGGCCCGGTACTGCCGGAGTTGAAGGATATCCAGACCGTCTCGCGGGCGATCGCCTTCGCGGTCGGTAAGGTGGCTCAGGAGCAGGGCGTGGCGGTGAAAACGTCCGCGGAAGCGCTGCTGCAGTCCATCAGCGATAATTTCTGGCTGCCGGAATATCGTAATTACCGCCGCACCTCAATTTAATCGCGCTCACCGGGCCGAACGATCGGCCCGGTTATTAATAGCGTCCGGATAATATTCCCCGCCACAGAAACGCCTTTTTCGCCCATATTCATTTATCGTAAAAATAGAAACCAGATAGCATTTGCCGCGCGCCCTGTGCCACGCAAAATCATGGCCTCTGCCCCCTAGCAGACGATCCGCAGGCAGAAACTGCAGCCGCGCGGGGCGGGACAATCGATATCCGACGCTTCTCCACACCCTGCCAGTTTTGTCACTGGCGCGCTTTTCCTTTCCCCACTACACTGCCATCACCCATTCACTTACTGAATATAAAAGGAGGCCCCCCATGCTGTATTGTGAAATGTTTATTGTTTCACATGCCTTAGGCAATGGCGCCAGCTCAAGCGTTATCGGTATCGTGCTGCGATAACTTTGGCTTGAGCGAAGACCCTTCACAGAATCCCTTCTCTCCGGCTTACCGGGTTATCGTCAGCGAGTTTTGACGAGGCATTTGCATGCCTGTAACTCTTGAGTAAGTTGACTATGAGTACATTACTAACTGCCCATGCGCTCCACGTGGAGACTGCCTTCGGGCCGCTGTTTAATACCCTCTCCTTCACCCTGAAGAAAGGCGACCGTATCGGTCTCATCGGCCATAACGGTTGCGGCAAAAGCACCCTGCTGCAGGTGCTGGACGGCACCCTCGCGCCCACCTCGGGCAGCGTCTCACTCGCCGGTCAGTGTCTGATGGCCCGCGTTGAACAGCATCTGCCGGAGGCGCTGCGTTCGCAGTCGCTGCTGCAGGCAGTGCTGGCCCCGTTACCCGCCGACGCGCGGGAAGCACAGCGCTGGCTGGCCGAACGCCTGCTGGCGCAGATGGGCTTCACGCCGGCGGTCATGGAGCAGCAAACCAGCACCCTGAGCGGCGGGCAGCATACGCGCCTGCTGCTGGCCCGGGCGCTGATCCGCCAGCCTGACCTGCTGCTGCTGGACGAGCCCGGCAACCATCTCGATCTGCCCACTCTGCTGTGGCTGGAAAGCTTCTTGCAAACCTGGCAGGGGAGCTTCGTGCTGGTGTCACACGACAACGCTTTACTGGATGCTGTAACTAATGCCAGTTGGATCCTCCGCGACCAGACGCTGCACAGCTTCGCCTTGCCCTGCAGCGCTGCCCGTCAGGCACTGCAGGAGCAGGATGAAAGCGCCGCGTTACGTCATAAGGCGGAGCAAAAAGAGATCGACCGGGTCAGCGCCAGCGCCCGGCGGCTGGCCACCTGGGGGCGGGTGTATGACAACGAAGATCTCGCCCGCAAAGCCAAACAGATGGAGAAGCAGGTCGCCCGCCTGAAAGACGAGCAGACCGAGCTCAGCATCGGCCCGCCGTGGCGCCTGGTGTTGCAGGGGGACGCCCTGCCGGCGGACCGCCTGCTGGAGATGGACAAGCTGCCGGTGGCTCCCGCGCCGGGACTGCCGGCCCTGTTCACCACCGGCGTAGCGCGACTGCGCAGCGGCGATCGCGTGGCCATCATGGGCCGCAACGGCGGCGGGAAATCGTCCTTGCTGCGCCTGCTGTGGCAGCAGATGAACGACGCATCGCCGCTTCCGGGGTTGCGTCTGCACCCCCGGCTTCACCCCGGGTACTACGACCAGACCCTGGCGCAGTTGCCGGACGAGGCCAGCCTGCTCGACGCCCTGACGCCGTTCGCCCCGTCGGCGGACACCCGTAAACGGGCGCTGATCGCCGCCGGGTTTGGCTGGGCGAGGCATGGGCAGAAGGTCTGCACCCTCAGCGGCGGCGAGCGGTCGCGGCTGCTGTTCGTCGGTCTGTCGCTGGCGCGCTACAGCCTGCTGCTGCTGGATGAACCCACCAACCATCTGGATATGGAGGGCAAAGCGGCGCTGGCGCAGACGCTCCGCGACTATCCCGGCGGCGTGCTGCTGGTCAGTCATGACCGCCAGCTTATTAGCGAAAGCTGTAACCGCTTCTGGCTGATCGACAGCGCCGGGTTAACGGAGTGGCACAGTCTGGAGGAGGTCTATGCCCGTCTGCAGGCGCAGACCCCCACCCTGACGGCGGCCTCCTCACCCCAGGAGCCGTCACTCGCGGCTGATGATGAAGAGGCGCTGCTGACGCGCCTGATAGCCCTGGAGCAATGGCTGGCGGACGATATGGCCCGTAAGCCGAAACATCAAAAGCCCTCGCTGCAGACCCAGTGGCGAGAGGAGATCGCCCGGCTGCTTAACCAGCTGGCGTAATCTTCGCACTCCCCGCCGGCTAAGGCACCACGCCCTTAGCCGGCGTTTCCTGGCCGGGTAAACTGCTGCTCGGTCATCATCTTTCCCCACTGGTCCCCCTGCCATTCGCGGGTTAACGTGAAGCCAAAGGACTCATACAGTTTGCGGGCCGCGTCCAGACCTTTAAACGTCCACAGCTGAACGGCGCTGAACTGACGACTATCGCAGAAAGCCATCGCCTCACTGAGCAGCCGCCTGCCAATGCCGGTTCCCCGGCAGCTGTCATCGAGAATGAACCAGCGCAGATGCGCCTGCTGCTGGCCGAGATCCTCGCCATCGATCGCCACCGAACCGACAATCTTCCCCTCGCGCATCGCCAGCCAGATCTGGTTGACCGGCGAGGAAAGCCGGGTGGTGAATTCCGCGACACCGCTGGCAACCTTACCTTCAAAAAAAGCGCCGAAATCATGGTTCCGGGCGTAATACTCCCCGTGCATCTGGGCTATCCGGCCAATCGCCCCCGGCTGATAGCCGGTCACCAGCGAAATTTGCGGCGTCGTTTCCGCAAGCGCAGCATCCCGACACTGCGCCAGCGCCTGAGCATAGGCCGCCAGTCCGCTGGCGACGGTCCGTTGCTGCGTCTCATCGAGATGCGCTAACGCCTCCACCACCCGGCGGGTACCGTAGGCGTTAATCGTTGCCACCGTGTCGTGCCCTTTCGCGGTCAGCGCCAGCGATTTAGACCGCGCGTCCTCCGCGCAGGGGCGCTCCTCCAGCTCTCCGGCGGCCAGCAGACGGGCGACCATCCGGCTGACGCTCGATTTTTCCAGCCCGAGCAATGTGACCAGCTGCGCGGCGGTTATCGTCCCCCTGACCGACACCTCCAGCAAGGTATGCACCGCCGAGGGTGAATAGTGGGTGGCGGCCAGCGTGGTGTTCATAAAACCCAGCTCGCGCACCATTAATCGCGAGGCCGTTCGAATTTGTTGGATAAAAGGCGTGTCAGACATAGTGAGGCGTCCAGTGAAGTAGATAGTTGTATAATACAACCATTTACTTCAGGCCGCGTCAAGAGGATAAACTATCCAGCATGGCAAGGTAGCGTATCGGATGATGGCGTGCCGCGGGCGCCGGACTGCGCCCGCGATAAGTATTATTGCGGGTTCTTCGCCTTCCAGGCCTCCCAGGCCGATTTGATCTCCTGCTTCGCGGCGGCCGCATCATTAAAACCGGCCAGCTCGACCTTTTTCCGTCCCTCTGGTAGTTCTTTGTAGACCCGGAAGAAGGCCTCCAGCCGCTGCTGCTCGATTTTCGGCAGATCGGTGATGGTCTGAATGTCGTCATAGGTCGGATCAATTTTACTGGCCGGGACGGCGATGATTTTGTCGTCTTTCTCACCGCCGTCTATCATCTTAAGAACGCCGATCGGCCGCAGCTTAATCAGCGTGCCCGGGGCCATCGGCGCGCGGGTGTAAAACACCACGTCCAGCGGGTCGCCATCCCCGGCCAGCGACTGGGTTAACGAACCGTAGTTCGCCGGGTAAGCCACCGGCATCGACTGAAAGCGGTCGGCGACGATAAACCCCGTTTTAGCGTCGGTTTCATACTTAATGATCCCGCCTGCCGGGATCTCGGTGACCGCGTAAAACTCTTCCGGATTGTTTTCCGGCTGCGGGAATTCCAGCACATTGTGAGCCTGCGCGGCGGCGGAAAAAAGCAGACCGGCGGTGAGGAGCGTTTTGACCAGATGCATTGTTGTATCACTCTGTTGTTATAAGAAATTGATGCGCAAAACAATAGAGTTGGGTGATGAAGAAAACATGACCATTCCGTGACACTATTATTACCTACCAAAATTAGAGGTATTGTCTGAATTTTGTGCTACGACTGTAGCAAAAAACCACATCCTGTACTAAAGCGCCTTGTTTTTTTCTCCATAGCGTCTAATCCTTATTGGGTAATATTGCATTAATAAAATTAATCAATCCCCTCTCAAGGAGACAGGCATGAAGGCAGCTGTTGTTACTCACGACCATCAGATTAACGTTACGGAAAAAACGCTGCGCCCGCTGGAATACGGCGAAGCGCTGTTGAAAATGGAATGCTGCGGCGTGTGTCATACTGACCTGCACGTGAAAAACGGCGATTTTGGCGATAAAACCGGCGTTATCCTCGGTCATGAAGGGATCGGGGTAGTACAAAAAGTCGGCCCTGGCGTCACCTCCCTGAAGCCGGGCGATCGCGCCAGCGTGGCGTGGTTCTTCGAAGGCTGTGGCCACTGCGATTACTGTAACAGCGGCAACGAGACGCTGTGCCGCTCGGTGAAAAACGCTGGCTATACCGTCGACGGCGGCATGGCGGAAGAGTGCATCGTCACCGCCAACTACGCGGTTAAAGTCCCGGACGGCCTCGACTCCGCCGCCGCCAGCAGCATTACCTGCGCTGGGGTCACCACCTACAAAGCCGTTAAGGTCTCCCACATCAAGCCGGGCCAGTGGATCGCTATCTACGGCCTCGGCGGGCTGGGCAACCTGGCGCTGCAGTATGCCAAGAATGTCTTTAACGCCAAAGTGATCGCTATCGACGTCAACGACGGCCAGCTGGAGCTGGCGGCGTCGATGGGCGCTGACCTGACCATCAACTCGCGCAATGAAGATGCGGCGAAAGTGATTCAGGAAAAAACCGGCGGCGCCCACGCTGCGGTGGTGACCGCGGTGGCCAAAGCGGCCTTTAACTCGGCGGTGGATGCCGTTCGCGCCGGCGGCCGCGTGGTGGCGGTAGGCCTGCCGCCAGAGGCGATGAGCCTCGATATTCCACGTCTGGTACTCGACGGTATCGAGGTGGTCGGCTCGCTGGTCGGCACCCGTCAGGATCTGGTGGAAGCGTTCCAGTTCGCCGCCGAAGGCAAAGTGGTGCCGAAAGTCACCCTGCGTCCGCTGGAAGATATCAATGCCATCTTCAAAGAGATGGAACAAGGTCAGATCCGCGGCCGTATGGTTATCGATCTGCGTAGCTAATCGCCAGCGCCTCTCCCGTCCGGGCGAGGCGCTTCTCCTTTCGCGCTTCCCCTCGCTTCCCGCCGCTTCCCCTCGCTTCCCGCCGCGTAAAGTAAATGCAATTTCCGCAAATGCTTAGCGCAATTCCTTGGTTCCTTTGTTTTTAGCCGCGCCCGATGATGGCAACACAATAGATAACAAAGGAATTCACCATGCATCGTCATTTTCGCCTGCCCGCGCTGGCCGCGCTGTTTCTCTCCGGCGCCTTTTCCGTCTGGGCCGCCGACACGCCGGTTAAAGGCGGTACCTTGATTTATCTGGAGCAGCAACCGCACACCAATCTCTATCCACCCGCCGGCGGCTTTTATCCCAATGGCGGCATACTCAATCAGATCACCGACAAGCTGACCTGGCAGAACCCGAAAACGCTGGAGATTGAGCCGTGGATCGCCGAAAGCTGGACCAGCAATGCCGATAAAACCGAGTACACTTTCCACCTGCGAAAAGGGGTCACCTTCTCGGATGGCACGCCGCTGGACGCCGCCGTGGTCGCCAAAAACTTCGACACCTATGGGCTGGGGGATAAAGCCCATCGCCTGCCCGTCTCGGAGGTGATCAATAACTACCAGCGCAGCGAAGTGATCGACCCGCTGACGGTGAAATTCTACTTCAACAAGCCGTCGCCGGGCTTCCTGCAGGGGACCGCCACCATCGGCTCCGGCCTGGTCTCCCTCAGCACCCTGCAGCGCAATTTCGAGGAGCTGGGCGATGCCCGGCACATCATCGGCTCCGGTCCCTTCGTGGTGCAGGATGAAAAACCGGGCCGCGAGCTGACGCTGGTGGCGCGCAAGGATTATCAGTGGGGGCCGAAAAACATCGCCCAGCAGGGCCCCGCTAACCTCGACGGCATCACCTATATCGTGACCCCGGAAGACAGCGTGCGCATCGGCGCGCTGCTGGCGGGCCAGGCGGGCTTTATTCGCCAGGTGCAGGCCTACGATGAAAAGCAGGCGACCGATCAGGGATTTACGGTCTACGCCGCGCCTACCCGCGGGGTCAACGACAGCCTGAGCTTCCGCCCGGATAACCCACTGGTCGCCGACCTGCGGGTGCGCCAGGCCCTGCTCCATGCCACCAACGCCCGGCAGGTGGTGGAGACGCTGTTCTCCGCTAACTACCCGCAAGCCACCTCCGTGCTGGCCAGCTCCGCCGCCGGCTATGTCAATCTGAGCGATAAGCTCACCTTCGACCAGGCCAAAGCCCGGCAGTTGCTGGATGAGGCCGGCTGGAAACCCGCCGCCGACGGCATTCGCAGCAAAGACGGGCAGCGGCTGGCGCTGACGGTCTATGAGTCGCTCCCCCAGCCGCAGAATAAAGAAGTGCTGCAGCTGATCGCCCAGCAATGGCGCCAGGTGGGGGTAGCGTTAACGGTCAAAGCCGGGGACGCCGGCAGCCGTACGCTCGACAACCTCGACCCGCAGAAAACCCCGCTCACCGTCTCGGAAGTGGGCCGCGCCGACCCGGATGTAGTAAAAAGCATGTTCTTTCCTAACAACCGTGACGCGCTGTTGCAGAAAGGCGGCTCCAGCGATAAAGTGCAGCACTTCCGCGATGATAAGCTGAACGACCTGCTGACCGGCATCTCCGCGGCGGTGGAGCCGCAGCAGCGCCTGCAGTTAACCGGCGATGCCCAGCGCTATCTGATCGATAACGCCTATGTGATCCCCATTTTCGAAGAGCCGCAGGTGTTCGCCGGCGCGCCGTGGGTGAAAGGCGTCAGCTTCGAAGCCGTCGGGCGTCCGTCGTTCTACGGCGCCTGGCTGGATAAACACTAAGAGGCCGGATATGAGCGCTTATCTTCTGCGACGGTTCGGCCAGGGGCTGCTGGTCCTGTGGGCGGCGTTTACCCTCACCTTTTTCCTGCTGCAGGTGCTGCCGGGGGATGCGGTGCTGATCAAGTTTCAGAACCCGGACCTCGGTCTGAGCCCGGCGCAAATCGCCGACATGCGGCTGGCCTACGGCGCCGACAGCCCGCTGTGGCGCCAGTACCTGCACACGCTGCTGGCGATGCTGCACGGCGACTTTGGCTATTCCCTGCAGGCGGGTCTGGCGGTCAGTAGCCTGATTGCCAGCAACCTGCCGGATACCTTAAGCCTCGCCCTGCCGGCCTTCCTGCTGGCCGTGATCCTGGCGTTTGCCCTCGCTTTCGCCTCACGTCTGCCGGGGCTGCGCTGGCTCAGCAACCTCCTGCAGTCGCTGCCGGTGCTGTTTATTTCGCTGCCCACCTTCTGGCTGGGTATCGCGCTGATCCAGCTCTTTTCGTTTCAGCTGCGCTGGATCCCGGTGATTAACCCCGGTCCGCTGGAGGGGCTGATTTTACCGGTTATCGCCGTCGCGCTGCCCATCTCCGCCCCGCTGGCGCAGATCCTGATGCGCAGCATGGATCAGGTGGCGGTTCAGCCCTTCGTCGCGGTCGCCCACGCCAAGGGAATGAGCGAGACCGGCGTCCTCTGGCGCCATGTGATGGGTAACGCCCTGCTGCCGGCGCTGAATATAGCCGGGCTGCTGCTGGGCGAGCTGATTGCCGGGGCGCTGATCACCGAGACCGTCTTCGGCCGCAGCGGCCTCGGCCAGTTGACCCAGCAGGCGGTGAATAACCAGGATATCGCCGTGCTGCAGGCGGTGGTGATGATTTCGGCTCTCGGTTTCGTCCTGATCAACCTGCTGGTCGACCTGGTCATGCCGCGGCTGGATCCCCGACTCCAATTACAGACCGGAGGTGCGAAATGAGCCTGGTCGACTATGCCATCGCGGTTCGCCGCCGCCCGGAGTGGCGCAAAGTGCGTCTCCAGCCAGGCCTGTGGCTGGCGTGGGCGGTAATGATCACCGCCCTGTTAATGGCCCTTGCCCCACAGTGGTTTACCTCCGCTAACCCGCTGGAAGGGATCCCCGGCGCTCAGCGCCTGGCGCCACAGGCGCACCACTGGCTGGGTACCGACCAGCTGGGCCGCGACCTGTGGACGCGGGTGGTTTACGGCGCGGTACATTCTCTGTCGGCGGCGCTGATCGCCGTCGCCATCGGTCTGGTGGTGGGCACCGCCCTTGGCACCCTCGCCGGGGCGCTGGCCGGCCGCGTGGAATCGACCATCATGCGCCTGGTGGATGTCCTGCTGGCTATCCCTTCCCTGCTGCTGCAGCTGACGGTGATCATTCTGCTGGGTTTTGGCACGGTAAATGCGGCGGTGGCGGTCGGCGTGGCGGCCATCGCCAGCTTCGCGCGCCTGGCGCGTGCGGAGGTGGTGCGCGTGCGCCACAGTGATTACGTCGAGGCGGCCCGGGGCAGCGGCGGCACCTTTCTCGCCATCTTCTGGCGTCATATCCTGCCCAACTCGCTCACCGCGGTACTCGCCTTCGCCACGCTGCAGTTTGGTCAGGCGATGCTGGCGCTGGCCACCCTCAGCTTCCTTGGCTACGGCACCCCGCCGCCGGTCCCGGAGTGGGGATTACTGATCGCCGAAGGTCGTAATTACCTGTCGACCGCCTGGTGGCTGACCACCTTTCCCGGCCTCGCCGTGGTCGCGGTGGTCCTTGCCGCCAATCGTCTTAGCCGCCAGTGGAGTGGAGTACGTCCATGAACGTTCTGTCTGTTGAAGATCTGCGCATCAGCTACCGGTCGCGGGGTGAATGGCGCGAAGTGGTGCATAACGTCAGCTTTTCCATTCAGCGCGGCGAAATGCTGGCCTTCGTCGGTGAATCCGGCTCGGGGAAAACCACGACCGCGCAGGCCATTATCGGCCTGCTGGCGGATAACGCCCGCCGCGACGCCGGGCGGATTATCCTCAATGGCGAAGTGATTAGCGACTGGTCGGCAAAACGCCTGAACCGCCTGCGCGGGGTGAGCATCAGCCTGGTGCCGCAGGACCCCGGCAATTCGCTTAATCCGGTAAAAACCATTGGTCAGCAAGTGGAAGAGATCCTGCGGCTGCATCAGTCCCTTTCCGCCGCCGAACGCCGGCAGCAGGTTCTCAACCTGCTCGCTAAAGTCGGGCTCAGCCACCCGGAACAGCGTTTTGACCAGTACCCGCATCAGCTGTCGGGCGGGATGAAACAGCGGGTGCTGATCGCCATCGCCATCGCCCTGCAGCCGGATCTGATTATTGCCGACGAGCCCACCAGCGCCCTCGACGTTACGGTGCAAAAGCGCATTCTCGATCTGCTCGACATCCTGCGGTGCGAGTCGGGAACCGCCGTGCTGTTTGTCACTCACGATCTGGCGCTGGCCGCCGAACGCGCCGACCGGATCATGGTGTTTCGCCAGGGCGAGATTCAGGAACAGGGTGCCACCGAGGCGATTATCCGGCGTCCGCAGCACCCTTACACCCGCCAGTTGCTCCACGATCTGCAGGACGCGCCGCTGAGGCTGACGGCGGATCGTCACCGTCCGCTGGCCACGCCGGCCATTCGCGTCGAAGGGATCAGCAAACGCTTCTCGCTGGGCAAACAGGCCCTGCAGGCGCTCGACAGCGTCAGCTTTGAGGTCAAACGCGGCTGCACCCATGCGCTGGTGGGCGAATCCGGCTCCGGGAAAACCACCCTGGCGCGGATCCTGCTGGGCTTCGAGCGCGCCGACGCCGGACAGGTGACCATCGACGGTATTGACGCCGGGCATCTCAGCCGGGAGGCGCAGCGTCAGCTGCGGCGCAAAATCCAGTTCGTCTACCAGAACCCCTTTGCTTCGCTCGACCCGCGCCAGACGCTGTTTGCGATTATCGAAGAGCCGTTAAAAAACTTTGAGCGCCTCAGCGCGGCGACGCGTCGCCAGCGTGTGGAGAGCGTCGCCGCCCGGGTGGCGCTGGCCCCGGAGCTACTGTCGCGGACGCCGCGGGAGCTTTCCGGCGGCCAGCGGCAGCGGGTGGCGATTGCCCGGGCACTGATCCTCGAGCCGGCGATACTGGTTCTTGACGAAGCGACCTCGGCGCTCGATGTCACCGTTCAGGCGCAGATCCTCGCCCTGCTGCAGCAGCTACAGCAGCAGCTTGGTCTGAGCTACCTGTTCATTACTCACGATCTGGCGACGGTGAGGCGGATTGCCGACAGCGTCACAGTGCTGCGCGCCGGTCAGGTGGTGGAGCATGGCGACGTTGGGCGCCTGTTCGCCGCCCCGCAGCAGGCCTACACCCGCGACCTGATCGCCGCCATTCCCCAGGTTTCCCCACGCCTGGCTCAGGCCCACATGGAGAACGCATAATGCCTAAACGCCTCGGCTTTTTTACCCGTCTGCTCGATCAGGGCTCCGCACAAACGCGCTACCGGCTGGCGGCCGAACAGATCCGCCACGCGGAGCGCGTCGGCTTCGACAGCGCATGGATTGCCCAGCACCATTTTCATGAACAGGAAGGCGGCCTGCCTTCCCCGCTGGTGTTTCTCGCCCACGTGGCGGCGCAGACGGACCGCATTCGCCTCGGCACAGCGATTATCACGTTGCCCATGGAAAATCCGCTGCGCGTCGCCGAAGACGCGGCGGTGCTGGATTTACTCACCGACGGGCGTCTGGAGGTGGGATTTGGTTCCGGCGGCACGCCAACGTCGTTTCTGCCCTTCGGCCTGACCAGCGAGCAGCGCGGGGCGGTGTTTGCCGACCATCTGCACCTGATCCACAGCGCCTGGCGCGGCGACACCCTCAGCCACCCGGACAACCGTCTCTATCCGCCCGCGCCGCAGCTGGCGGCGCGCATCTGGATCGCCACCTTCTCGGTGGAAGGCGCCATCCGCGCTGGTCAGGCGGGGCACGGGCTGATGCTGTCGCGCACGCAGCCCCGGCCGCCCGGTGAGCCGCGCCTGCCGCTGGACGCCATTCAGAACCCGATCGTCGACGCCTACCTGGCGGCGCTGCCGGACGGCGTTGCGCCGCGGATCCTCGCTTCGCGCACCGCCTTCGTCGCCGACAGTCACGCCAACGCCCTGCAGATCGCCGAACCCGGCCTGCGCAAGCAGGCTGCACAGTACCGGGCTGCGGGTCATCTGATAGAAGGTGACAGTGTCACTGACTATCTGCAACAGCTGGATGCCCACGTGGGCGATCCTGAGCATGTTGTTGCCTCCCTGGCGCAGGACAGCGTGCTGGCCCGCGCCACCGATGTTTCGTTCCAGGTGCACTCGGTGGAGCCTTCGCACCGGGATACGCTGCGTTCCATTGAGCTGATCGCTCAGCATATTGCCCCCCACATCAGATAAGGAGTCACCATGACGCTGAGTCAGGATATTCTGGCCGAACTGGCGGAGATCGCCGCCGGTTCCCCGCTCGACCAGGCGCGCGCAGTCCGCGATGCCGCTACCCGACATGCGCAGGGAAGTTATGAAGTGCTGTTCAGCCAGCAGGACGCCGACTTTCCCCTCGATGAACGCTTCGCCGTGGCGGCAAAGGTGGCGAAGCTCCATCAGGCGGACGCGCTGGCGGCGCACTATGCCGGCTTCGGCCTGGCCGATCCGACCACGGATCGTCTGGTTCCGGCGCTGGCCTTTGCCCGCCTGCTGACCTTCACCCCCGTCGAAGCGACACCCGGCGCGCTGCAGGCGCTGACAAACGCGGGCTGGAGCCTGCGGGGCATCGTCACCCTGGCGCAGCTGGTGGCCTTTGTCAGCTTCCAGAGCCGCCTGCTGCTGGGTCTGCGGGCGCTCAACCACAAGCCCATCGTCAGCGCCGACACGCCGGTGGTGGCCGGGTACTGGCACACCACCCCGCACGCGCAGAGCGGCAAAGCGGCCCCGGTGCGCTTCACCCGCGAGGAGCTGCACTGGGAACCCTGGCTGGCGGATAAACCGTTGGCGGAATTTAGCGCTGAAGAACAGGCGATTCTGGCCAAATATGGCCATAGCGATTCGCCCTACTTCCGCCTGCTGGCGCGCAACCAGCCGGTGCTGGAGCAGCGGACGCTGACCGATAAAGGCATTTTCTATACCCCGGGGGGATTGCCGCGCGCCGAACGTGAACTGGCCGCCACGGTGGCCAGTAAAATCAACGGCTGTATTTACTGCGCCTCGGTGCATGCCCGCAAAGCGGCGCAGCTGGCGAAGGACGAGACTGCCGTCGACACGCTGCTGGCAGTGACGCCGGGAGAGGATCTGCGCGGCGGGCAGTCGCCGCGCTGGCAGGCGGAAATCGACGCCGCCGCCGCGCTATCGGTGACGCCGCCCGCGCTGAATGCCAGCCATCTGGCAGCGCTTGATGAACAGGGCTTAGATACTCTGGCCCAGCTGGATCTGCTGCAGTCAGCGGCCTTTTTCGCCTGGGCCAACCGGCTGATGCTGACGCTCGGCGAGCCCTGGCGTGAGTAAGCATCGTTAGCAAGCCTGTCGGCGTTGATGGCGGCCGTAGATGAGCAAGGCGCTCATCGCCAGAAACGACAGCGTGGCGGCGGGGAGCGCCACGCTGTTCCAGCCGAAGCCCTGGGCAATCATCATTCCGCCGCAGAAGGCGCCGATGGCGCTCCCGAGGTTAAAGGCGATCTGCCCCCCTGCCGCCCCCAGCATCTCGCCGCCTTTGGCGTTCTGCAGCAACAGGATCTGCAGCGGCGCCGACAGGGCGAACAGCCCGGCACAGCAGAAAAACGCCAGCGTCAGCGAAGCGATTTTATGCTCCCCGAAGGCAAAGATCAGCAGCAGCGTCACAGCGATCGCCCCGTCGGTGATGGCCGCGATGCGCAGCGGACTGTAGCGCCCGGAAATTTTGCCGCTGAACAGGTTGCCGACCACCATGCCCAGCCCCGCCAGCATCATAATCAGCATCATCCGGCTTTCGGCAAAGCCGGAAACGTTGAGCATAAAGGGCTTGATATAGCTGAACCACGCGAACACCCCGGCGTTGCCGAACATGGTGGCGGCAAAAATCAGCCACGGCGCCGGGGAAGCGAGGAAACGGAACTGCTCGCGCAGCCGGGTGGTGGCCCGATCATACAGCGTAGGGACCCAGCAGAAGATGGCCATAAACACCGCGATGTTAAACACCGCGATAAGCGCGAAGGTATAGCGCCAGCTAAAATGATGCCCAAGCCAGGTGCCCCCGGGAACGCCCACCAGGTTAGCCACCGTCATACCGCCGATCATCCCCGCCACCGCGGCGGTCACCCTCCCCGGCGGCGCGATTTTCGACAGGATGATCGCCCCCACGCCGAAGAAAGCCCCGTGGGGAAACCCGGAAACCAGCCGGCCAAGCGCCAGCATGGCGTAGCTGCTGGAGAAGGTAAACAGGGTATTGCCGAGAATGCACAGGGCGGCGAGAAACAGCATCACCGATTTCAACGAAAACCGGCTGGAGAGCAACGCCATGATCGGCGCGCCGATGACCACGCCGAAGGCATACCAGGCAATCATATTGCCGGCGGCGGGGATTGAAATCCCGACATCGCGCGCCATGTCCGGCAGCACGCCCATAATGCCAAATTCCGCCATGCCGAGTCCGAAAGTGCCCAGCGCCAGTGAAAAAATCGTTTTTTTCATACATCTTATAGGGGTATTGAGAGACGGCCGGCATTATTGACCATCCCGCCTCGCCACACCAGCTAAAAACGCCCGACGACAGTATCCTCCATACAACGGCCTGATTCGTTCATGCGCTCGCCAGCGCCACCGTTGGCGGTCCTGCTGGCGGCAGAGGCGCCTGGCGGTGGATAATCCCCTGTAAAAATTGGTGGGCACGCAGGGACACATCGTGGATTGATCTCAAGTTAACTTGAGGTTGTAAAGTCGAGACATCGTTCACCTCGGGAGAATCATCCATGCAAAATGTTGATGTTGGCTTTACCCATGTCGCCTTTACCGTCCGCTGTCTGGCCAGCAGCATCGATTTTTATACCCGCTACACGGCGATGACCGTTATTCACCAGCGCGAACCCAACCTCCCCTCGGCGCGTAAAGTGGCGTGGCTCAGCGATCGCACCCGACCTTTCGCCCTGGTGCTGGTGCAAAGTGATGACCCTGCCGACACGCCGCTGGGTCCGTTCGGCCATCTCGGCGTCGCCTGCGCCACCCAGGCGGAGATCGATGAGAAGGTCGCCCAGGCGCGGCGGGAAGGCGTTCTGCGCCGGGAACCGGAGCAGCTGGGCGATCCTGTGGGCTATTTCGCTTTCTTTGCCGACCCGGACGGTAACACCCTGGAGCTGTCATGGGGGCAGCGAGTGGGGCTGGAAGTCATTGCCGCGGGGAACGCCCGCTAGCCCGTCCCGGGCGCGAATATTTTCCACCGCCACGCCAGTGAAGGATTACACTTCAAAGGGATACCTCGGCAACACGGAGCATGGCGATGGGTAATAAGAAAAGCGGTCATCCTGTCGACGCGGCGGTGAAGATCGCCCCGCTCGACAATAAAGCGTACGAGAAGGCGCTGCGCAAGCTCCACGTTGAGCTGGTAAAACTGCAGCGCTGGGTGGTGCATAAAGGGCTGAAGGTATGCATCGTCTTTGAAGGCCGGGACGGCGCCGGCAAAGGCGGCACGATTAAGGCGATCACCGAGCGCGTCAGTCCGCGGATCTTCCGGGTCGTCGCCTTACCCTCGCCCACCGAACGCGAGAAAAGTCAGCTCTATTTTCAGCGCTATATCAAGCACCTCCCGGCGGCTGGCGAAATCGTGATTTTCGATCGCAGCTGGTATAACCGCGCCGGCGTCGAACGGGTGATGGGCTTTTGTACCCCGGAGGAGGTGCAGAAGTTCCTCGACGGCGCGCCGATGGTGGAGCGCGGCATGGTCGAGTCGGGCATTATCCTGCTCAAGTACTGGCTGGAGGTCTCTCCGCAGGAGCAGGAGCGGCGCCTGCGGGATCGCATCGACGACGGGCGCAAGATCTGGAAGCTCTCGCCGATGGACATCAAGTCTTTCAACCGCTGGGATGAATATACCGCTGCCCGCGACGCCATGTTCGCCGCCACCGACACCGCCTGGGCGCCGTGGTTCGTCGCCCGCTCCGAAGATAAAAAGCGAGTGCGTCTGAATATCATCACCCACCTGCTGTCACAGATCCCCTACGAAGCCTTGCCAGTGGAGCATGTCACGCTGCCGAAGCGCAAAATGGGCAAAATGAAACAGACCAATTTCCCCTTCCGCTTTATTCCGGAGAAGTTCTGATTATTTCCCGCCGCGCTGGTTAATGCCAGCGCCGGGTTTATTACCATAACCATGAATATTTCATGCGGTTGCTTTCCTCTGGAAGTTGTCTCGCAAAATAAAAAACAAATCCGAACCAGGTATTTCTTTTCATCGCACACCGCGTGATAATCAGCTCGCCAACAACAAGGAGCAGATAATGAAACAGAATGCCGTTAACAAGTCACAGAATCGCGATCGCACAACAACGTTTAACCCGCAAAACCAGTCACTTACCATCGTCGATGCGGACAAACGCCGAAAAGACCAGGAATTCATTAAGGCACTGAATGAGTTCACTGCCCGTGCAGGGTTGTTGTCAGAGGATCCTTTTTTCGGAGGGATTTAATGGCGGCACAATTTGATATTTTTCGTAACCCATCATCGAGAACCAATGCGTTTCAACCTTATTTAATGGTAATCCAACATGATTATTTTAATGACCTTGGCACACGTTTAATTGTGCCGCTGAGCTATCATTCTCATTTGACCGGCCATTATCATGCTGCCGCCCCGGTTATTAATATGGAGTTTGAGAAACTGTTCATCAACGCGCCGGCAATCACCAGCGTGGCAAAGCAAAGGCTGGATAAAAAATATTTTTATCTGCAATTTGGCTAAAGAAAGAACGACCGTGATATCAGCGATGGACGCATTAATCACTAACACATAAACCCGCTCCAGCAAAACTGGAGCGGGCCTCCTGGCCAGACGGCTTACTTCATCCCTTCGCGACTCTCTTTGATCGCCTCCAGACGTTCCACATCGCGATACCAGCGCGGGTGATGTTTCTTCGCCCAACGGCGGCTGACCTTGCCTTCAATCATCCCCTTAATCGACCCCTTCACCCAGAACGCCATATACATATGGATAAGGATCGCGTGGATCAGAATAATGGCCGACGTCGCGTGAATTAACAGGCTGTAGCGAATCACCTGAATCGGGAAATAGTGGGCAAACCAGGGACGCCAGATAATCACGCCGGTCACCAGCAGCACAAAAATCATGCTCATGATGGTCCAGAACATCATCTTTTGCCCGGCGTTATATTTACCGACCCGCGCCACTTTATGCTCGTTGCCTTTCAGCACCTCCACAATGCCTTTCAGCCAGGGGATATCCTGTTTATCAGGGATGTTGTGATGGACAAAACGCACGAACATAAACATCAGGGCGATAAAAATCAGCACTCCGAAGAAGGGGTGCAGAATACGCCCCATCTGCGGGGTACCGAAGGTTTCCGTCAGCCACTGCAGGGTCGGGAAGAAAAACGAAATACCCGATAGCGCCACGAGGAAGAAAGCGATCACCACCGTCCAGTGACAGGCACGATCGATAAAGGTCGTGCGCACTATCATCTTCGATTTACTCATCATGCTCCTCCTCGTCGTCAACTTCCTTATTTGGCCCGATACCGATGTAGTGATAGATAAGCCCGGCAAAGGTAGCGATAAAGCCCGCCGCCGACAGCGGCTTCAGGATCCCTTTCCACAGCTCCACCGAGGTATCAATCTTCGGCGCAGCAGGCAGCTTGTGATAAAGCTCGGGCTGGTCGGCATGATGCAGGACGTACATCACATGGGTGCCGCCGACGCCCTGCGGGTTGTAAATCCCGGCCCTGGCATAGCCGCGTTTTTTCAGCTTAGCCACCCGCTCCTCGGCCACCTCCAGCATCTCTTTCTTCGTACCGAAGTGGATCGCGCCGGTCGGACAGGTTTTCACGCACGCCGGTTCCTGACCGACGCTGACCCGGTCCACGCACAGGGTGCATTTATAGACCCGGTTATCCTCTTTATTGAGACGCGGGACGTTAAACGGACAGCCGGCAATGCAGTAGCCGCAGCCGATGCAGTTTTCCTGCTGGAAATCGACGATGCCGTTGGCGTACTGAATAATCGCCCCGGCGGACGGGCAGGCCTTCAGGCAGCCCGGCTCTTCGCAGTGCATACAGCCATCCTTACGGATAAGCCACTCCAGTTTGCCGTTCTGTTCGGTCTCGCTAAAGCGCATCACCGTCCAGGATTTAGCGCTGAGATCCGCCGGGTTGTCGTACACCCCGACGCAGTGCCCCACCTCATCGCGGATGTCGTTCCACTCGGAGCAGGCCACCTGGCAGGCTTTACAGCCCACGCAGGAGGAGACATCGATAAGCTTGGCGACTTCCGCCTTATGGTCCCGCGCGCGCGGCGCGGGCGTGATCGGGTTGGTCGCGGAGCGTTTAATAATGTCTTGTGTTTCCATCGCCATTGAATCGCTCCTTACGCTTTCTCGATGTTGACCAGAAACGCCTTGTACTCCGGCGTTTGCGAGTTGGAATCGCCGACGTTCGGCGTCAGGGTGTTAGCGATATAGCCTTTGCGAGCCACGCCTTCAAAACCCCAGTGCAGCGGGATCCCGACGGTCTCCACCTGCTGGCCGTTGACGTTGAGAGTTTGCAGACGGCGCGTCACCACCGCCACCGCGCGAATAAAGCCGCGCTGGCTGCTGACTTTTACCCGGTCGCCGTTGGCGATGCCTTTCGCTTTTGCCAGCCCTTCGCTGATTTCGACAAACTGTTCCGGCTGCGCGATGGAATTGAGCAGCGCATGCTTGGTCCAGGTATGGAAGTGTTCGGTCAGACGATAGGTGGTCCCGACGTACGGGAACTTATCCTTCTTACCTAAGCGAATGGCGTCCTCTTCATACACACGCACCACCGGGCTGGAGACCACCTTCGGGTGCAGCGGGTTAGTGCCAAGCGGGGTTTCCATCGGCTCGTAGTGTTCCGGGAACGGCCCTTCCGCCAGCTTATCCAGCGCGAACAGACGACCCAGCCCCTCCTGCTGCATGATAAACGGCCCGGTGTTGCTCCCCGGCGGCGCGGTATTGAAGTCCGGAATATCATTCCCGACCCACTTGCTGCCGTTCCACTGGATCAGCATCCGCTTCGCATCCCACGGCTTGCCGTTGATGTCGGCTGACGCGCGGTTATAGAGCACCCGGCGATTGAGCGGCCACGCCCAGGCCCAGCCCAGCGTATTGCCCAGACCCGACGGGTCGGCGTTATCGCGGTTCGCCATCTGGTTGCCCTGCTCCGTCCAGCTGCCGCTGTAGATCCAGCAAGACGACGCGGTGGTGCCGTCATCGCGCAGCAGCGCGAAGCTATTGAGCAGTTGCCCTTTTTTCGCCAGCAAAGCGCCATGTTGATCGTAAAGATCTGCCAGCGCGTAGCCGTTGTTCTCTTTCGCGACCTCTTCAGACTCGGGGCGATCCGGCTGTTCATAGCGCCAGCTCATCTTCAGCAGAGGCTCAGCGCCTTTACCGCCTTCGGTGCGGTACAGTTCGCGCAGACGATGGTAAATCCCGGCCAGGATCTCGCCGTCGTTACGTGCTTCACCTGGGGCATCCTGACCTTTCCAGTGCCACTGCAGCCAGCGGCCAGAGTTAGCGATCGAACCGTCCTCTTCGGCAAAGCAGGTGGACGGCAGGCGGAAGACTTCGGTCTGAATGGCTGCCGGGTCGACATCGTTCGACTCGCCGTGGTTTTGCCAGAAGGTCGAGGTTTCGGTGACCAGCGGGTCGATAACCACCATATACTTCAGCTTGCTCAGGCTGCGAACCACTTTGTTTTTGTCCGGGAACGACGCCACCGGGTTAAAGCCCTGGCAGATATAGCCGGTGACGTTGCCGTTATCCATCATGTTGAAGTATTTGATCACGTCGTAAGCCTGGTCCCACTTTGGCAACCACTCAAAGCCCCAGTCGTTCTCTTTTTGCGCCGCCTCGCCGTAGAAGGACTTCATCAGGCTGACAAAGAATTTCGGGTAGTTGCTCCAGTAGTTCACCTGGTCCGGCAGGGTCGCTTTTGGCGTGTTGGCCGTCAGATACGTCTGCAGATCCGGCTGCTTATCAGAAGGCAGCGTCAGGTAGCCCGGCAGGCTGGTGGACAGCAGGCCAAGGTCGGTCAGTCCCTGAATGTTAGAGTGACCGCGCAGGGCATTCACGCCGCCGCCGGCCATGCCCATATTGCCGAGCAGCAGCTGGATCATCGCCATGGTGCGAATGTTCTGCGCGCCGACGGTGTGCTGCGTCCAGCCCAGGGCATACAGGAAAGTGGTGGTGCGATCGGCGGCGCTGGTTGAGGCCAGCACGTCGCACACCTTGAGGAAGTCCGCTTTCGGCGTACCGCAGATGTTTTCGACCACCTCCGGCGTGTAACGGGAAACGTGCTGCTTCAGCAGGTTCCACACGCAGCGCGGATGGCTGAGCGTCTCATCGCGTTTGGCGTAGCCGTTTTCATCGAACTGGTAGTTCCAGGACGATTTATCATACTGGCGTTTGTCCGCATCATAGCCGCTGAACAGCCCCTCTTCGAAGGCAAAATCATCCCGCACCAGCAGGCTGGCGTTGGTGTAGTGCTTCACGTACTCGGCATTGATTTTGTTATGTTCGATCAGGTACAGCAGCACCCCCGACAGGAAGGTAATGTCGGTACCGGAGCGAATCGGCGCATAGATATCCGCCACCGACGCCGTACGCGTAAAGCGCGGGTCGACAACGATAAGCGTGGCGTCGTTGTTGTTTTTCGCTTCCATCGCCCAGCGGAATCCCACCGGGTGGGCTTCCGCGGCGTTGCCGCCCATCACCACCACGACGTTCGCGTTTTTGATATCCACCCAGTGGTTGGTCATCGCACCGCGACCAAATGTTGGAGCAAGACTTGCTACCGTTGGTCCGTGTCAGACGCGTGCCTGGTTGTCTACCGCCAGCATGCCGAGCGAACGCACAAATTTTTGCGTCAGCATGCCGGTTTCATTACTTGCTGCCGAAGCGCACAGCATGCCGGTGGAAAGCCAGCGGTTAACCGTCACGCCCTGTTCGTTCTTTTCCATAAAGTTGGCGTCGCGGTCGGCTTTCATCAGCCGGGCGATGCGGCTGAAGGCTTCATCCCAGGAGAGTCGCTGCCATTTATCAGATCCCGGCGCGCGGTATTCCGGGTAGCGCAGGCGGTTGTCACTGTGGACATAGTCCAGCAGGCCGGCGCCTTTCGGGCATAACGCGCCGCGGCTCACCGGATGGTCCGGATCCCCTTCAATATGGTAAATCGCTTCTTTGGCGTTTTTCGCGCCGTCGCCGAGGCTATACATTAATAGCCCGCAGCCAACGGAGCAGTAAGTGCAGGTGTTGCGGATCTCTTTCGCACGCAGCAATTTGTAGTTGCGTGCCTGAGCTAGCGCCATTTTGGGGGCAAAGCCCAGGGCGGCAGCTGTGGTTCCGGCCATACCGCCTGCGCAGATCTTAAAGAACTTTCTGCGGCTGACGTCCATTGCATTCCTCCATGCAGGATGTTGATTCATCGCGCGGAGGAAACTAACAGCAAAATCCCGGGAAAATTTGCGTCAAATCAAGGAGCAAAACCAACGCCCCCTTAATCGCCAGCCGCGGCCGTTTTCACTAATCCCTAGGGGTTACCCATGGCGGAAAATTTCGCCCCGCGGCGGTAAAAAGATGATATATATGCCGGCTGCATTTGCGTAACCCTCAGGATAAGCATGGAGAAAAAGAGAGCCACGACCATCGGCTTCGCCGCCATTATTTTATGGAGCACCATGGTCGGATTGATTCGCGGCGTCAGCGAAGGACTGGGACCGGTCGGCGGCGCGGCGATGATTTACAGCCTCAGCGGCCTGCTGCTGATTTTTACCGTCGGTTTCCCTAACCTGCGCCAGATCCCGCGCCGCTATCTGCTGGCCGGCAGCGCGCTGTTCGTCAGCTATGAAATCTGCCTCGCGCTATCCCTGGGCTATGCCGCCAGTCGTCAGCAGGCCATTGAAGTGGGGATGGTCAATTACCTGTGGCCCAGCCTGACCATTCTGTTCGCCATCCTGTTTAATGGTCAGAAAAGCAGCTGGCTGGTGATCCCCGGTTTGCTTCTCGCCCTGCTTGGCGTCGGCTGGGTGTTGGGGGGTGAGCATGGCCTGCAGCTGGACGAGATTATCAGCAACGTCATCTCCAGTCCGCTCAGCTATCTGTTGGCCTTTATCGGCGCCTTTATCTGGGCGGCCTACTGCACGGTGACGGCCAAATATGCCCGCGGCAAAAATGCCATTACCCTGTTCGTCCTGTTAACCGCGCTGACGCTGTGGCTGAAGTTTCTCGCCACGCCGCAGCCGCCGATGGTCTTTAGCTGGCCGGTCAGCATCAAGCTGCTGACGGTAGCGGTGGCGCTCGGTCTGGCCTACGCCGCGTGGAACGTGGGGATCCTCCACGGCAACGTCAGCCTGCTGGCGGCGGCCTCCTACTTCACGCCGGTGCTCTCCTCCGCGCTGGCGGCGATCCTGCTTAGCGCCGCGCTATCGTGGCCCTTCTGGCAGGGGGCCGGGATGGTGTGTCTCGGCTCCCTGCTCTGCTGGTACGCGACCCGCCGTTAGCCGAGATCGCCGCCCGCCACCGGGAGGGTCACGCCGGTGATATAGCTAGCCTCATCGCTGGCGAGGAACAGGATCGCGTTCGCCTGTTCCGCCAGCGTGCCGTAGCGGTGCATCAGGCTGCTGGCCACTGTCTGATCGACCACCTGCTGATACCACGCCTTCTCCTGCTCACCGGGCTGCTCGTCGTTACGCGGCGTCAGGCGCGGCGGCGCCTCCGTCCCGCCCGGCGCGACCGCATTGATGCGGATGCCGCTGCCGCTGTACTCCATGGCAATCGACCGGGTCAGCGCATTGACGCCGCCTTTCGCCGCCGAGTAAGGCACCCGGTTGACCCCCGCCGTCGCCACCGATGAGACGTTGACGATGCTGCCTTTGCCCTGCTTGAGCATCCAGGGCAGCGCCGCGCGGCAGCCCCACAGGGTGGGAAACAGCGAGCGGCGGATCTCTTTCTCAATCTGGTCCGGCTGGTATTCGGCAAACGGCCGCGCCCAGATAGTCCCCCCGACGTTATTGATTAGCACATCGATGCGGCCAAAATGCGCGACCCCGTCGGCAAACGCCTGCTCGGCGCTCGACCACTGTTCCAGGTCCGCCTCCAGCGCCAGCACCTGACTGCCGGACTGCGCCAGGGTCGCCGCCAGCTCGCGCACCCAGGGCGCGCGATCGATGAGCAGCAGAGCCGCGCCTTCCGCAGCCGCCTGCTCCGCGGTCTGGCGGCCAATGCCCTGGGCCGCGCCGGTGATGGCGACCACTTTATCGCGAAAACGCATACTACCTCCTTATGCCGCCGCGCTCTGGCTGGCGATAAATTTCTCGTACCAGAAGCCCGCCGGGGCGATCCCTCGCTCGCGCAGCGCCGTGGCGACCGCGTTGACCATCGGTGGCGGGCCGCAAAGATAGATATCGACCTCGCCATTATTCAGCATGGCGTCGTCAAGATGATCGGTGACAAAGCCGCGCTGCGGGCAGGCACTGTTTTCCTCTGCCACCACCGGCAGCCAGCGAAAGTGGGTTAACTGCTGACGGAATGCCTCCAGCGCCTCGGTCTTCACCAGGTCGCCGTCGCGCGTGACGCCATACAGCAGGGTCACCGGGCGCGAGCTGTTCTGCGCCTGCAGAGTCTCGAGCATGGAGAGCAGCGGCGCCAGCCCGGTACCGCCGGCCAGCATCAGCAGCGGACGTTCGCCATGGCGCAGATAGAAGCTGCCCATCGGGCCGCTGAGGATCAGGCGATCGCCGGGCCGCGCCTGCCGGGTTAACCACTGGCTCATCATGCCGCCGGGCACGTTACGGATCAGGAAACGTCCTTCTGCCGAGCCTGGGCGGGAGCTGAAGGAATAGGCGCGAACGTGCGGCGTGCCTGGCACCTGGATGTTGACGTACTGCCCCGCCAGGAAGTCCAGCGGTTCATCGAGGGCGACCACCAGCTCGACGGCGGTATCGGACAGACAATTCACCTGCCGCACCTGCGCCCCGGTGTTCGTCAGGGCGGTTTTACACTGGGCGGCAGCCACTGGCACATCGATAACGCAGTCGCTGGTGGGCACCATCTGACAGGTCAGCACCTGGCGGGCCTGCGCTTCCTCGTCGCTTAGCGCTTCGTCGAGATACTCGTCGCCGAGAGCGTATTCCCCGCTGGCGCAGTGGCATTTGCAGGTGCCGCACACGCCGTCCGAGCAGTCCATCGGCAAATTCACCTTCTGCCGATAGGCGGCATCCAGGACTTTCTCTCCGGCATGGCATTGAATAAAGCGGGTAATACCGTCCTCAAAATTAAGAGCAATAGTGAAGGTCATAAGCGCCTCTTAAATGTGGTAAACGTCGATCACCTGACGGATATAATCGTTATTCAGGCGCACGGTTTTGCGCACGATCTGCGGTCTGCCGTCCTGCTCGGTCAGCGTGCAGCAGGTGGCGCCGAAAAAGGCGTCGGTGTGCTGATAGCGGTGGCTCCAGGTCACCCAGCTGTAACGCACCTCCAACCCTTCATCGTTCTCCCCCAGCAGCTCGACGTTACTGATGATATGGGTGGTCCGCGGCTCCGGCGTGCTGGCCCCGGACCGCTCGGTTTTAATGCGGTAGACGCGATCCTCCAGCCCTTCGCGGTTGGGATAGTAGATCAGCGAAATCTCTTTTTGCGGGTCGCGCGTCAGCTGGTCATCGTCGCCCCACGCCGGCATCCAGTAGACGACCTGCGGGCTGTAGCAGCTGAGCCATTCATCCCACTGACGATCATCCAGCAGACGGGCTTCGTAATAGAGAAACTGGCGTACCTGTTCGAGGTTCAGCATCAGACCATCTCCACGCGCTGGGTGATCGACTGGTCATAGCGCTGCTGCTCTTGTTCAATCGCCGCCAGCATCAGCGTCTGCCAGTGATGGTGATGGGCGATATACAGCGCCTCGTCCTCCGATTTCACGCCGCTTAAGCGCGGATGAAATCCGGCGTGCTGCGCATGCTCATCCGGACCGTCGACCCAGCGCAGCGCGCCGCGGCTGAGATCGCTCCACGCCAGGTTTTCGCCGAGATAGCCGCGCTGACAGGCGCTGAACTCTTCGAGGTCGTCCGGGGTCCCCATCCCGCTGACGTTAAAGAAATCCTCGTACTGGCGGATGCGCAGGGCCCGCGCCTGGTCGGATTCCCCCTTCGGAGCAAAGCACCAGATAGTGACTTCGGTTTTGTCCACCGCCAGCGGACGAATGACGCGGATCTGGGTGGAGAATTGATCCATCAGATAGACGTTGGGGTACAGGCACAGGTTGCGGGTTTCATTGACCATCTGGTCGGCGCGGAGTTCGCCGAATTCCGCCTGCAGGCGCTCGCGGTGGGCATACACCGGGCGCACCTCCGGGTTCAGCGCCCGGGTCCACAGCAGCATATGGCCGTTATCAAATCCGTAGCCGCCGCCGAGGCTTTTTGACCAGCCGTTGGCGTCCACCGCATGGGTGCCTTCCGCTTCATAGTTGCGCCGCGACATGGTGGAGGCATAGTTCCAGTGCACCACGCTCACGTGGTAGCCATCAGCGCCGTTCTCTGCGCCCAGCTTCCAGTTGCCCTCGTACACATAGCTCGACGATCCCTTGAGCACCTCCAGCCCCTCCGGCGCCTGGTCGACGATCAGATCGATGATTTTGCAGGTTTCCCCGAGATAGGCTTCCAGCGGCTGCACGTCGGCATTGAGGCTACCGAATAAGAAACCGCGATAGGACTGAAAACGCGGCAGCTTTTGCAGGTCGTGCGATCCTGCCTGTTTGAAGGTGTCAGGATAGCCGCCGGTGCTTTCATCTTTAGCTTTTAATAGTTTGCCATTATTGCTGAAGGTCCAGCCGTGAAACGGACAGGTAAATGAGTTTTTATTCCCGGTTTTCCGTCGACATAACATGGCGCCGCGATGGGCACAGCTGTTAATTAACGCATGCAGCTCATTCTTTTTATCGCGGGTAATAATGACCGGCTGACGTCCCAGCGTCAGGGTATAATAATCCCCCGGTTCGGCTATTTGGCTTTCATGGGCGAGAAACGCCCAATTACCTTCAAAGATATGCTTCATTTCAAATTCAAACAGCTGCGGGTCGGTAAATATCGAACGGTGGCAGCGGTAAATATGGTTTTCACGATCGACAATTAAGGCATTGTTAATTTTGTCTTTAAGCGCTGATAGCGTTTTTTGCATGAGTCAGTCCCTCCTGCAGTATTCAGGATGAAAGAAACCGGGTGAATTGTTTGCTTTCAGGTGCAATGTCTGGCCCGGGCAACCGCGTGCCCGGGGCCGTTACAGCAGATTACGCTTTGGCGCGCAGGCGGGCGCCGCGCTGCTCTTCGTCGGCGCTGAGCGCTTTACACAGGGTGAAATCAAAACAGACCTCAGTGTGCTCTCCCTCAAGGTCGCGCATCGCGATAGTCTCGCGGTCCGTCACTTTGATCGGGTCGGCAATCAGGCCGTCGCGGGTGGCAAAGGCAAAATCATCCCACAGGTATTTATCGCCGCTGAGGTTGATCTGGCTGGTGAGATGTTTATGCCCCGGCGCGGAGACGAAGAAGTGAATGTGCGCCGGACGGTTGCCATGGCGGCCTAACCGATCCAGCAGCTTCTGCGTCGGGCCATCCGGCGGACAGCCGTAGCCGGAAGGCAGGATGCTGCGCACGCTGTAGCGGCCATCGGCGCCGGTGCGGATCCGCCGGCGCAGGTTGTATTCGCTCTGGCTCGGGTCGAAGAAGGAGTAATTGCCGAGGGTATTGGCGTGCCAGATATCGACAATGGCGTTGGCCACCGGCCGGCCCTCGGTATCGTTGACCTGGCCATGCAGCCACATCACTTCCCCGGCGTCGGCGCCATCATCCATCCGGGCGTGGCCGTCGGCCAGCGGCGCATTGGCCACATACAGCGGCCCTTCGATGGTGCGCGGGGTGCCGGTTTCCCGGTGCGCCGCCGCGTCAATGGCGTCCTGACGCAGGTCGAGGAAATGCTCCAGACCCAGTCCCGCCGCCAGCAGCGCCGCCTCCTGACGGCCGCCCAGCACATGCAGATAGTTCACCGCATGCCAGAACTCTTCTTCGGTGACGTTATAGTCGTCGATCAGCGTACAGATATTCTCCAGCAGACGGTGAATAATGGCTTTAAAACGTTCGTTACCGCCAGGGACATGTAAACCCGCGCCTTCACGTAATAATTTCTGCACGGCTTCTTGTTGTACAAAAGCATTACTCATCATTATTCTCTCTTATCGTTGTAGGGTATTTCCGGGTCACCCCGGCATGAGGTCAGGTGTTATTATTATTAGCTATCGTCGTCACGAACAGACGAGGGATGACGGCACAGCGCCTCGACGCGAATATCCATAAAAGGATACAGCGGCAATCCCATTAATATTTGATGTAACTCTTCGGCATCGTTGACATCGAAAATACTGACATTGGCGTAAAGACCGGCGACGCGCCAGATATGTCGCCATTTGCCTTCCCGCTGTAATTGTTGTGAATAGGCTTTTTCGCGTTGCTTTATTTCCTCCGCTTCGGCGACGGGAAAACCAAGCGGAATATTCACGGTCATCTCCACTTTAAATAGCATGTGTTTCTCCTGTTACCCGCTACGCCTGGCGGGTGTAAAAACGCAGTTTGTCTTCATCCAGCTCGACGCCAAGACCCGGGGTTTGCGGGAGCGCCACCTCGCCGTCGGCAAAGGAGAGCGGTACGCTGACGATATCGTCTTTCAGCAACAGCGGGCCGAACATCTCGGTGCCCCACTGCAGAGGCAGCGTCGACCAGGCGTGCAGCGAGGCGACAGTCCCCACGGTCCCCTCCAGCATGGTGCCGCCATACAGGCCAATCCCCGCCGCCTGGGCGACGCGAGCCAGCGCCAGTACGCTGTTCGGTCCGCCGGCCTTGGCTATTTTCAGCGCGTAGGCGCCGGTAAAGCCCTGCTGCGCCAGTTGATAGCCATCGTAAGCAGTGGCTACCGCTTCGTCGGCGAGGATCGCGGTTTCAATATGCTGGCTCAACCGCACCAGCGCCGCGTTGTCGTGGGCGCTGACCGGCTGTTCGATGAGGTCGACGCCCATCGCCGCCAGCTCGCGGCAGCCTTTCGCGCCGGTCGCGGCGTCCCAGGCCTGGTTGACGTCGACGCGGATGCTGGCGCGATCCCCTAACGCTTCCACAATGGCGCGGGTATGGCGCAGGTCGGTAGCTAATTCGCGGGCGCCAATTTTCAGCTTAAACGCCCGATGGCGGCCCTCTGCTAACAATTTTTCCCCTTCGGCAATATCTTTTGCGGTATCGCCGCTGGCTAACGTCCACAGCACCGGCAAGGACGTTTGCAGCGCCCCGCCGAGTAGCGCCGACACCGGCAGGCCCAGCGCTTTGCCCTGGGCATCCAACAGTGCGGTTTCGATGGCGGACTTCGCAAAGGTGTTGCCTTTAACGGCGCTGTTCATGCGGGCGGTCAGCGCATTCAGGTTATCGGCCGGTTGCCCCAGCAGCAGCGGCGTCAGGTAATGCGTTATCGCCGACGAGATAGCCTCAGGGCTCTCGACGCCATAGCTCAAGCCGCCGATGGTGGTGGCCTCGCCAATGCCGCAGATGCCGTCGGAGCGAGTAAGGCGCACGATCACCAGCGTCTGACATCCCATGGTGGTCATCGACAATTTATGTGGCCGGATGGTTGGGACATCCACAATCCAGCTCTCAATACCTTCTACGGTGGCAGTCATTTTCGCTTCCTGATGAGATGTATAACTTTTTGTACCCACATCCATAACGGGGAGGGCTGTGCCATTGACAATAGGGTTCGGTCTGGCGGGTGGTCAACGGCGATAATCGAAATGTTGTGCGATTATCGGCACGTTTGTTAAAAGGCGGTTAATAATGTGATCGCGGTGGTAAAACCGGCACAATTCAGGACGGTGCGGTTTGCGCACGGTATAGTGATGCCCCGTGAGCTTTGCAATGCAACGGAGAGGGAATCCATGCGTGACCATACCCCCACCACCCTAAGCGCCAGGCAGGCCGAGCACGATCCCAACTTTATGCTGTCTCTGGCTCGCGGGCTGGAGGTGCTTAACGCCTTTACCCCGCAGCGTCAGCGGCTGACCATTTCCCAGTTAAGCCAGAAAACGCAAATTTCCCGCGCGGCGGTACGCCGCTGCCTGTATACCCTCGCCGCGCTGGGCATGGTCCATAGCCCGGATGGCCGCCATTATGAGCTGTTGCCCCGGGTGCTGGCGGTGGGCCATGCCTATCTCGCCGGCACCCCGCTGGCGAAAGTGGCGCAGACGGCGCTGGATAGCCTCGGCAAAGCCCTCGGCGAATCCTGTTCGGCGGCAACGCTCGATGGGGATAACGTGCTCTATATCGCCCGCGCCGCGGTGAATAATTTACTGAGCGTCGATCTCGGACGCGGCAGCCGTCTGCCGGCGTGGGCGACGTCGATGGGTCGCGTATTGCTCAGCGCGCTGCCGGAGGAGCAGCTGGAGGTGACACTGTCACGCGCTGTGCTCATTCGCTACACCCCACACACCCTGTGCGATATGGCCGGGCTACGCGCGGAGATTGATCGGGTGCGCATGCAGGGCTATGCCCTCGCCGACCGCCAGATAGAGGTGGGCCTGTGCTCGCTGGCGGTGCCGGTGCTGTCGCGTCATGGCCAGGTGGTGGCCGCGCTGAATGTCGGAGTGCCGGCCGCGACGGTCAGCGCCGCGGCGTTAAAAGAGAAGGCCCTCGCCCCGCTACGCCGCGCGGCGATGGACCTGTCGCTACAGCTATAGCGCCGACTGCGGCTTCGTCACCGTGGCGAGGCTGCGCCAGATCCCGGCGGCCAGCAGCAGAAGCATGACCCCCGCTGTCGCCAGCACCTGGCTGTGCGCCTGGGTAAAGGCCGCCTTCGCCGCCGCCATTAGCGCCTCCGCCACCCCCGCAGGCAGCAGCTGGCTCAGGCTGACCGCCTCGCCGATCGATGACGACGCCTGCTGCGCCATCGTCTCATTCAGCCCGGACGGTAGCACAATGGTGGCGCTGTAGCTGCGGGTGAGGATCAGGCCGAACAGCGCAATGCCGAGGCCGGCGCCCAGCTCATAAGCCATGGTTTCGATCGCCCCGGCCGCCGCCGCTTTCTCCTTCGGCGCCGCCGCCATAATGGCGGAGCTGGAGGCCAGCAACGCGCTGGCGACGCTAAAGCCCAGCAGCGTCATCAGCCCCCAGGCCAGCCAGTGTTGAGTGCTGAAATCGGTCAGCGCCAGGCCCAGAAAGCTGAAGGCGCTCAGCAACATCCCGCCGGTAGCCACCTCGCGCAGTCCGAGCTTCGACACCAGCATCCCGGCAATCGGCCCGCTAAAGCCGCTGGCCACCATCACCGGCAGCATAAACATCCCCGCCTCGAACGGCGTTTTCTGATACACAAACTGCAGCTCCTGCGCCATCAGCAGCTCAAAACCCACCAGGGTAATCAGGGCCGTCATCGCCATCATCACCCCACTTAAAATAATACGATGGGTGAACAGACGCATATCCACCATCGGCCGGGCCGCCGACAGCTGTTTGCGGATAAACCAGGTCAGCATCGCCGCCCCGCCGATCGCCACCAGCGCGGTGAGCCACAGCGCCAGCTGGCCCTTCAGGGCCGATTTGGCGCTATACACCAGCATCAGGATCGCCGCAATCAAAATGAGCGCCTGCAGCAGGTTCAGCGGCTGGTCGCGGCGCGCGGGCTGGCGCGGCACCACTTTCGCGTTAATGGCGATAACCACCAGCACAATCGGCACGTTGATCAGGAACACCGATCCCCAGTAGAAATGCTCCAGCAGCATGCCGCCCACCAGCGGGCCAAAGGCCGCGCCGCCGGAGCCCACCGCCGCCCACAGCCCCAGCGCCATATTGCGCTGGCTGGCCTCGGCGAAGGTACTGCGGATCCCGGCAAGCGTCGCCGGAACGATCATCGCCGCCCCCACCGCCAGCAGGGCGCGGGAGGCAATCAGCGTCAGGGCGGTCGGCGACAGCGCGGCGCACAGCGAGGCGATGCCAAAAATAGCGCTGCCGAGCAGCAGCAGACGTTTAAAGCCGATTTTATCGCCAAGGGCGCCCATCGGCAGCACCATCCCGGCCATCACCAATGAATAGATATCAATGATCCACAACAGCTCATTGCCGCTGCTGCCCAGCGCGACGCTGAGGGTCGGCGCGGCCACATGCAACACCGTGGCGTCAATCGCCACCGGAATATAAACCAGCAAAATCGCCATCAGCGTCATCCATTGCCGTGACATAGCGTGTACCTCAATGTTAGAACTTGGACACATGTCCAGGATGGCGATCCTGCCGGATTGTTGAACACATGTCCAACTTTTTGTTACACTCGGCCAAAGCCAGATATCAGCGGGGTTCTATGCACTATTTACAGCGGGATGAGCGACGGGAAGGAATTATGCAGGCCGCCATGCGTCTGGCGCTGCGCGGCGGCTTCAGCGCCATGACCGTCCGGCAGATCGCCCGCGAGGCGCAGGTGGCCGCCGGACAACTGCACCACCACTTCGCCTCCATTGGCGAGCTGAAGTCCCAGGTGTTCATCCGTCTTATCCGCGAGATGCTCGACATGCCGCTGGTGGCGGAGGATGCCAGCTGGCGCGAACGGTTATTCTCGATGATCGGCAGCGAGGATGGCCGGCTGGAACCCTATATCCGCCTGTGGCGGGAGGGCCAGGTACTGGCCGACAGCGACCCGGACATCAAAGCGGCCTACCTGCTGACCATGACCATGTGGCATGCCGAGACCGTGGCGATCGTGGAACAGGGCCTCGCCTGCGGTGAGTTTCACTCGAGCGAGCCGCCGGTGGATATCGCCTGGCGTTTTATCGCCCTGGTGTGCGGCCTCGACGGGATTTACGCCCTCGGCACCCAAACCCTGGACGAGACGGCGTTTAGCCGTTACGTCAATAAGATGATTACGCTGGAGTTATTTTAGTTAAATTTTACATTTAGTAACAATTAATCCCGCTACGCTCTCCACGTGCTCTCCGACAGCACGTTTTTTTTATCTACGCTTTTTAGATAACGCCAATTAAGGGTTATTCACCGTCACCTTGTATTCAGCTGTTGACCTTATTTATTTACTCCATTCCGGGCAATTAGAGGGCAATATGTCGGTACAAAATGAGAAAGATAATCATTACCTTTTGAAAAACTGGCGGCCAGAAAATAAGGCCTTCTGGGAAAACAAGGGTCAGGCCATTGCGAGAAGAAACCTCTGGATATCAGTCACCTGCTTACTACTTGCCTTCTGCGTATGGATGTTATTCAGCGCCGTGGCGGTCAACCTTAATAAGGTCGGTTTTCATTTCACTACCGACCAGCTTTTTTTATTAACCGCACTTCCTTCACTTTCCGGCGCGATATTACGGGTCCCCTACTCCTTTATGGTACCCCTCTTCGGCGGGCGCTACTGGACCGTATTAAGTACAGTGATCCTAATTGTGCCTTGTATTTGGTTAGGCGTGGCGATCCAGAATAGTGCTACTCCATTCTGGGTATTTATTGTTATTGCGCTGCTGTGCGGTTTTGCCGGGGCTAATTTTGCTTCCAGTATGGGAAATATCAGTTTCTTTTTTCCCAAAGCCAAACAGGGCAGCGCGCTGGGGGTCAACGGCGGCCTGGGCAATCTCGGGGTCAGCGTGATGCAGATGGTCGCCCCGGCGGTGATCTTCCTGCCGATCTTCACCTTCCTCGGCGTCCATGGCGTCACCCAGCCCGATGGCTCGACCATGGCCCTGAGTAATGCGGCGCTCGTCTGGGTCCCCCTCCTGCTGCTTGCCACCGCTGCCGCCTGGTTCGGTATGAATGATATCGCCAGTTCGAAGGCCTCGATTCGCGATCAGCTTCCCGTACTCAAGCGCCCGCATATGTGGCTGTTGAGCCTGCTCTATCTGGCGACTTTCGGCTCATTTATCGGCTTCTCCGCCGGCTTCGCCATGCTGGCGAAAACCCAGTTTCCTGCGGTCGACATTCTCAAGCTGGCTTTCTTTGGGCCGTTTATTGGCGCGCTGGCGCGCTCGTTCGGCGGGATCATCTCCGACCGTCTGGGCGGTGTGCGGGTGACGCTGGTCAATTTCGTGCTGATGGCGCTCTTTACCGGTCTGCTGTTCCTCACCCTGCCGGGCAGCGGATCCGGCAGCTTCCTCGCCTTCTACGTGGTGTTTATGGGGCTGTTCTTAACCGCCGGGCTCGGCAGCGGCTCCACCTTCCAGATGATCGCCGTCATCTTCCGTCAGCTCACCATCGAGAGCGTGAGGCAGCGCGGCGGCAGCGAAGAAGAAGCGCAGCATGAAGCCGTAACCGATACCGCTGCCGCGCTGGGCTTTATCTCGGCAATTGGCGCCATCGGCGGCTTCTTTATCCCGAAAGCCTTCGGCACCTCGCTGGCGATGACCGGTTCGCCGGTCGGGGCGATGAAGGTCTTTTTCGTTTTTTATGTGGTTTGCGTATTGGTGACCTGGCTGGTCTACGGCCGACGTAAACTCGCTTAACCATAACGATTTATCTGCCGGATGGCGGCTTCCGCCTTATCCGGCGTACGCGTTCGTTCGCTCATCCGGCCGGGTGGCACGATGCCGGACTTTATCGGAGCAGGAGAAATGTCATGAGTAAACTACTGGATCGCTTTCGCTACTTTAAGCAGAAAGGCGAAACCTTTGCCAACGGCCACGGTCAGGTCTACAACAACAACCGTGACTGGGAAGACAGCTACCGTCAACGCTGGCAGTTCGACAAAATTGTCCGCTCCACCCACGGCGTGAATTGCACCGGCTCCTGCAGCTGGAAAATTTATGTCAAAAACGGTCTGGTGACCTGGGAAACCCAGCAGACCGATTATCCGCGTACCCGCCCGGATCTGCCGAACCATGAACCACGCGGCTGCCCGCGAGGCGCCAGCTACTCCTGGTATCTCTATAGCGCCAACCGTCTGAAGTACCCGCTGGCGCGTAAACGGCTGATTGCGTTGTGGCGCGAAGCACTGGCGCAGTTTCCCGACCCGGTGCAGGCCTGGGATAGCATCATGCAGGATCCGGCCAAAACCACCAGCTATAAAGTGGCGCGCGGCAAAGGCGGCTTTGTCCGCTCCAGCTGGAAAGAGCTGAATCAGCTCATCGCCGCCGCCAACGTCTGGACCATCAAACACTACGGCCCGGACCGTGTCGCCGGGTTCTCGCCGATCCCGGCGATGTCGATGGTCTCCTACGCGGCGGGTACCCGCTATTTATCCCTTATCGGCGGCACCTGCCTCAGCTTCTACGACTGGTACTGCGATCTGCCCCCGGCCTCGCCAATGACCTGGGGCGAGCAGACCGACGTGCCGGAATCCGCCGACTGGTACAACGCCAGCTACATTATCGCCTGGGGCTCCAACGTGCCGCAGACCCGGACCCCGGATGCCCACTTCTTCACCGAAGTACGCTACAAAGGCACCAAAACCATCGCCATCACCCCGGACTATTCGGAAGTGGCCAAACTGTGCGACCACTGGCTGGCGCCGAAGCAAGGTACCGACAGCGCGCTGGCGATGGCCATGGGCCACGTCATCCTCAAAGCCTTCCACCTTGATAACCCGAGCGATTACTTTCTTAACTACTGCCGCACCTATACCGACATGCCGATGCTGGTGATGCTTGAGCCGCGCGACGATGGCAGCTATGTGCCAGGCCGCATGCTGCGCGCCTCCGACCTGCTGGATGGACTGGGCGAAACGAATAACCCGGAATGGAAAACCGTCGCCTGCACCGCCGACGGCGAACTGGTTGCGCCAAACGGTTCCATCGGCTTTCGCTGGGGCGAAAAAGGGAAATGGAATCTCGAACCGCTGGCTGACGGCAAAACGGTGGAGCTCACGCTGTCTCTGCTGGATATTCGCGACAGCGTGGCGTCAGTCGCCTTCCCCTACTTCGGCGGCAATGAAAACCCGCATTTCCGCAGCGTGCCGCAGGCACCGGTAACCCTTCATCCGCTCCCGGTGAAACAGCTGACGCTGGCCAGTGGCGAAAGCGGCCTGGTGGTCAGCGTATATGACCTGATTCTGGCTAACTACGGCCTGGACCGAGGGCTTGATGATGTCAATGCGGCGAAAGATTTCGCCGAGGTTAAAGCCTATACCCCGGCGTGGGCGGAGCAGATCACCGGCGTGCCGCGCCAGCATATCGAACAAATCGCCCGCGAGTTCGCCGATACGGCGCATAAAACCCATGGCCGTTCGATGATTATCCTCGGCGCCGGGGTAAACCACTGGTACCACATGGATATGAACTACCGGGGGATGATTAACCTGTTGGTGTTCTGCGGCTGCGTCGGCCAGAGCGGCGGCGGCTGGTCGCACTATGTCGGCCAGGAGAAGCTGCGCCCACAGACCGGCTGGCTGCCGCTGGCGTTCGCGCTGGACTGGAACCGCCCGCCGCGGCAAATGAACAGCACCTCCTATTTCTACAATCACGCCAGCCAGTGGCGCTATGAAAAACTGACCGCGCAGGAGCTGTTGTCGCCGCTGGCCGACGCCAGCAAATTTAGCGGCAGCCTTATCGACTTCAACGTCCGCGCGGAACGGATGGGCTGGTTGCCTTCTGCGCCACAGCTCAACGTCAACCCGCTGACCATCAAGCAGCAGGCCGAGGCCGCCGGGCTATCGCCCTCGGAGTTCACGGTGCGGTCGCTAAAATCCGGCGAGATCCGCTTTGCCGCCGAGCAGCCGGACAGCGGCAAAAACCATCCGCGGAACCTGTTTATCTGGCGCTCTAACCTGCTGGGATCGTCCGGTAAGGGGCATGAGTACATGTTGAAATACCTGCTCGGGACCGACAGCGGTATTCAGGGGGATGAACTGGGCGCCAGCGATGAGGTGAAACCTGAGGAAGTCGAGTGGCAGACGGCGGCTATCGAGGGCAAACTCGACCTGCTGGTGACGCTGGATTTCCGCATGTCCAGTACCTGTCTCTTTTCCGATATTGTTCTACCGACCGCCACCTGGTACGAAAAAGACGATATGAACACCTCGGATATGCATCCGTTCATCCACCCGCTTTCCGCCGCCGTCGACCCGGCGTGGGAGGCAAAGAGCGACTGGGAGATTTACAAAGATATCGCCAAATCCTTCTCGCAGGTCTGCGTCGGCCATCTCGGGAAAGAGACCGACGTGGTGCTGGTCCCGCTGCAGCATGACTCTCCGGCTGAGCTGGCGCAGCCGTTCGAGGTGCTTGACTGGCGCAAGGGCGAATGCGATCTGATCCCCGGGAAAACCGCTCCGTCGATTGCCCTGGTGGAGCGCGACTATCCCGCCACCTGGGAACGCTTCACCTCTCTCGGGCCGCTGCTCGATAAGCTTGGCAACGGCGGGAAAGGCATCTCGTGGAGTACGCAAAGCGAAGTCGATTTCCTCGGCAAGCTTAACTACCTCAAGCAGGACGGTCCGGCCAAAGGCCGGCCGCGGATCGACAGCGCCATTGACGCCTCCGAAGTTATTCTCAGCCTCGCGCCGGAAACCAACGGCCAGGTGGCGGTGAAAGCCTGGCAGGCGCTGGGAGAATTTACCGGTCGCGACCACACTCATCTGGCGCTGAATAAAGAGGATGAGAAGATCCGCTTCCGCGATATTCAGGCGCAGCCGCGCAAGATCATCTCCAGCCCAACGTGGTCCGGACTGGAAAGCGAGCACGTCTCCTACAACGCCGGTTATACCAACGTGCACGAACTGATCCCGTGGCGCACCCTCTCCGGGCGGCAACAGCTGTATCAGGACCATCCGTGGATGCGGGCTTTTGGCGAAAGCCTGGTGGCTTATCGCCCGCCCATTGATACCCGCAGCGTCAGCCAGATGAAGGCCGTGCCGCCGAACGGTTTTCCGGAGAAAGCGCTGAACTTCCTGACCCCGCACCAGAAATGGGGGATCCACTCCACATACAGCGAAAACCTGCTGATGCTGACGCTGTCGCGCGGCGGGCCGATCGTCTGGCTCAGTGAAACTGACGCCAGAGAGCTGGGCATTGAAGATAACGACTGGATTGAAGCGTTCAACGCCAACGGCGCCCTCACCGCCCGGGCGGTGGTGAGCCAGCGCGTGCCGCCGGGGATGACCATGATGTATCACGCTCAGGAGCGGATTATGAATATCCCGGGTTCGGAAGTGACCGGCCGCCGCGGCGGCATTCATAACTCCGTCACCCGCGTCTGCCCGAAGCCGACGCACATGATCGGCGGCTACGCCCAGCTGGCCTATGGCTTTAACTACTACGGCACCGTCGGCTCCAACCGCGACGAGTTCATCATGATCCGCAAAATGAAAAATATTGCCTGGCTGGATGACGAAGGTCGCGATCAGGTACAGGAGGCGAAAAAATGAAAATCCGTTCTCAGGTTGGAATGGTGCTGAATCTGGACAAATGCATCGGCTGTCACACCTGCTCGGTCACCTGTAAAAACGTCTGGAGCAGCCGGGAGGGCATGGAGTACGCGTGGTTCAATAATGTGGAAACCAAACCGGGCATTGGCTACCCAAAAAACTGGGAAGACCAGGAGCAGTGGCAAGGCGGCTGGATCCGCGGCATCAGCGGTAAACTGACGCCCCGCCTCGGCAATCGGGTTAGCGTGCTGTCGAAGATATTCGCCAACCCGGTGCTGCCGGCGATTGACGATTACTACGAACCCTTCACCTACGATTACCAGCATCTGCACAACGCGCCGGAGGGAAAATATCTGCCTACCGCCCGCCCACGCTCGCTGATCAGCGGCGAGCGGATGGATAAAATTGACTGGGGCCCGAACTGGGAGGAACTGCTCGGCGGTGAGTTCGAGAAACGCGCCCGCGACCGTAACTTCGAAGCCATGCAGAAAGAGATGTACGGCCAGTTCGAAAACACCTTTATGATGTACCTCCCGCGCCTGTGCGAGCACTGCCTCAACCCGAGCTGCGTGGCCACCTGCCCGAGCGGCGCCATCTACAAGCGTGAGGAAGATGGCATCGTGCTGATAGACCAGGACAAATGCCGCGGCTGGCGGATGTGCATCAGCGGCTGTCCATATAAAAAAATCTACTTTAACTGGAAGAGCGGTAAGTCGGAAAAATGCATCTTCTGCTATCCGCGCATTGAGTCCGGGCAGCCAACGGTGTGCTCCGAAACCTGCGTCGGGCGCATCCGCTATCTCGGCGTCTTGCTGTATGACGCCGACCGTATCGAAGAGGCTGCCAGCACCGAGCATGAAACCGACCTCTATGAGCGCCAGTGCGAGGTATTCCTTAATCCAAACGATCCGGCGGTCATCGAGGAAGCGTTAAAACAAGGCATCCCCCACAATGTCATTGAGGCGGCGCAGAAATCGCCGGTCTATAAGCTGGCGATGGACTGGAAGCTGGCCCTGCCGCTGCATCCGGAGTATCGCACTCTGCCGATGGTCTGGTATGTGCCGCCCCTGTCGCCGATCCAGTCGGTTGCTGACGCCGGCGGTCTGCCGAACAACGGCGCCATCCTGCCGGCGGTTGAGAGCCTGCGCATTCCGGTCCAGTACCTGGCGAACCTGCTGAGCGCCGGGGATACCGGGCCGGTATTGCGCGCGCTGAAACGGATGATGGCGATGCGCCACTACAAGCGCTCGCAAACCGTCGAGGGCGTGACCGATACCCGGGCAATTGAAGAGGTGGGACTCAGCGTTGAGCAGGTCGAAGAGATGTATCGCTATCTGGCGATCGCCAACTACGAAGACCGCTTCGTGATCCCCACCAGCCATCGCGAACTGGCGGAGGATGCCTTCCCGGAACGCAACGGCTGCGGCTTTACCTTCGGCGACGGCTGCCACGGGTCAGATACGAAATTCAACCTGTTTAACAGCCGGCGGATTGACGCCATCGACGTCAGCGGCGTGCGTAAGCATGGGGAGGGCGAGTGATGCGGATCCTGAAAGTGCTCGGTCTGCTGCTGGAGTATCCCGACGAGGTGCTGTGGGAGAACCGCGACGAAGCCCTGGCGCTGGTCAGCGCCGATATCCCATCCCTGACGCCCTTTGTCGGGGAGCTGCTGGCGGCGCCGCTGTTGGATCGCCAGGCCGACTGGTGCGAGGTGTTCGAGCGAGGGCGTGCCACCTCGCTGCTGCTGTTTGAACATGTGCATGCTGAGTCCCGCGACCGTGGCCAGGCGATGGTGGACCTGATGAATCAGTATCAGCAGGCAGGTCTGCTGATCGATTGCCGTGAACTGCCCGACTATCTGCCGCTGTATCTGGAGTATCTCAGTATTTTACCCCTCGCCGACGCCCGCGAAGGGCTGCAGAATATCGCGCCGATTCTGGCGCTGATCGGCGGCCGCCTGAAGCAACGAGAATGCTCGTATTATCAACTGTTTGACGCCCTGCTGGCGCTGGCAAAAAGCCCGCTCACCAGTGACAGTGTCACCAAACAGGTGGCGGGAGAAAAGCGCGACGATACCTGTCAGGCGCTGGACGAAGTGTGGGAAGAAGAGCAGGTGAAGTTTATTGAAGATAATGCGACCGCTTGCGACAGCTCGCCTATGCAAGCTTATCAACGACGCTTTAGCCAGGATGTGGCGCCGCTGTACGTCGACATCCGCGCCGGAGGCCCGAAATGATCCAGTATCTGAACGTCTTCTTTTACGATATCTACCCTTACCTTTGCGGCGCCGTGTTTCTGCTCGGCAGCTGGCTACGCTACGACTATGGGCAGTATACCTGGCGCGCGTCATCCAGCCAGATGCTGGATAAACGCGGGATGGTGCTATGGTCGAACTTGTTTCATATCGGCATTCTCGGCATTTTTTTCGGCCATCTCTTTGGCATGCTGACCCCGCACTGGGTCTACTCGTGGTTCCTGCCGATGTCGCAGAAGCAGCTGATGGCGATGATCCTCGGCGGCGTGTGCGGGGTGCTCACCCTGGTGGGCGGCATCGGCTTGCTGGCTCGCCGCCTGACCAACCCGCGCATTCGCGCCACCTCCACCACGGCAGATATTCTGATCCTGTGCATTTTGCTGATTCAGTGCGCGCTGGGGCTGACGACGATCCCCTTCTCCGCCCAGCATCCGGACGGCAGCGAAATGCTCAAGCTGGTGGACTGGGCGCAGGCGGTGGTCACCTTCCACGGCGGCGCCTCGGCGCATCTGGACGGCGTGGCCTGGATTTACCGCGTCCACCTGGTGCTGGGGATGACCATCTTCCTGATCTTCCCGTTCACCCGTCTGGTTCACGTCTGGAGCGCGCCGGTGGAGTATTTCACCCGCCGCTACCAGGTGGTGCGCTCCCGACGCTGAGCGCTGGCGGCTGTTATTATTCATCCTAACCGGTAGCCCGGACGCGGCCTTCGCGCGAGTCCGGGTAGTTATCGGCCCGGGCTCCAGCCGTTATGCCGGGTGGCGGCTGTCGCCTTACCCGGCCTACAGGGCCCTCTCACAGGCTCATACCCCGTAGGCCCGCGCAGGCGCAGCGCCGCCGGGCAAGATATCAGGCACGGTACCTGTAATTTCGCCGGGTGGCGGCTGTCGCCTTACCCGGCCTACAGGGCCCTCTCACAGAGCTCATAACCCGTAGGCCCGCGCAAGCGCAGCGCCGCCGGGCAAGATATCAGGCACGGTACCTGTAATTTCGCCGGGTGGCGGCTGTCGCCTTACCCGGCCTACAGGGCCCTCTCACAGAGCTCATAACCCGTAGGCCCGCGAAGCGCAGCGCCGCCGGGCAAGATATCAGGCACGGTACCTGTAATTTCGCCGGGTGGCGGCTGTCGCCTTACCCGGCCTACAGGGCCCTCTCACAGGGCTCATAACCCGTAGGCCCGCGCAGGCGCAGCGACGCCGGGCAAGATATCAGGCACGGTACCTGTAATTTCGCCGGGTGGCGGCTGTCGCCTTACCCGGCCTACAGGACCCTCTCACAGGCTCATACCCCGTAGGCCCGCGCAAGCGCAGCGCCGCCGGGCATGAGAAAATTTACTTCCCGGCTTCCGGATGGGTATCGAACGCCGCCATCACCGCCGCCAGCGCCGCTTCGCTGAAGCCATGTTTAGGATCGTCCACGCCGAGGCCGAAGCGGGTCTGCAGCCCTTCGTACAGCGCGGAGACATCGGCAAAATCGACCTTCTCCACCACGTGGTTATTCTCCCAATGGGTAAAGTGGAAATTGGTGAGGGTCATTTTGCCGCCGTCAGGCAGATGACGGCACATCAGCAGGTGGTGACGGAAGTGGGACTGCGGCCAGTGCGCCGACCAGAAGTTACCCATCACATAATCAGACGCATACTGGCGGCCTAAATCGAAATGGTACATCGACTGCCAGTGTTCGTGATGGTTGAACTGCAGCGTCCACTCATCCCCTTCATGCACCAGACGATAGCTGCCGTGCGGCGTCTGCTGCGGGATATCGGCCAGCAGCTTGATCGGCGCGGTCAGCGTCTGGCCGCCGAAGCCAACGTCGGCTACCCAGCGCTCGCCCGCCACTTCCACCAGCAATAAACGGTGAGTGCGCGGCGGCATCTGCGGCGGATTGGCCAGCACCACCCGGCCAAGCAGGCTGCGAACGTTAAAGCCTATTTCGCGCAGCGCGCGCTCCAGCAGGCCATTTTGTTCAAAACAATACCCTCCGCGGCGGCCGGCGATCAGCTTCTCTTCCAGCGCCAGGTCGTCAAGATGGATCTCGCGCGGCAGCAGGACGTCGAGGTTTTCAAAGGGGATGGCGCTGTTATGCTGCAGATGCAGTTGGCGCAAGGTATCAATGGAAACTTCAGGTTCGCCCGTCCAGCCCAGACGGGAAAAATAGGCGCGTAAAAAGGGACTCATCAGGGTCTCCAGCTGTAGGTGTCCGACATTTATAGCCTATTTTTCCGCACCGACCCTCTTTTTTGTGCGCTTGCCGTTAACCGCGCGTGCTGCGCTGCATCAGCGCCAGCGCCGTCAGCATCAGGACCAGACCGGTCAACAGCGTCAGGCTGGCCATCGCCATGCCCTGACCAACGGATCCCTGTTCAAACTGGCGCCAGATAAACACCGCCACGGTCTGCGTGCCGGCGGGCGACAGCAGCAGCGAGGTCACCAGCTCCCGGGACGCCACCGCAAACACCATCAGCATCGCCGCCAGCAGCGCCGGAAAGACCAGCGGCAGGACAATCAACCGCAGCGCCCGCAGCGGCGACGCGCCGTGCACCCGAGCGGCGGGCTCAAGGTTCGGGCCCAGCTGGCGCAGCGCGCTGCCGACATAGCGCACCGGCCAGGGCAGCAGCAGGCAGCAATAGGAGAGCAGCAGCATCCACAGCGTGTTGTAGGGCGAACGCGGCCAGAAGGGCTGATTCCACAGCAGGATCAATCCCACCCCCACCACCACGCCGGGCAGCGCCGCCGGCATCAGCGACAGCGCATCCACCACCCCGCGCCCTTTGATCTTCTGCACCATTACCAGCCAGGCGGCCAGCAGCCCCAGCGCGCCGACGATCAGCGCCGAACCTAACGCCAGCGACAGGCTGACGCCGAGGGCCGACAGGGCGTCGCCCTGCTGGTCGAACAGCGCCGCGAAGTGACGCAGCGTGACATTCTCCAGGCTCACCCCGCCCGAGAGGGTGCCCATCAGGCTGGTGAGCATCATCGAGACGGCGGGGACCCCGACCGCCAGGCCGCCGACGGCCGCCATCACCAGCAGCGCGGGCAGCGTCATCCAGCCCAGCGACGTTCCGCGGTTTTCTCCCGGTTTACCGGTGACGCTGGTGACCTCCTTCTCCCCCACCAGCCGCGTTTGCAGCCACCAGGCGAACAACGCCACCACCATCAGCAGCAGCGACAGCAGCGCAGCGCCGGTGAGATCCACCGGCCAGTCGGCCAGCTTTTTCTCAATGCCCACCGTCAGCATGACTACTCCCGCCCGACTGCCCAGCGCCGCCGGGACGCCAAACTCCTCGATGGCGAGAGTAAACGCCAGCAGCATCCCCGACGCCAGCGCCGGGGAGAGCATCGGCAGCGTCACGTGCCAGAAGGCGCGCCAGGCGCTGGCGCCATGGACACGGGCGACCATCGCCAGCCGTTGCCCGCTCGCCAGCAGGCTGCGGGAGACGGCAAAGTAAACCACCGGAAAAATGTTAAAGGTCATCACCAGCACGATCCCGCTGCGGCTGAACAGCAGATCGTTTAGCTGCCAGCCGGTCAGCTGCTGCAGATAGCCCTGACTTTGCAGAGCCAGCATCCACGAGAGCGCCGAGATATAGGGCGGCGTCAGAAAGGGGATCAAAAACAGCATGTCCCACAGCCGGGGCAGCGGCAACGAAAACATACCGCGCAGAATACCGAGCGGCAGGCCGATCATCACGCTGGCCAGCGCCACGCCGCCGGCAATCCACAGCGTACCGCCGAGCATCGACGGCAGCTGGGGGTCGGCCAGCAGCGGCGAGACACCGCCAAAGGCGTCATGGAGCGAACCGGCGCTAAAATGGGGAAAAATCGCCTGCAGCAGAATAAACAACAGCGGTAACGCGACCAGCAGCGTCAGGGCGGCAAGCGTCACGCCGGAAAGGAATTTTTGTTTCACAGCGGTTCCTGAAACGAAGCGTTCTCCGGCGGCCAGCGCCGGAGAACCGTGTCAATTAGTGGGCATACAGCTGACTGAAGCGGCTGAGGACGGCGCTACGCTCGCTACTCCCCTCGCCGCTGGTGGGCAAGACCTTCAGCGCGTCCAGCAGCGGGCGTTTGGCGGCCACATCGCGGCGAGCGGGCATCAGCCAGGCGTCGGCGACCCGCGCCTGACCTTCCGGCGACAGCACGTAATCGATAAAGGCTTTGGCCTCGTCGGCATGCTGGCTGGTTTTGAGGATCATCATCGGGCGCGGGGCGATCACCGTCCCGCTGGCCGGGAAAATCACCTTCAGCGACTCGCCCTGCTGAATATTGCCGTAGGAGACATAATCCACCGCGCCGAACACCGCCGCTTTCGCCCCCTGCATCACCGGCGTCACCGCCTGGGCGTTGGGGCCGCTGACCACCATGCCGTTCTTTTTCAGATCGTCAAACAGCTGCCAGGCCTGGTCGCCCATGCTGTTTTGCAGGCCAATCAACAGATCCAGCGACGCGCCGGAGAGCGACGGGTCGGGCGTGGTCACCTTGTCTTTAAACGCCGGCTGGGTGAGGTCGCGCCACTCTTTCGGCTCCGGAGTGCCGCTTTTGCTGTTCCAGACGATGCCAAGCGCCGAGACCCCCTGGGCGATATAGTCCGCCGATTTCAGATTAGCCGGTACCTTGTCGGCGTTGGCGCTGTGAAAAGGCAGCAACCAGCCCCGGTTGTGCAGATCCTCCGCGGTATCCCATGAAGCGGAGATCAGCACATCCGCCTGCGGGTTAGCCTGCTCGGCCTCCAGACGGGCCATCACTTTGCCGGTGGTGGCCTGGAAAACGGTCACCTTCACCCCGGTCTGTTGTTCAAAACCACTGGCCAGGCTTTTCGCCAGCGAGCCGGGGCCGGCGGTGTAAACGGTCAGCGCATGGGCGCTGGAGAGCATCATGGCGGAGAGAGCCATCGCGAGTACCACTCCTTTCTTAACAGTCATAACGGTGTTCATGCAACTTCCCCTGAGGTTGGCGTAACGGCGCGGACAGCGGCCACGCGGCCCGCGGATAAATGGACGATCCGGTCGGCTAACAGGTCGGCTTCACGGCGGTCGTGGGTGACATACACGGCGGTGGTGCCGAGCTGTCGCAGCAGGCGGCTCATTTTGCCACACAGCGATTCGCGCAGTTCGCTGTCCAGGTTGGAGAGCGGCTCATCAAACAGCAGCACCCGCGGCGCGGCGACGATCGCCCGCGCCAGCGCCACCCGCTGCTGCTGGCCGCCGGAAAGGCCTGAAGGTTTACGTTCCGCAAAGCCGTCGAGGCCCACCCGCGCCAGCGCCTCGCTCACCCGGCGCTCGCGTTCGGCGCGGGCAACGCCGCGCATGCGCAGCGGAAAGGCGACGTTCTGCGCCACGCTCATATGCGGCCAGAGGGCGTAATCCTGGAAAACCATGCCGATATCGCGCTGTTCCGGGGGCAATCCCCATCCTGCGCGGGCGACCAGCCGATCGCCAAAGCGGATTTCACCGCTGGCCGGCACGCTCAGCCCGGCCAGCAGGCGCAGCAAGGTGCTTTTGCCGCAGCCGGACGGGCCCAGCAGCGCCACAATGCTGCCGGGTTCGATATGCAGCGAGAAGCCATCGAGAATGGGGGTCTCTGCGAAGGCGAATGAGACCGCCTGCAGAGTGATAGGGGTCAGCGCGCGCATTGTCGCCCTCCCTTGCGGGAAAGCAACCCCTGCCCGGCGGTCGACATCCGACGGGGCGCGCTCACCTGGGATAACATCAGGGGAGCCAACATATTGTGATCCTCTTTGGGACTTTGTGCTGGCGACTATAGTCAGACGAGATGACGTATTGATTACATTTTCATTGCGGCTTAACGTGTTACCTGCCAACCGACCCATTACTCAAGGAACGCCTATGAGCCGCTTTCGCCACGTGGAACTGCAGTATGCCAGCCGCCTGCTCAACCACGGCCCGACCATTTTGATCACCAGCTACGACGCTGCGTCCGACCGGCGCAACGTCATGGCCGCCGCCTGGTCGATGCCGGTGGAATTCGCCCCGCCGCGGGTGGCTATCGTGGTGGATAAAAGCACCTGGACACGGGAAATCATCGAGCGCAACGGCACCTTCGGCATCGTGGTTCCCGGCGTGGCCGCCGCCAGCTGGACCTACGCGGTCGGCAGCGTCAGCGGCCGCGATGAAGACAAATTCAATGCTTACGGAATTCCGGTGGTGAGCGGTCCGGAACTGGGACTGCCGCTGATCGAGGAGAAGTGTCTGGCATGGATGGAGTGCCGTCTGCTGCCGGCGACGGCGGCCCAGGAGCAGTACGATACGCTGTTTGGCGAAGTGGTTTCCGCCGCCGCCGATGAGCGCGCGTTTGTCACCGGACGCTGGCAGTTCGATGACGATAAGATCAATACCCTGCATCATCTGGGGACCGGCAATTTTGTCGCCAGCGGCCGCCACGTGCGGGCCAATACTCCGGAAGAATAAAGATTCAACTGCTGCGCACTTTCTCCCGGGGGCGGCGCACAGCGCCTTGCCCGGGCTACCGGATCGCAGACCGCTGAGGACGCGTAGCCCGGACAGATGCGCAGCATCGCCTCCGGGGAGAGAACTAGCGCTGCAAACGCCGCCGGTCTTCGCTGGGCGTCAGGCCAAAAACCTTTTTATATAAAGTGGTAAAGTGATTACTGTTGGCAAAGCCGCATAGATAGGCCACTTCGGTAATCGTCATATCGGTCTCGCGTAATTTTACGCGCGCCGAAACTAATCGCAGACGCTTTAAATAATTATCCGGCGTCAATCCCGTCGCCTCTTTAATATGGCGAAAAGCGGTACGCGTGGTCAGATGGAATTTTTCCGCCAGTTGCTGCCAGTTATGCTCTTCAAAGCAGTGCTCCTGTAACCAGGTCAGCAATTTATGCAGCTTATATTTGGTGGTGCTATATTCCGCTTCGGTTTCGGCATGCAGAATCGTCGTCACCAGCTGGAAAAACGCGGCTTCGCGCAGAGCAATATTTTGCCCCTGCCGCAGCTCGGCAGAAAATATCTTATCCACCAGTTCCTTGCAGATATGGCGGGTGTCCGGCGCCAGCCAACCGTAGCAGGACGCATTCTGCGCAGAGAAAGTCTGTAATAAGGTATCGAGAGGCTGTAAATAATGAAACTCTACCAACGGATTAATCAGCACATTAATTAACTTAAGCGTCCCTAGCTCATCATAATAATGAACGTCGCCAGGCTGAACGTAAAAAACGTCGCCCTGTTGAATATATAGCGGTCTGCCATTAATAACGTGTAAACCGTGCCCTTCCTCAACGATCACCAGCTCAGCAAATTCATGACTATGTTCATGGCTATTATCTTCCGGATCGCTGGCGTACATGCCCAGCTTATCCTGCGGATGGGTGAAATAATACTCAACGGTCAACATCATCATCTGTAAAGTCCAAAACGGCTTACGGCGCAGAGGCAAGATAATGCATTTTCCCGACCGCCACGAGCAAGATGTTTGGAAGTGTGATCGGCAACCCGCCCATCTCATTATCAGTGCCAATCTGGCAAATGCATTGGCATTGCCAGAGTGGTTGCCCCCGGGGCCGGCATCTTATGCTGCGGACAAATAAATACAGAGGACGCAGTATGTCACAGGCAATTCAGCATAATTCTCAGGTCTCGATGACCCGCCACCCGGATTTTCTACGCACCGCCGAGACGCTCCGGCCCGCGCTATGTCGCCAGGCGTACCCGCCGATCGCCGTGGTGGAAGCCCACGCCGACGCCACGGCGCTGTTTGGCTGGCGCGCTGAGCCGGTAAGTTCCCTGGCCGCGTTTTATCAGCGCGAGCTGAGCAGCGGCGATAGCGTCATTATTGATTTTGGCAGCCACTTTGTTGGCTACCTGCATTTTCTCTGTCAGAGCGTCGGGAGCCCGCCGGACGCTCCGGCCCATCTGCAGTTCACCTTCGGCGAAACGCTGAGCGAAGTGTGTGAGCCGTTCAGCGATTACCAGGGCTGGCTCAGCAGCAGCTGGCTGCAGCAGCAGGATCTGTGGCTTGATGTACTGCCCGCCGACGTTGATCTGCCGCGCCGCTACTGCTTCCGCTATCTGAAGGTGGAGGTCAAAGCCGTGTCGCGCAAGTTTCGTCTGCAGTTCAACCAGATTCAGGTGAATGCCGTTACCTCCGCCAGCGGCGCATGCCCGGCAGCGACAACCGCCGACCCGCAGCTCAAGGCCATCGACAGCGTTGCCGTTCTGACTCTGCAAAACTGCATGCAGGAGGTGTTTGAGGATGGCCCCAAACGCGACCGCCGCCTGTGGCTCGGCGATTTACGTTTGCAGGCGCTGGTGAACGATGTGACCTTCGCCCGTCACGATTTAGTACGCCGCTGCCTGTACCTTTTCGCCGGGCATACTCGTGAGGACGGTATGGTATCGGCCAACGTGTTCGTGCAGCCGGATGTCATTGCTGACGATACCTTTCTTTTTGATTATTCTCTGTTTTTTGTTGACGTTCTCTACAACTATCTGCAAAGCGCGGAGGATATTGCTACGGCCCGCGAGCTGTGGCCCACGGCCCGTCGTCAGATTGAACTGGCGCTGAAACGCTGCGACGCCTCCGGGGTTGTGCGCGATAGCGACGACTGGTGGGTGTTTATCGACTGGCAGGCATCGCTGAATAAACAGGCTTCAGCGCAGGGCGTGCTGATTTACTGCCTGCAGCGCGCCGTCTGGCTGGCGGAGCGTTTCGAACCTGAGCTGGCCGTCCGCTATCGCCAGCGTTTACAGCAGCTTAAAGCTGCGGCCCTCGATGTCTTATGGGACGAGCAGCAAGGCTTCTACATCAGCGGCGAGCAGCGGCAGGTCTCATGGGCATCGCAAATCTGGCTGGTACTGGCGGAAGTCGGTACTCCTCAGCAGCGCCGGGAGATCATGCATAATCTGGAGCAAAATCCCCCCGCGATCGCCATGAACACGCCATACCTACGTCACCACTATATTGCCGCCCTTCTGCAGTGCGGGCTGCGCGACGACGCTATTGCGCAGATCAAAGCCTACTGGGGAGCAATGGTCGACTACGGTGCCGATACCTTCTGGGAAATCTTCGACCCGGCGCATCCTGATTTTTCCCCTTATGGCAGCAAGCTGATAAACAGTTATTGCCATGCGTGGAGCTGCACCCCGGCCTGGTTTATTCGCCAGTACGGACTTTAACAACAACGATAAGCGAGTTTACTTTTATGGCAGAAACAACCTTTACCCTTTGGCGGCAGCGCCTTGGCTATGGCATCGCCGACCTCTCCTGCAACCTTGTGTGGCAGATGATCTCTCTTTATCTGATGTTCTTTTACACTGACGTGATGGGCCTGCCCGCTTATTACGTTGGCCTGATGTTCCTCGTGACGCGCCTGGTGGACGGCGTTGCCGACGTGCTTATGGGGCTGGTTATCGACAATACCGCCACCCGCTGGGGGCGCTGCCGTCCGTATCTGCTGATTGGCGCGATCCCCTTCGGACTGCTGTGTATTCTGGCCTTCTACGTGCCTGATTTCGGCACCACCGGTAAGCTGATCTACGCTTTTGTCACCTATCTGTGCCTGTCGTTTCTCTATACCCTCGTTAATATTCCATTCTGCGCCATGCTGCCGTTTCTGACGAACGACTCGCGGGAGCGCACGACGCTGTCGGCGGTACGTATTCTGCTCGGCTCGCTCGGCGCGACTATTGTCGCGGTCGCCACGCTGCCGCTGGTTGGCGCGCTGGGGAAAGGCAATCAGGAGCACGGCTTCTTCTATACGGCGGTGGTTTTCGGCGTGATTGCCACCTTTTTTCTGCTGGTGAGCTTCCGGAACGTTAAGGAAAATATCAGCATTACTCAGGAGCGCATGACCTTAAAACGCGCCTGGGTCAGCCTGCGCGCCAACCAACCATGGTTCGTCTTCGCCATCAATATTTTCCTGATGTGGGGCGCGTTTTTCTTCCAGACCGGGGCGCTGGTCTACTTCTTCCATTATTACGTCGGTAATAACGATCTCACGGCGATCGTCGCCGGGATCTCCACCTTCGTTCCTCTGCTGGGTACCCTCACCGTTCCGCTGCTCGCCAGCCGGATGAAAAAGCGCCACGTCTATCTGGTCGCCAGCGCGATCAACCTGGTCGGCATGGTCATGATGATGGCGGCAGGCGTTAACAGCTGGGGTCTGGTTGCCGGAGCGGTCGTACTCTCGCTTGGCGCCGGACAGCGCACGGCAATTTACTTCTCTATGCAAGCCGATCCGGTGGATTACGGAGTCTGGAAAACCGGCATCAATACCGCCGGCATTTTAACCTCCATCAACGGCTTTCTTGGCAAGGTGGCGATGGCGGGCGCGGGAGCCATTACCGGGGTCCTGCTCTCATCCGGCGGTTATATCGCTAATCAGACGCAAAGCGACGGCGCGATGCTGGCGATAAAAGCCTGCTACCTCTATATCCCGGCGCTGCTGATTGTCGCCTCAATGCTGTGGATGGGTCGCTTCTACCGACTCGACGACCAGTACGAGCAGATCCGCGCCGACCTTGACGCTGGACGCCGTGCGCCGTCGAACCCATCGCCCGTTGCTGGAGAAAACCACGCCCTGTAAGGCGCAGCACCCCCTAATACCTCTGAAAAAAATAAGGATTGATATGCGTATCTCTTTGATTAGCGCAGCGGTTTGCTGCGCCCTTTTTTCGGCTTACGACGCGAGTGCGGCCCCGCTCACCGTCGAACAACGGCTGGCGCAGCTGGAGGCCCGGCTTAATCATGCGGAGCAGGAGGCCGGAGAGGCCAAACGTCGGGCGCAGCAGGCGGAGCTGCGCACCAGCGCCGCGGAACAGCGCGCGGCGGCAGCGGAAAAGCAGGTGCAGACCCTCAGTCAGCGCACCGCAGCGACCGAGCAAAAGCAGCAGGCTGCTGACAAACCGCTGGCGAAAAGCAGCCTCAGCGATGGCTTCGAGTTCAACGCCTACGCGCGCTCCGGGATGCTGGTTGACAGCCACGGCAAAGGCGCGCGCGGCGGGCCGGGTGTCTCCCCGGCCAGTTCGCTCAACGGCGATGCCCACGTTGGCCGTCTCGGCAACGAGAAAGATAACTACGTGGAGCTCAGCTTCGGCAAAAAAATGACCTTCAGCGACGGGTCATGGGCGCACTTTAAAACCATGCTTGCCGACGGGGCAACCAACCCGGATCCATGGGTACAGGATAACGACAGCCACCACCTGAACGTGCGTCAGCTGTACGTCGAGATGGGCAATTTCGCCGATTTTTCCGGGCCGTTCAGGAGCGCGTCCATCTGGGCGGGCAAGCGTTTCGACCGCGATAATTTCGATATCCACTTTACCGATAGCGATATTATGTTCCTCGGCGGTACCGGCGGCGGGATCAATGACGTGAAGTGGGGTGATACGCTGCGCGGCGATTACTCGGTCTATGCGCGTAACTTCGGCGATCTGGGTAGCGATAACTACGAGGATAACGATATACAGAACCTGATGTTCACCGCCAACCACTTCTGGAACAACTGGCAGCTGATGACCACGGCGATGACCGCCCAGGGCAATGATGACCTGAAAGATAATACCTCGACCACCGGCAGTTACGCTCTGCGCAGCGATAATACGGCGAAAAACGGCTACTACGCGATGCTGGCGTATCACGACAAACAGCAATTCTATGGCCTCGCGCCGGGCGTATCGGAGAGCGCCCTGCAGTACGGCGGCGGGCTGGGCGCCGAGGCGCGCCAGCCCGGCAGCGATGGCGATCTTACCGAGAACGCAAAGTCCCTGCGTTTTGCGTCCTACGGCATTTTGCCGTTGGGGAAAAACTGGCAGCTTGCACCATCGGTTATCGCCCAGCATAGCGAAGATCGCTACCGCGATGGCGACCGCTACGATTGGGCAACCTTTAACCTGCGGGTTTCCCAGGGCATCACCCGCAACTTCGCCCTGCTATACGAGGCGTCCTGGCAATATATGGACCTGAATCCCAACGGCCGAACCTATCGCTATAATGACAACGTGCATCAATACCAGGCGGTGAGCGGCGATTTTTACAAGCTTACCTTCGCCCCGACGTTCAAAGTGGGCGATGTGTTTGATATCAAAGCGAGGCCGGAGATCCGCTTCTTTGTCACGTGGATGAACTGGGATAAAGACCTGGATCGCTATGCGATCAACGATGATTTCGGCAGTAAAGGCTTTACCGCCGGAGGAAACTGGAACTTTGGCGTGCAGACGGAGATTTGGTTTTAATAAAGTAGCCCGTCCGGGGAAAACGCCTGGACGGGTTGATTTAAATACACGCTGTTACTTAACGCCAACGGCCGCTGCAAAGTCCTGCTGTTTTAAACCTGTGGCTTCACGTATCGCTTTCACGTCAATTTCGCTGAAGGTATGAACGTGCTGCTCCTTCGGCATTTGTTGACCTTTCTCGATCCTGACCATTTCTTCTGCACTCGCCAGCAGATCGGCAAACAATTCATCTTTCCTATACACCTCAGTTGGCTCTCTGGCGCTTAGGATAGATGAACATGATGTTTCTCTCAGTGCGTAGCCGGAGAAGCCCCTGCCGGAGGCGGCGCAAAGCACCTTGTCCGTTGGACAGATGCGCAGCATCGCCTCCGGGGCGCCGGGTTACATGCTATAACCTGGCTTCTTAATCAATTGCGCCATCTGCGGGGCGATCTCACTGTCCCACACCGCCTGCCACGCGTCCGGCTCAACCTGAGTGAGCGCGACGCTGACCGCGCCCTCTTTACTGTTCAGATGGCGGATCAGCACCTCGGTAATATCGGCGGCCAGCGCGGTTTTTTGTTCGTCAGTCAGTTCACGGGGAAAGCATTTAATATCAACATGCGGCATAGCAAAGACTCCTTGTGGTGAAGGCCATAACGCTACCACAGAATGGCGGTTGCGGTTGGCATCGCGTGCGTTAAATCAGCTTGTTACGTCGTAGCGCCGCGGCCAGCTCCGGTCGCTGATAGACCGCCAGGGCGACGGCGGCAAATTTGGGCGTATGGGCGTTAAACCACGCCTGCCTGGGCCCCCAGCTATACATCGCCGCGATATAGCAGTCCAGGAGGGTAACCGACGCGCCCAGCGCCCATGGCCCGGCGACCAGCTGCTGTTCGAACCAGAGATAGAGGTTGTTCCGGTACTGGCGACAATTCTCCACCAGCTGCTCCGCCGCGGCGGGCGCCCAGCGTTCCGGGTAGTCGGCATAGGTAAAGGTGGGATAGACATTCGCCACCAGCCAGATCAGCAGACGCTGAAACTGCTGACGCTGCGGCGTCCCCGGCGCGGGGGCCAGCTCGGGGCGCTGGTCGAGGATCATCAGCGCGATGGCGGCGGTTTCGGTCATGATGCTGCCGTCGGCCAGCGTCAGGGTAGGCACCTGGCACAGCGGGTTAATCTGCCGCAGGCGCTCGCGCGCCGGGCCGGGCTGGTCAAAGCCCTCGACGTCAACCACCTCGTAGGGAATATCGGCCAGGGAGAGCATCAGCTCGCTAATCGTCGAGCCCCATCCCGGCACGCCATATACGGTAATCATGGTCTGCCTCCAGGGTAAAGCCTAAGTGTAGGCAGAAAATTGCCGCTCACCCACCCGGCATACCCTGGCCCTGGCGGTTAGTAGGTGATCCCCGGCGGGTTGACCACCGACTGCGCCACCGCTTCGCCCTGCTCTCCCCAACGCGCCAGCACCTGTTGATATTCACCGCGGGCGATCGCCCCGTCGAGGGCGGCCTGCAGGGCAAAGACCAGACCGTTGCCTTTTTTAGTGGTCGTCGCCACCCAGGCTTTTTTCGGCCCGAGGCCTACCACCCGGGTCTGGCCGTTAAGGGCCGCTTTATAGGCGGCCACCGACTGCGGGCCGAAAAAAATATCCGCCCGCCCGGACTGGATATAGAGGTTGCCGGATGCATCATCGGTCAGGTAGACCGGCTGGGCCGGCGCCCGCCCGGCGGCCCGGTTGTCCTCATTCCAGCCCAGCAGGATCCGCTCCTGATTGGTGCCGGACCCAACGATCACTTTGCGCCCGGCGAGGTCTGCGGGTCCATGCACCGCGGCGATGTCGCTGGTGGATTTCACCGAAAAGGCCAGAGAGTCCACCCGATAGGTGGCGAAATCGAACTTCTCTTTGCGCTTCTCGGTTACCGCAATATTAATCAGCGCCACGTCATAGCGGCCGGCGGCGATGCCCAGCGGCCAGTCCTCCCATGCGGTGGGCACCAGCCTGAGCTTCAGGCCAAGGCTCCCGGCCAGCAGGCGGGCTATATCCGGGTCGCTGCCGATCCGCGTGCGGTTGTCGCTGGCCAGCAGCGCCAGCGGCGGCGAATTGAGCGCCGAGATCGCCACCGTCAGCGTCCCCGGCTCCACGAAGCGGTAGCCCGGCGGAATTTTCGCTATCGCCTGCGGGTCGCGGGTGACCGGCAATGGCTGCTCATTGGCGCGCAGATCCAGCGCCGCGTGAGCGTCCAGCGCCAGGGCGCTGAATACAAGGGTCGCTATCGCTCTGTTCATGACGGCAGCACCCTGGATAAAAACTGCCGGGTACGCGGATGCTGCGGATGGTTGAGCACCTCGTCGCTGCTGCCCTGCTCGACGATCCTGCCGTCGACCATAAACACCACCTGGTCGGCCACCTCACGGGCAAAGCCAATCTCGTGGGTGACCACCACCAGGGTGGTACCGGAGCGCGCCAGCTTCTTGATGACATCCAGTACCTCGCCCACCAGCTCCGGATCCAGCGCCGAGGTGGGCTCATCAAACAGGATCACCCGCGGGTCCAGCGCCAGCGCCCGGGCTATGGCGATACGCTGCTGCTGGCCGCCGGAGAGATGCCGCGACCAGGCGTCGGCTTTATTGCGCAGGCCGACGACGTCCAGCAGCTCCCAGGCACGGGCAATGGCCTCTTTGCGCGTGACCTGCTTGTGGGCGATCGGCGCTTCTATCAGGTTCTCCAGCACCGTCAGGTGCGGAAACAGGTTAAAATTCTGGAACACGTAGCCGACGTTGATCCGCTGGCGGAGGATCTCCTTCTCTTTCATCTCATACAGCTTGTCGCCTTTGCGGCGATAGCCGATATAGTCGCCATCAATCTGAATAAACCCCTCATCGACGCGCTCGAGGTGATTAATGGTGCGCAGCAGCGTCGACTTGCCCGAACCGGAAGGGCCGAGGATCACCGTCACCGTGCCCGGAGGTATCTCCAGCGACACATCGTCCAGCGCCTTGTGGCGGCCATAGTATTTGCTGACCCCGGTGATAGAGATATGGCCATTACGAGAGCTGGGCATGGACGGCCTCCTGGGGCTGTGGTTGACGTGCGGGTTGATTCAGACGGCTGCCGCGGGCGCTGTTCACCGCTGAGCGGCGCTCACTGCGCGCCAGGCCACGTTCCACCAGGTACTGAATGGCGGAGAGGACGCTGGTGATCGCCAGATACCAGGCGGCGCCGACCATCAACAGCGGGATCACCTCCTGGGTACGGTTGTAGATCATCTGGATGGTGTAGAACAGCTCCGGCATCGCCAGGACGTACACCATCGCCGTTCCTTTCGCCAGACTGATGATCTCATTGAAGCCGGATGGCAGGATGGTGCGCAGCGCCTGCGGCAGAATAATGCGCAACGTGCGTCGCCAGGCGGGTAGCCCCAGCGCGGCGGCGGCTTCATACTGCCCGTGGTCAACGCCGAGGAAGCCGCCGCGAATAATCTCCGCGGTATAGGCGCTCTGCACCAGGGTCAGGCCTACCACCGCCGTGGAGAATTGCCCCAGCACGTTTATCGTCTGGTAGCTGGCCCAGGTGACGCCGGTAAACGGGATCCCCAGCGACAGGGTGTCGTAGAGATAGGAGAAGTTGTAGAGAATGATCAGCACGACAATCAGCGGCAGCGAGCGAAACAGCCAGATATAGCCCCAGGCGAGGCTGCTGAGCAGCCACGATGAGGACAAGCGGGCCAGCGCCAGCAGGCCGCCGAAGATCACGCTCAGCACCGTGCCGAGCAGGGTCAGAAGCAGGGTTTGCCCCAGCCCTTCGAGGATCACCGGGTCGAAGAACCAGCGGGCGAAGACGCCCCACTCCCAGCGCGGGTTAAAGGCCACCGACTGGATCACCACCGTCAGCACCAGCAGGGCCACCAGGGCCCCGACTACCCGCAGCGGATAGCGCGCCGGCACCACTTTGATCGTTTCAGATGAATGCATCATGCCTCCTCAGGCGCTGTGGCTGAAGGCGCTCACCGCCAGCGCTTTAGTGAACCGCAGTCGGCCATCGTAGGGCGGCTGACTGTACTCTTCGGGGTCTCGCGCGAGGTCGAACTGCGCCTCATACCCCTGGCTGAGATAGAGCTTGACCGCCTCCGGCTGACGGAAACCGGTTGTCAGGTAGATATGGCTGTACCCGGCCAGCATCGCCCGCCGCTCCAGCTCCTGAACCACTTTCGCCGCCAGCCCCTGCTGGCGCAGACGGCGGTGCGTCCAGATACGTTTGATCTCTGCGGTGTGGCGATCCTTCGGCTTATAAGCGCCGGTGGCGATAATTTCTCCCTCACGCTCAAGGACGATAAACAGCCCCTGCGGCGGCAAATACCACTCGCTCAACTCCACTTCCGCATCGCGGGAAAAATAGTCACCGTAGCGGGCGGCGTATTCGGCAAACAGCCCGCTAATAATCGGCTGCAGCTCCGGTGCGTCCGGAGAAATATCGCGGAATGCTTCGCTCATCGCGCCTCCTGTCAGTCGCCCAGTCCGGGCGGGTTGATCTCCGATTGCGGAATGCTTTCCACTCCCTCTCCCCAGCGGTTAAGCACTTTGGCGTAATCGCCGCTGGCGATAGCGCCGTTCAGCGCCGCCTGGACGGCATTCACCAGCCCGCTGTCTTTTTTCAGCGTCACCGCGATATGCGCCGCTTTCGGCCAGCCGCCGTCGACGCTGCCCACCAGTTTGGTTTTGCCGGTCAGCGCCGCCTTCCACGCGCCAATCACATTGGGGCCGAAAAAGGCATCGGCTCGTCCGGTCTGCAGGGCCAGCGTCTGGGCGGCATCATCCTTGGTGTAGACCGGGGTAAACGGCTTCAGCCCTTTTTTGACGTTCTCCGCGTTCCACGCCAGCAGGATCGCCTCCTGGTTGGTACCGGAGCCGACGATAATCTTCAGCCCGGCGATGTCTTCCGCCTTGTCAATCTTGCTCAGCGGACTGCTGCTTTTGACGTAGAAGCCCAGCGAGTCTTTGCGGTAGGTGGCGAAATCGAACTTCTCTTTCCGCGCTTTGGTGACGGTAATATTGCTGATCGCGGCATCATATTTGCCGGAGGTAACCCCCAGCGGCCAGTCTTCCCAGGAGGTGGGAACCACGTTCACCTCCAGCCCGAGACTCTCCGCCACCAGCCGGGCGATATCCGCCTCGCTGCCGAGCAGGGTTTTGTTGTCAGCGGCGAAGATCGTCAGCGGCGGTGAGTTCAGGGCCGCCACCGCGACGGTAAATTTCCCCGGCACCGCCAGATGCAGATCTTTCGGCAACAGCGCAATGGCCTGTGGATTTTTCGCTGTATGAATCGGCGTTTTGTTGGCCTCCAGGCTTACCCCGGTGCCATTGATCTTGACGTCCTGTGCCCACGACGAGGCGCTAAATGCCAACGCGACGGCCAGCAAGAGTGTTGTTTTCTGCATAGCGTGATTCTCTTTTCTTATTTTTGGAATTGATTAGCGGGTAGCGCCAGTCCCAGACTTTCCCGCAGGGTGGCGCCCGGATAGTCGCGACGGAACAGGCCGCGCGCCTGTAACAGAGGCACCACCTCATCCACAAAGCGCGGAAAGGTTTCCGGCGTGCCGCCCTGAATAATGAAGCCGTCCGCCGCGCGCTGTTCGAACCACAGTTGCAGGCCGTCGGCGACATCGCTGGCGGTGCCGGTAAAGCGCGGACGCGGGCTCGCTACCTCCAGGGCCACCTGGCGCAGGGTTAATCCGCGCTCGCGGGCGTGACGTTTAATCTCGTCGGTGGTACTGCGGAAGCTGTTTTGCCCGAGGTCGCCAATATCCGGGAACGGTTCATCGAGCGGATACTGCGAAAAATCATGGTGTTCGAAATACCGCCCCAGATAGTTCAGCGCATCCTCGATGGAGACCAGCGCCGCGGTGGTCTGGTACTGGCGCTCCGCGTCTTCGGCGTCATCGCCGACAATGACGCTGACGCCCTGGAAAATATGCAGCTGATCCGGGGTGCGCTGCCAGGCCGCCAGCTGGCTTTTCACGTCCTGATAAAATGCCTGCGCCTCGGCCAGCGATTCCTGATGGGTAAAAATGGCATCGGCGTGGCGTGCGGCTAATTTTTTGCCGTCGTCCGACGCGCCAGCCTGGAAAATAATCGGTCGTCCCTGCGGCGTGCGGGCAATATTCAGCGGTCCGGCCACTTTAAAGAAATCACCGTGGTGATCGAGCGTATGCAGCTTATTTTTGTCAAAGAACTGACCGGTCGCTTTATTGCGCACAAAGGCATCCTCTTCCCACGAATCCCACAAGCCTTTCACCACCTGCAGATATTCATCGGCAATGCGATAGCGCAGCGCATGATCCGGATGCTGGGTCCGGGAGAAGTTTTTCGCCGACCCTTCCAGCGGCGAAGTGACCACGTTCCAGCCCGCCCGCCCCTGGCTTAAATGGTCGAGGCTGGCGAACTGGCGGGCGGTGGTAAACGGCTCGCTGTACGAAGTGGATAAGGTCCCCACCAGTCCCAGACGCCGGGTGACCGCGGCCAGCGCGGAAAGTACCGTTAAAGGTTCGAAGCGATTTAAAAAATGGGGAATCGATTTTTCATTAATATATAAACCGTCGGCGACAAAAATAAAATCCAGTTTTCCCGCTTCCGCTTTTAACGCCGTCTCTGTAACAAAATCAAAATTAATACTGGCGTCCGCTTGCGCTGCCGGATGACGCCAGGCGGACATATTTCCCGATGCGCCATGTAATATCGTTCCCAGACGCAATTGTCGATTTTCAGACATAGCTACCCCTTCCCCTGTCATCCATTAAATGTGTTGTAATGCCTGCTCCGCCAGACGGGCGAAATAGTGCGCTGCGGGTGCAATAAGCCGTTCGTCCGGATTAAATGCCGGATGGTGCAGACCATATTCGCTGGCGCTGCCGATACTGACGAACGCCCCGGGAATATGCTGAAGATAGACCGCAAAATCTTCACCACCGAGATGCAGATCGGCGTGGTGGGTGCGGTACCCGGCCTGGGCCGCGACCTCGCTGGCGAAGTCGGCCCAGCGGGCGTCATTGACCAGCGCCGTCGGGCCGGCATACCAGAAGACGTCAATCTGCGCGCCAAAGGCGCTGGCGAAACCGGCCGCAATCTCGCTGACCCGGGCCTTGACCCGCTGCTGCACTTCACTGCTGTGGGTGCGCAACGTCCCCTCCAGCTCGACGCTCTCCGGCAGCACGTTCCAGGTATTGCCTCCCTGGATCCGCGTCACGCTGAGCACCACCGAGTCGAGGGTGTTCACTTCCCGGCTGGCCACGCTCTGCAGCACCGTCACCAGCTGGCTGGCCAGCAGGATCGCATCCTTTCCTTCATGTGGGCGGGCGGCATGCGCCCCCTTCCCGGTCACTTTGAAGACGAAGCGATCGACGTTGGCGTAGAACGCGCCGCCGCGGGTGGCAAATTCGCCCACCGCCAGGCCGGGCTCATTGTGCATGCCAAAGATCGCCGACACCTCCTCCAGCGCCCCGGCGCGGATCAGGGTTTTCGCCCCGCCAAAATTTTCTTCCGCCGGCTGGAACAGGATCCGCACCCGCCCCGGGAGTTCCGCTTCCCGATCCTTCAGCAGCAGCGCCGCTCCCAGCATTACGCTGGTGTGAATATCGTGCCCGCAGGCATGCATCACCCCTTGATTCTGCGAGCGGTAAGGCAAACCGGTCGCCTCCTCGATGGGCAACGCGTCGATATCCGCCCGCAGGGCTATCACCTTGTCGCCGCTGCCGACTTCGGCCACCAGCCCGGTTTTCAGATCGTAGGGCTGCAGGGTCACCCCACCGCTCTGCAGCCAGTCGCGGATCCGCGCAGTGGTGGCCACCTCCTGCAGGGAGAGCTCCGGGTTCTGGTGCAGCTCGCGCCGCCAGCTAATCAGTTGTTGTTCAAAGGACATTCAGCACCGCCTTGCCGTAGTGAGCCTGCGCCAGCAGGCGCAGGGAGCGCAGGCGCGCAGGCCCGTCGCTAATGGGGGTATCAATGATGAGTTCATCCAGCTGATCTTCCGCCTGCAGCGCGTCCAGCCGGGCTTTCACCTCTTCGGGGGTACCCGATATCAGCGAAGATTCGCGGCGGGCGATACGGGTGGGACGGCTACCGGCCTGGCGGGCAAAGGCAACGGCCTGCGCCTCACTGCCGACGGTCACCCGCTGGCCGTTCTCCAGCTCAACGCCCCACGCCTCCACCTGCTGCGCCAGCGCGGCGGCGGTAGCGGGATCGTCGGCGACCACCACCTGCACGGCGACAATCGCCTCGCGCGGGCTCAGCTCGCGCCAGCGGTTGAGCACCGTGCGGCGCAGCGCGCTGTCGCCATTGAGATGGGCGGCAAAGACAAAGTTCCAGTCAAGGCGGGCCGCCAGTTCAGCACTCTCCAGGCTGGCGCCGAGCAGAAAACCGTCTGCCCGGCGCGGCGGGATCGGCGTGGCGCGCAGGCTCTCTTCCCCTCCGGGCTCAGTCAGCGACAGCCAGTTATCCAGCTGCGCCAGCTGGTCGGCAAAGGCGCCTTTCTCTTCCTGATGCAGGCCCTGCTGCAGCGCGCGGGTGGAGAGCGGCAGGCCGCCAGGCGCCTTGCCGACCCCGAGATCGATGCGGCCCGGCGCGAGGGCAGCCAGCAGGTTGAAGTTTTCCGCGACCTTATAGGGGCTATAGTGCTGGAGCATGACGCCGCCGGACCCAAGACGAATGCGCCGGGTGTGGCCCAGCAGCCAGGCGATAACCAGCTCCGGCGAGGGGCTTGCCAGCTGATCGGTATTGTGGTGTTCGGCGACCCAGAAGCGGTGATAGCCCCAGGCTTCGGCGTGTTGCGCCAGCGTTAATGTACGCGCCAGCGCCTGCGCGGCGGTTTCCCCGGCGGCAAGCGGACTTTTATCCAGGATACTGATTCGATAAGACATTTCGCAGGCTCATATGAAAGTACGTGCCTGCATTATTAAAATCTCTGCTAACTATTGAGAAACAATTAATTCACATGTGTACTGCTGAAAATTAGATATGCCCGCCTGACCGCTGCGCTTCCAGCTCGCGGAGCAGCGCCTCGGCCTGCCGCGGACTGCGCAGCCGGACGAAGCGAATATGACGATATTGCGGATCCTGCATATCGGCCAGATAGCGTCGGCGATTCTGCCGCCAGGTTTTCAGCGTCCAGAGGATGATGGATTCCCGGCTGCAGAACGAACGGCGGAAACTCTCGCGGTTGCCGGTGCCCGGCCACAGCTCCTGACGGCGCCACGCCCGGCTCGCGGCCCGCCACACCGCCTGGCGCAGCGTGCGCCAGAGGCCATAATCCAGCCAGATCACCAGATCCACCTCGCGCCATTTGACCCCGCGGCTGCGATTGTAGTTGCCATCCAATACCCAGCCCGGGGTGGCCGTCGCGGCGGCAATGGCGGCGAAAAACGCCTCATCCGGCGCGCCCTGCCAGTTCGGCCGCCAGTACAGGCGATCCAGTTCGATGCACGGCAGCCCCAGCCTGTGCGCCAGGCGACGAGCCAGGGTGGATTTGCCTGAGCCGCTGGTGCCGACCACATTGATGTTCATCTCTGTTTCTCCCTGGTAGCCATTTCCGTTGTTTGCCGCCTTTGCCCGGATGGGAAAAGGCAGTATGTACAGCCGCTTACGACAGCAAGCGAAAGGCAAAAAATTTCCGGCTGATCGCTCCACCTGTCATGCCGCGCCAGTGGAGATAGCGCCGCCGCCGACAAAGCAGTCGTTATCCAGCGTCAGGCTGGCGATCTTATGTACCGGGCCTCGCATACAGACCTGAAAATCCGCGCCGAAGGTGATGCGCAGCTGGCCGCCTGGCATGTTGACCTCCACCCGATCGTCCACCTTCCCTAACCGGCGCATGGCGCTGGCCGCCGCGCAGCTGCTGCTCCCGGAGGCCATCGTAAACCCGGCGCCCCGCTCCCAGATACCAATCTTCAGCGTATGGCGATCGACAACTTCCACGAACTGCACATTGCAGCGTTTGGGGAACAAGGGATGATGTTCAATTTGCGGTCCTAAGCGATGAACCTGTTCCAGATCGAGCTTATCCACGAGGACAACGCAGTGGGGATTGCCCATAGAGACCAGCACGACGGACAGGGTTTCATCCGCCAGCGGCAAGGGATAATTCACCGCCTCGGGCAAATTCACCAGGGCGGGTAACGCCGCCGGATTGAAATTCGCCCGCCCCATGTCGACGCTAATCTGATGAAAATCACGCTCCACGGTGCAATAGACGTCTCCGCCCGCCGTGTGCACTAAAAAGGGCTCATGCCCGACACGACCGATATCAAACAGATAGCGCGCATAGATCCGTAGCCCATTCCCGCTTTTCTCCGCCTCGGAGCCGTCCGGATTGATAATACGCAGCGTGGGGTGGGTTCGATCGCCGCTGTCGATCAGGAGACCATCAGAACCGACGCCATAGTGGCGATGGCACAGAATTCGAATATGCTCGTTGCTCAGCTGGTCGGCAACGGCGCGATGGCATACCAGGTAATCATTACCCAGTCCGTGATATTTATGAAAGTGCAAGGGGTTCATTGTGTGGGGTCGCCTGGCGCTACGGGTATGTTTTTCCATCTTACAATACCTGCCCCGGCAGAATGAATTAAACAATAAGGGTTAACCGCTCTGTTCATTCTGCTCCCCTGCAGGCATCACGCTTCCTCCGCCTGCGCGGCGCCGTGACCAACGCTGAAGCCATTTATGCTGGAATAACCGGATATTAACATCAAAATCACTGATGATAATGGCTAAAAAATGGTCGTGGATGACCGGTTAAACGCCCGGCTGCGACCCGGCGAGCAGGTGGCCATCGCCCGTGGCCAACGGATGCAAAAGCAGCGAACTGCGCCTCCGCCGTCCCCTGACAACCTCGCGCTTACCCCAGTCGACGCCAGCATACCAGCGCTTTCATTCTGTTGCGGGAAACTCTGCGACGCTGATCTCATTGATAAATCTGTCAAATGCTATCGGTAAATGTTTTAGGTGCGTAACTATTAGGTTACGTGTAGGATTCAGCGCCATGTCTGAGCTTATCTCCTACGTCAGAATGATGAGAAAGCCAGCATAATGTGCCAGCCGTCCTCCACGCCGGCTGCAAACATGGGCATTGACAGGAAACTGATACATCAATGAATACGAAACACGACACTGCAGCGGAGCACCATGCTGCAAAACGCCACTGGCTCAACTCACATGAAGCGGGTTATCACAAAGCGATGGGCAACCGTCAGGTACAGATGATCGCCATCGGCGGCGCCATCGGTACCGGTTTGTTCCTCGGCGCCGGGGCACGTTTACAAATGGCAGGGCCAGCGCTCGCACTGGTCTATCTGGTCTGCGGCATCTTCTCTTTCTTTATTCTTCGCGCCCTCGGCGAACTGGTTCTCCACCGCCCCTCGAGCGGCAGCTTCGTCTCCTATGCCAGGGAATTCCTCGGCGAAAAGGCCGCCTACGTGGCCGGCTGGATGTACTTCGTTAACTGGGCAATGACCGGGATCGTCGATATCACCGCCGTGGCGCTGTATATGCACTACTGGGGCGCGTTTGGCGATGTGCCGCAGTGGGTCTTCGCCCTCGGCGCGCTGGCCATCGTCGGCACCATGAACATGATCGGCGTGAAGTGGTTCGCCGAGATGGAGTTCTGGTTCGCGCTGGTCAAAGTGCTGGCGATCGTCGCGTTTCTCGTGGTCGGCACCATTTTCCTCGGCTCCGGTAAGCCGCTGGACGGTAATGCCACCGGCTTCCACCTGATCACCGATAACGGCGGCTTCTTCCCGCACGGCCTTCTGCCGGCGCTGGTGCTGGTGCAGGGCGTGGTCTTCGCCTTCGCCTCCATTGAGCTGGTGGGCACCGCGGCCGGTGAGTGTAAGGATCCGGAGACGATGGTGCCGAAGGCCATCAACAGCGTGATCTGGCGTATCGGCCTGTTCTACGTCGGATCGGTGGTGCTGCTGGTGCTGCTGCTGCCGTGGAACGCCTACCAGGCGGGACAGAGCCCGTTCGTCACCTTCTTCTCCAAACTGGGCGTACCGTATATCGGCAGCGTGATGAACATCGTAGTGTTAACCGCCGCCCTCTCCAGCCTCAACTCCGGCCTCTACAGCACCGGACGTATCCTGCGTTCCATGTCGATGGGGGGCTCCGCGCCGAAGTTTATGTCGAAAATGAGCCGTCACCACGTCCCTTACGCCGGGATCCTGGCGACGCTGGCGGTGTATGTGGTGGGGGTGTTCCTCAACTATCTGGTGCCGTCGCAGGTGTTTGAGATCGTGCTGAACGTCGCGTCGCTGGGGATCATTGCTTCCTGGGGCTTTATCGTGGTGTGTCAGATGCGTCTGCGCAAAGCGATCAAGGAAGGAAAAGCGGCGAAGGTGAGCTTCAGAATGCCGGGGGCGCCATTCACCTCCTGGCTGACGCTGCTGTTCCTGTTCAGTGTGCTGGTGCTGATGGCCTTCGATTATCCGAACGGCACCTATACCATTGGCTCAATTCCATTACTGGCGGTGCTGCTGGTGGCGGGCTGGTTTGGCGTGCGTAAGCGCGTGCATGCGATTCACAGCACAGCGCCGACGCTCAAGCAGTAAATGGCAGGACTCCCGGTTTGTCCATCGCGGGCAAACCGGGAGGTCAGGACTTAGTTATCCTCAACCAGCTGCGACACGTCGCTGCTGTTAATTTCCCGCTTATTACCAGACTCATCGATATAGCTGGTCATCCCCGTTTCTTTATCCAGCTGCGGCTTGCCGTGGGTGACGATCGTCTGACCGCTTTTGGTGGTCATAACGTAGTTGGACGAACAGCCGGCCAGCAGCGCCAGCATCGCGCCGGCGCAAATCACCATGAATGGTTTTTTCATTTTATCTCCACTGATTACCACTGCCCGCGCGAGGCGGGAAAGCGTTAAGTGTATAACCTTCAGGTTTATCAGGCCAATACGCGTTTGTAACAGAGGGTGAGATGCCGGGCGCAACCACCGGTAGCGATGGTCGTCGCGCCCGGGACCTTACAGGGCGATGCGGATCACGTCGTCCGGCGCCGTGGCCTCTTTCTCACGGCTGGATGCTTGTTTCACGCTGACGTACAGCGTTTTGCCGTCATCAGAGAGCGCCAGGCTGTTGGGATGGATCGGCGTTTTAAAGGTCTTCACCACCTTATAGCTCTTGCCGTCGATAACGCTCACTTCCCCCGCCTTACGGTGCGTCACATAGGCTTCATTGCGGGTGGGGTTAAACAGCACCGCCAGCGATTCCGGCGCGGTGATTTTCTCCAGCACTTTGCCGTCGCGGGTATCGACCACCAGCACTTCCGGCTGCTTGCTGTCGGTAATAAAGGCGCGGTGACCGGCGGTATCGAGGCTCAGGTTAAGGTAGAAATGCGCCTTGCCGTCATCCAGCAATTTTTTGCGCGACACAATGGTGTTGCTCTCGCTGTCGATGGTCAGCAGTTCGCCGTCGGCATTGGTGGTATAAAGGCGTTTCGCCTGCGGATCTATCGCCAGGCCGGTGGCCATCGCCCCGGTGCCGGTAATCGTCGTTTTCAGCTTCAGGGTAGCGCCATCCACCACCCAAATCACGCTCTCTTTGCCCAGACCGGTAATGTAGATAGTGTTGGTCTGCTCATTGACCGCCAGCTCGCGCGGCTGCAGCGGGCGCACGGTTTCACTGCGCTGACGCTCGTCCAGCACCAGTCGCCCCTTCACAGCGCCGGTTTTGGCGTCAATGGCGGTGACGGTGCTGTCGACGGTATTACCAAACCACAGCGTACCGGTGGCATGGTTGATAGCGGCGCCAAACGGCTTCAGATCGTTGTGAATAATCTGCGTCACGTCGAGGGTGGTGGGGTCAAGACGATAAACAATCCCCCCTTTGTCCAGCGAACGACTTTGCGAAGTGGCGACCCACAGCGCGTTCTCCTGCTGGCTGTAGGCCATTTCGTAGGCCCCTTTCCCGACGGCCTTGCGCAGCATCTCTTCCGCGGCGTGGGCGCTAAAGCTGCCTGCCAGCAGCAGAGAAGTGAATAACAGTGAATGGCGCAGACGCGGCGCGGCAAACTGACGTAATGACATGACGACTCCCTTTGATAAACCTGTATGTGCTGACCCGACATCGCTTCCGGCGGCAAAGTCATGGCTCTGCCTTATTTTGAATGCGAATAGTAATCATTAATCATCTCAAAGTGGAGCGCTAATTGTTGTTGCCCGGTAAATTCGTCAGCCTGAAGCACTATCCGTTAACTAACGGCAGTTAATAATTTTCAAATATTTTACAAACGGGGTAACATATATACATATGTTCCATTTGGTTCGTCTCCCGAGTACTATCGATGAAAATCCTATCCGTGCGACACGCGGCCCTGCCGGCCCTGCTGCTGCCGCTCATCGCCGCCGCCCAGGCCGCCGATGAACAAACCATGGTGGTGACCGCTGCGCCAACCACTGTTTCTGAACTGGATACCCCCGCCGCCGTCAGCGTGGTCAATGGGGATGAGATGCGCCAGGCCGCGCCGCGCGTCAACCTCTCTGAATCGCTGGGCGCCGTGCCGGGCCTGCAGGTGCAGAACCGGCAAAACTATGCCCAGGATCTGCAGCTGTCGATTCGCGGCTTTGGCTCCCGCTCTACCTACGGCGTGCGCGGGCTGCGCATCTATGTGGACGGCATCCCGGCGACCATGCCCGACGGCCAGGGGCAGACCTCCAATATCGATATCGGTAGCGTCGACACCCTCGAGGTGCTGCGCGGCCCCTTCTCTGCCCTCTACGGTAACTCGTCCGGCGGGGTGATCAATGTCACCAGCCAGACCGGCACCCAGCCGCCCACCGTGGAAGCCAGCAGTTACTATGGCAGCTTCGGCACCTGGCACTACGGGATGAAAGCCACCGGCGCCGTTGGCGACGGCAGCCACGCAGGCGATGTGGATTACACGGTGTCGACTAACCGCTTCACCACCCATGGTTATCGCGATCACAGCGGCGCGCGCAAAAATCTGGCCAACGCCCGGCTGGGGGTGCGCATCAACGACGTCAGTAAGCTGACGCTGCTGCTGAACAGCGTTGATATCAAAGCCAATGACGCCGGCGGCTTAACCGCCGATGAATGGCGCGATAACCCGCGCCAGTCGCCGCGCGGCGACCAGTATAATACCCGCAAGGATACCCGGCAGACCCAGGCTGGCCTGCGCTACGAGCGCCAGCTGAGCGACCAGGACGATCTCAGCGTCATGATGTACGCCGGGGAACGCGAAACCACCCAGTACCAGTCGATCCCGCGCGCGCCGCAGCTGAAGCCGAGCCATGCCGGCGGGGTGATCGACCTCACCCGCCACTACCAGGGGATCGATACCCGGCTGACCCATCGCGGCGAGCTGCTGGTGCCGGTCACCCTGACCGCCGGTCTTGACTACGAGAACATGAGCGAGCGCCGCAAGGGCTATGAAAACTTTGTGATGGTCAACGGCGCGCCGCAGTATGGCGAACAGGGCGCGCTACGCCGTAACGAACGTAACCTGATGTGGAACGTCGACCCTTACCTGCAAACCCAGTGGCAGCTCACCGACAAACTTTCGCTCGATGCCGGGGTGCGCTACAGCTCGGTATGGTTCGACTCGAATGATTACTACATCACCCCAGGCAATGGCGACGACAGCGGCGATGCCAGCTATCACAAATGGCTGCCCGCAGGCTCGCTGAAGTATGCCCTGACCGACGCCTGGAACGTTTACCTCTCCGCTGGCCGCGGCTTCGAGACGCCGACCATTAACGAGCTGTCATACCGCGCCGATAACCAGAGCGGTCTCAATTTCGGCCTGAAGCCCTCCACCAACGACACGGTGGAGATCGGCAGCAAGACGCGGATTGGCAATGGGTTGCTCACCGCCGCCCTGTTCCAGACCGATACCGATAATGAGATCGTGGTCGACAGCAGCAGCGGCGGGCGCACCAGCTATAAAAACGCCGGCAAGACCCGTCGTCAGGGGATGGAACTGGGACTGGATCAGCAGTTTGGCGAGAGCTGGCGCCTGAAGGCGGCCTGGACCTGGCTTGACGCGACCTATCGCACCAACGTCTGCGGCGACGCCAGCTGCAACGGCAACCGTATTCCGGGGATCGCGCGCAATATGGGTTACGCCTCCTTCGGCTATCAGCCGGAGCAGGGCTGGTACGCCGGGAGCGATATTCGCTACATGAGCGACATCATGGCGAACGACGAAAACACCGCCAAAGCCCCTTCCTGGACGGTGGTCGGCCTGACGACCGGCTATAAGTGGAGCTATGGCAGGATGGATATGGATCTGTTCGGCCGGGTCGACAACCTGTTCGACCGCGAATACGTCGGGTCCGTCATCGTTAACGAGTCCAACGGACGCTACTACGAGCCCGCGCCGGGACGCAACTACGGTATCGGGCTGAACCTCGCCTGGCGCTTCGAGTAACGCCCGGCTTCGCCCGCGGACCGGCGGGCGAAGCCGTTACCCTCAGGCGCTGGCGCCCGGGGCGCTGATTAAAGCAGGTTTCTCAGGGACAATTCGAAAATGATCTTTTCCGCCTGGCAGGAGAAGGCGATGGACAGATCGAGTTTCACCTCGTCGCCGGCGGCGGCGAGCGTGTAGTCAACCTGCGGTGGTTCACTGGCCGGCGCCGCTGCGGCGGCACGCTCGCGAACGGCGGCTACGGTTGACTCCGCTTCCTCGCGGCTCGGGAATAATTTCTCAGCCCGGTAGACGCAGTCCTCGTTATCAATAATTGTCCCGACATCAATGGCGCAGCCTTTGGTGCTGCATTTATCTACTACATCTTTCATCGTCATAACCTCTTGAGTTTTCTTAAGGATAAGAATCCGCTCGCCGAAAAGCAAACCATTAATATCCGTAAGGATTAGCGATTTTTATTCTATCGCGCCGCGCCGGACGCTAGCTTGCGCCACCGCAAGGCGAGGCATGATGATGCAGGACCGCCGCGACTCACCGCGCGATTACCCCTGCAACCGTGCCAGCCATCACACTATTCTGCACACTTTCTCGTCTGCCTCGCGCCTCAGCGTTAGTCTGGTCACAGAACAACGCCAACAAGGAGCTGCTATGGCACTGCCGATAATGATTGATTGCGATCCGGGACATGATGACGCGATCGCCCTGGTCCTCGCCCTCGCCTCGCCGGAGCTGGAAGTGAAAGCCGTCACCGCCTCCGCAGGCAACCAGACCCCGGAGAAGACCCTGCGCAACGTGCTGCGTATGCTGACCCTGCTGAACCGCGCGGATATTCCGGTCGCCGGCGGCGCGTGGAAGCCGTTAATGCGCGATCTGATCATTGCCGATAATGTGCACGGGGAAAGCGGACTGGATGGCCCGAACCTGCCGGAGCCGGCCTTTGCGCCGCAAAACTGCACCGCCGTCGAGCTGATGGCCAGGGTGCTGCGCGAAAGTCAGGAGCCGGTGACGCTGGTGGCCACCGGGCCGCAGACGAACGTGGCGTTGCTGCTCGCCAGCCATCCTGAGCTGCACGCGAAGATCGCCCGCATCGTGATCATGGGGGGCGCTATGGGGCTGGGCAACTGGCAGCCGGCGGCGGAGTTTAATATCTACGTCGATCCGCAGGCGGCGGAGATGGTCTTTCAGTCGGGGATCCCGGTGGTGATGGCGGGCCTGGATGTCACCCACCGGGCGCAGATCCTTCCTGCGGATATTGAGCGATTCCGCCAGATTGGCAATCCGGTATCAACCATCGTCGCCGAACTGCTCGACTTCTTTATGGCCTACCACAAGGACGAAAAGTGGGGCTTCGACGGCGCGCCGCTCCACGACCCCTGCACCATCGCCTGGCTCCTCAAGCCGGAGCTCTTTACCACTATCGAGCGCTGGGTCGGCGTGGAAACGGAAGGCAAATATACCCAGGGGATGACGGTGGTCGATTACTACCATCTGACCGGCAATCCGCCCAATACCACCCTGATGCTGGATGTGGACCGCGAAGCCTTTGTCGATCTGCTCGCCCAGCGGTTAGCCTTTTACGCCTGATATTCATGCAGCGCCTCTCTTCCCGGCCGGGAGAGAGGCGCGTTCAGGCTATACCCGGCGTATTAGTCGTCCGCCGACACGCGGATCACCACCTTACCAAAGTTTTCACCTTTCAACAGGCCGATCAGCGCCTGCGGCGCCTGCTCCAGACCGTCGATCAGCTGTTCGCGATATTTAATTTTACCCTCCTGCACCCAGCGCCCCATCTGCTGCTGGAATTCCGCGATCCGATGCCCATAATCCTGGCCGATAATAAAGCCCTGCATCCGAATGCGTTTCTTGAGGATGGTCGCCATCAGCAGCGGCAGACGGTCCGGCCCGTCCGGCAGACCGGTGGCGTTATAGCCGCTCACCAGCCCGCAGACCGGAACCCGCGCCGCGGTGTTGAGCAGCGGCAGCACCGCGTCAAAAACCTTGCCGCCGACGTTTTCGTAGTAGACGTCAATGCCCTGCGGGCAGGCCTGGGCCAGCTGTTCGGCAAAGTCCGCCGCGCGATGGTCAAGGCAGACATCAAAGCCTAAGGTGTCAACCGCATAGCGACATTTCTCCGCGCCGCCGGCGACGCCGACGGTACGGCAGCCCTTAATTTTGCCGATCTGTCCGACCGTAGCGCCCACCGGCCCGGTGGCCGCAGCGACCACCAGCGTGTCACCCGGCTTCGGCTGGCCAATGTCCAGTAATCCCATGTAGGCGGTGAAGCCCGGCATCCCCAGCACCCCCAGCGACCAGGACGGGTGCTGCGGGTTGTCCCCCAGCTTCACCAGGCCGCTGCCGTCGGAAAGCTCAAAATCCTGCCAGCCGCTGTAGCCCAGCACCCAGTCGCCGGGTTGAAAATCATCATGCTGCGAGGTCACGACGCGACTCACGGTCCCGCCCACCATCACCGCGCCGATGGCCACCGGCGGTGAATAGGACGGCGCGTCGCTCATCCGCCCGCGCATATAGGGATCCAGCGATAAATAAACGGTACGCAGCAGAACCTGACCCGGCCCCGGGGTGGGCACCTCGCGCTCTTCCAGGCGGAAATGCTCTGCCGTCGGTTCACCATGGGGACGGGAAGCCAGTACCCAGCGGCGATGGCGTTGCGGTTGTTCTGACATAGCAAACTCCTCTTGTTAGCAGACAGTACTGAGGCTAGCTGCTTTATGCGCAATGCGCTTTATCATTACGAGCCGGATGGCGATTGATTAAGGCGCACCACCAGATAGACGCAGGTCTCTGCGGATTCATTGATAAAGCGGCAGTCGTTCGGTGGGCCGAGCTCCAGACAGTCCCCGGTCTGCATCTCGTGGCGGGTATTCCCTTCCAGGAAAACCAGCTCGCCCCGCTGCAGCCAGATCAGCTGGCGGGCCAGCGCATAGGACGAAGCCGGCATCGGCACATCGCTGCCGGGCGGCAGCTCGATCTGCACCAGGTCAATGGGCAGATCGCTGCGCGGCGAAACGTGGCGGCGGAGATAGTGGCTTTGCGGGTCGTGCCATACCGGCTGGCTGGCAAAACGCAGCAGCTTGCCTTCCTGCATTTCCGCCCTGGCGATCAGGGTCGACATACTGATGCCGAAGGCGCCGGAAAGGCGGCCCAGCATCGACGCCGTCGGGCTGCTTTCGCCGCGCTCGATTTTATGGATCATCGCCCGCGAGGCGCCGGCCCGTTCGGCCAGGTCGTTCAGCGACCAGCCACGGGATTCGCGCTCGATGCGGATGCGCGCGCTGATACGCTGATTGAGGTTGTCTTCTATAGTGTTCATAACGTAACACTATAGTGTGCGCGCAGGCATTACACAACCGCCCGTCGGGCCGCATAACCCCTGGCCCATCAGGAAAAAATTTGCTGAAAACGGATGACAGCGTGGCGTTCATTATTGTAATAATATCGTACTACTATAGTGTACGGAAAACTGAGGTTTGCTATGTCCATCCGCCCTGCCATTAAAGACGATTGCGCGGCGATCGCCGAGATCTATAACCACGCCGTCGTGCATACCGCCGCTATCTGGAATGACAAAACCGTGGATACCGACAACCGCATCGCATGGTTTGAAGCCCGCCAGCTGGCAGGCTTTCCGGTGCTGGTGAGCGAGGAAAACGGCGTCATCACCGGTTATTCCTCCTTTGGCGACTGGCGCGCGTTTGACGGCTTTCGCCACACCGTGGAGCATTCGGTGTACGTTCACCCCGAGCACCAGGGGAAAGGCCTGGGCCGCAAACTTCTGGTCGCCTTGATCGCCGAAGCGCGTCGGCTGAATAAACATGTGATGGTCGCCGGGATCGAATCGCAGAACCACGCCTCGCTGCACCTGCATGAAACGCTGGGCTTTATCACCACCGGGCAGATGCCGCAGGTGGGAACCAAATTTGGTCGCTGGCTGGATCTGACCTTTATGCAGCTACAGCTTGATGCGCGCCAGGACCCGGACGGCCAGGCATGAATGGGTCGCTTACCCTCGCCTTTCTGGTGGCCGCCGGCGTAGGCCTGGTGGTGCAGAACACCCTGATGGTGCGCATCACCCAGTCGGTGTCGACGATCCTCATCGCCATGCTGCTCAATTCGCTGGTCGGTATCGTTATTTTCGTGACCTTGTTGCTGCTGCGCCAGGGCGTCGCCGGCTTTCATGAGCTGGCCCTGAACGTGAAGTGGTGGACGCTGATCCCCGGCATGCTGGGATCCTTTTTCGTCTTCGCCAGCATCAGCGGCTATCAGACCGTGGGCGCAGCCACCACCATCGCGGTACTGGTGGCCAGCCAGCTGGTCGGCGGGTTGATCATGGATTTAATTCGCGCCCACGGCGTACCGCTGCGGGCGCTGATCGGGCCATTATGCGGCGCGGTCATGCTGGTGGTGGGCGCCTGGCTGGTGGCCAGACGCCAGTTCTGAGCGCCTGTTCAGAGGATCGCGCCGCCTTTGGTCAACTGCTCGCGGCGCGCGTCCTGCTCTTCCTGATGCTGTCGCCCATGGTGAGCGATGGCGGTGCGCAGGCGCTGCTGCTGAGTATAGCGTTCCTCACGACTGAGCTGCGCGTCATCGCTCAGGGCGATCAGCAGCTCATTCATATGCGCGATAACGCCCTCGGCAAGAATGTCATCGACTTTAACGATGACCTCATCCAGATGTGCCATTCTGTTCTCCTTTCACTTAATTCAGCTTCGCTTTGGAAAAATCGCTCCCCATCATGCTCACAGTGTAGCCGCTGACGTTGCTGCGGGTGGCATAGAAGGTCTTGCCGGTCGCCAGGGTGATCCACGGCGCCTGCTGGTAAAAGATCTCTTGCGCCTGTTCGTAGAGTTTGGCGCGCGCCTGCGGATCGCTCACCAGCAGGGCTTTCTTCACCAGCGCGTCATACGACTTATCGCACCAGCGGGCGGCATTCGAGCCGGTCTGGATATTATCACAGCTGAGCAGCGTGCCGGCAAAGTTGTCCGGGTCGCCATTGTCTGACATCCAGCCGTACAGGGCGCTGTCGTGTTCGCCTTTACGCATGCCGGCCAGGTATTCGCCCCACTCATAGCTGACGATCTTCGCTTTCACCCCGACTTTCGCCCAGTCGTTTTGGATCATTTCAGCAATGCGTTTTGAGTTTGGGTTGTAGGGCCGCTGAACCGGCATCGACCACAGGGTCACTTCCGCCCCTTGCTCCAGACCCGCCTGTTTGAGCAGCGCCTTCGCTTTCTGCGGATCGTAGTCGTAGTCCGGGAGGTCTTTTTTATACCCGAGCATGGTGGATGGGATTGGCGACTTCGCCACCGTACCGGAATCGAGGAACACCGCCCTGACGATGGCCTGTTTGTCGGTAGCGTAGTTTAACGCCTGGCGCACCAGCACATTATCAAACGGTTTTTTCTCGGTGTTGAACGCCAGATAGCCGACGTTCAGCGCCTCGACGGCGTGCAGCGTCAGATCGTTATTGCCCTTGATCACCGGGAACTGTACCGGGGAAGGCGCCGGAATAATCTGGCACTCGTTAGTCTGCAGTTTAGCCAATCGGGTCTCGACGTTCGGCGTGATGGAGAAGATCAGGTGCTTCGTCGGCACCTCGCCTTCCCAGTAGTGGGGATTGGCGATATAGCGGATTTGCGAATCCACTTTGTACTGCTGCAGAGCATAGGGTCCGGTGCCGACAGGCCAGTTATCGACATTTTCTGGCGTTCCTTTCTTCAGCATCGCCTCGCCATATTCCGCCGACAGAATAGAGGCGAAGTCCATTCCCCAGTCGGCAAGAAACGCCGCGTTCGGCTGATTGAGCACAAACTGGACGTGATAGTCATCGACCTTTTTCACCGACTTAATCAGCTTATCGAGGCCCACATCGTGGAAGTATTCATAGTTCCCCTGCGACACCTTGTGATAAGGATGCTGAGGATCCATCTGGCGCAGTACCGAAAACAGGACGTCGTCGGCGTTAAAATCGCGGGTCGGTTTGAAGAATTTATTGCTGTTGAACTTCACCCCCTGACGCAGCGTGAAGGTCCAGGTTTTGCCATCTTCAGAGACATGCCACTCGGTGGCCAGCGACGGGATCGGCGTGTTCTTCACCGGGTCAAAGGTGACCAGACGGTTATACAGCACCTGCGAGCTGGCGACGAACGACGGGCCGGAGCTGGCGATCTGCGGGTTGAAGGACTCCGGGGAGGCCTCTGAGCAATAGACCAGCGTGTCATTGCCCGCGGCCCATGCGGCGCTGGCCGGCAGCAGAGCGCTCAGCAGCAGCGCCAGCGTGGTTTTCCCTGTAGACATGGTTATAAGTCCTGATTATTGATTATAAGAACCGTAATAACAGCACAGCCCCTGGCCCCCGGCAAATAATCAATGGCTATCACCTTATGCCAATCGCGCTGAATTTGCTGGTTTAATCGGCGTCGCGCTGCTTTTTGCGCCAGGTACGGTTGGGATGTTGTGAGCTACGCACAATTCCGGCAAAAAAATGTGCGATAACCGCCCCGCTCACGCTCGCCGCCAGCCGAGACCGGTACACTGGAGGAACCGCAGAACAAGAGGTTACCCCCATGACAATCACCTGCAATCTGTACCTTGACGGCCAGTGGCACGATGCCGAAGACGGTCGGACCTTTACCCGGCGCCACCCTGCCCACGACGACGTCGCCTCGGTTGCCGCTGCCGCCAGCCTCGCCGACGGTAAACGCTGCGTCGAGGCCGCGGCCAGCGCCTTCCCGCAGTGGCGCGATACATCCCCGGCGGAACGGCGACGCTTACTGCTCGACGCGGCGGAACATATGCTGCTGCGGGAAGCTAAATTTATCGCCGCCATAGCGGCGGAGACCGGCGCCACCGCGCACTGGGCGGGATTTAACGTCCATCTGGCGGCCGATATCCTGCGCGAAGCGGCGGCGCTGACCACCCAGATCGAAGGGCAGATCATTCCATCCAACGTGCCGGGCAATCTGGCGATGGGGGTCCGCCAGGGTGCCGGCGTGGTGCTGGGCATGGCGCCGTGGAACGCGCCGCTGATCCTTGCCACCCGGGCGCTGGCGACGCCGCTGGCCTGCGGCAACACGGTGATCCTCAAGGGCGCTGAGCTCTCCCCGGCTACACAAGGATTGATTATCGACGCCCTCGACGCGGCGGGCTTCCCGCCGGGCGTGGTGAACTATCTCACCTGCGCGCCTCAAGACGCGCCGGCGCTGGTGGAGTCGCTGATCGCCCATCCGGCGGTGCGGCGCGTCAACTTTACCGGCTCCACACCGGTGGGGCGGATTATCGCCCGCACCTGCGGGCAGTATCTGAAACCGGCGGTGCTGGAGCTCGGTGGCAAAGCGCCGCTGCTGGTCCTCGACGATGCCGACATTGAGCAGGCGGCGGCGGGCGCCATTTTTGGCGCCTTCGCCAACGCCGGACAGATCTGCATGTCCACCGAGCGCATTATTGTCGACAACGCCGTGGCGGAGCGCTTTATCCCTCTGCTGACCAGGCGCGCCGCTTCTCTCCCCGCCAGCCTGACCGGCCCGGTGGTCGACATGAACACCGTCACCCGCTGCAACGCGTTAATCGACGATGCCTTAGCCAAAGGCGCCCGCCTGCTGACCGGCGGCAAAGCCAGCGATACCCACATGGCGCCTACCTTGCTGGACGGCGTCACCCGCGAGATGCGGCTGTGGAACGAAGAGTCCTTCGGCCCGGTAAAAGCGATTATTCGCGTTAATAACGACGAAGAGGCGCTGGCGGTAGCCAACGACAGCGACTATAGCCTTTCCGCTGCGGTCTACAGCCGCGACAGCGCCAGAGCGTGGAACCTGGCGCAACGTCTGCAAACCGGCATTTGCCATATCAATGGCCCAACCGTTCATGATGAAGCGCAAATGCCGTTTGGCGGCTGCAAAGCCTCCGGCTATGGCCGGTTCGGCGGTCGGGCCGGGATTGCGGAATTTACCGAGCTGCGCTGGATAACGCTCCAGACCCAGCCTCGCGAACTGCCATTCTGACGCCGACTCCCCCTTAGCCGTGGCTGGCGATGAGCTGCGCCAGCCCTTCCGGGTTTTCCCACGCCATTGAGTGCCCCGCGTGGGGCACAATCCCGACCGGGATCCCTTGCGCCTCTACCCGTTCGATATCCGCATAAGGGAGCGACTGCTCGCCGACGATCAGTATCTTCTGACAGCGCAGCTGGCAGAGCTGGGTAAACCAGGGGGTATTGCTGCCATGTATCAGGCTGCTGGCGGCTCGCCAAACGGCCCAGGGGGCGCTGTTTTGCAAACAGCCGGCCCAGGGCGAGCGCTCTTCCGCCAGCATCCTGGCGTAACCTTCGGCGATAAAGGCGGCCTCTGACTGCGCCGCTATGCGCCTGCTGTACTCGCCGCCTCCGGCGAACAGGTTGGGTTCAGAAACCAGCAGCGTGGTCACCCGCTCCGCCAGCAACCCTGCCGCTTCGATGGCAATGCTTCCCCCCATGCTATGCCCGTACAGCGCGAAGCGCTGCAGGCGCAGGTGGTCGAGGACTTGCTCCACTGCTTGCGCCTGGTTATGTATGTTGTAACTAAAGTCGTGCGGTTTATCGCTGTAGCCGAAGCCCGGTAGATCGATAAGTATTTTGCGCCGCCCGTTGAGTGCGGGGGCGCTGGCGACGCGGGGGTAGTCGTAAGATGACGCGCAGCCGAGGCCGTGGATAAACACCAGCGGAAGCCCCTCTCCCGGAAGATCGAGCCAGCGCAATGTGGCGCCTGCGACGGACGAAAAGAAACCGTTCACCTGTTTGCCTCCATGATAAGGTTACTGTGTTTTTATACAGTAACCTTATCCTTACCGCCACCCTTTTCTGTCGTCCGCCGCCGGAGCGTTAAAACAGCGAGACGAGTAGCGCCATCGGGAAGCTGAACGGCCAGGTGGCGCCGATCAACAGGGCCGCCAGCAGGCGGATCACCCGGCTCTCTTTGGTTAAAAACCAGCTAATTACGGCGCAGATCACGCCCATAATGGCGTAAAACACCAACATTTTTTGATATAACGTCATTCTTCGTTTTCCTTCCCTGAGGAGCGTTCCATGGTGGGATAATTATCTGCCATGACGTCGTGATTCAGAGATACCTGTATAACAAATTCAGAATCGGGCTGAATATTCAGAACAAAGCCCGATTCGTCTTAATCCGATAGCGCAACCGCGCCCGCCGTACTATACCTTTAGGGACTTACTCATTAAGGTGGCGTTATGGATGTCTCCAGCAAGACCGTCGTTATGATTAATGTCTGCGCCGCGTTCGCGCTTATCAGCCTGCTGTCAGTGAGATTTGGCTGGTTTTAATCATTTTACTCAGCAACGAAACCTAAAAAAGCAGCCCTCTGGGCTGCTTTTTTACGTGCGGAGGCTCGCGCCTATATTAGGGTCATAAACAATACGGGCTGAGTGGCCTGCGAAAATAACCTTGTTTAGCGCAGGGTTATAATGAGGCAAAACATTCACTTTCTCACTATCCCATTCGGCGGCGGCGCAAACGGCCTGCCCCACTCCCGCGCTCTCACAGCCCTGAATACGTTTTGCTGGCGCGTTACCATAGCTCAGCGCCACGGTGCCGACAGCCAGCAGAATAAAAGCAAAAATTTTCACAGCGACATCAACGTTAAAACCGAATATGCGTGAAATGATCGCATGAGCGGCGGCGGAAAGTCAAACCCGGGAGCGTGCGCCACCGCGCTGGCGCGTATGGCGGATTGACGCGCCGGTTATTAAATATTGCGAATAAATATTACCCGTTAACCGTAAATATAAAAGCCTTATTTATCGTCGTGAAATAGTTTCTGTTCAGCGCAATCTGATTCGTCTGATAAAGATAATATTTCGCCAATCCCAAACCAAAAGATTATCGCGCGTTGGCCGAAAATGCGATATACCGCGCAGGCGCTGGATCTTAATAAGATAAAAGGCGGCTACAAGCCGTTGTAACTTAACCTTTTCATGTCAGGCCTCGCTGGCGAGGGCCCCCAATAGCGCTAAATGACAACAAATATCATTTGCCTTCTCTTCAGAGAATACTTACATTCATAACTATTGGTAATGTTTTTAGCGCTGTGCGCTTTTCTATTTCGAGGTGGATATGTCCGGAATCATCACCCTGGTCATCGCGCTGATCCTGCTGGTCGCGGCGGTGTATAATCTTATTTCCTATATACGGGACCGTCGCAGCGCCAGCTTGCCGAGCAAAAAAACCAAGCGCTGAACACGGTTAACGCGATTTCCTTCCTGCGCCAGCATCGCTGGCATACTCCTCTTCCTGGCTTAGTGCGGACATAAAAAAAGCCCCTGCCATCAGGCAGGGGCCGGTATTGGGTCGCAAACCGCGACGTTGCCGCCTCACCCGCCGGGCGCGACGCGCCCAGGGTGACTGGCGAACCCCATCCGGCGCTTATCTCCGGCACTCACGATGGCTTAGCTCTTGAAGGGGTATCAGAATAATCTCACATTCCCCGCCGCGAGTTTTAACCATTTTTGCCATCGTGACTATTAGCGAACTAACACACCCATTGCGTAATCATTCGTTGCCGCTTATGGGTCAATCCGTTAGCCATGTTTAACCATCACATGGCGGACCACGGTGTAATCCTCAAGGCCGTACATCGACATGTCTTTCCCATAGCCCGACAGCTTCTGGCCGCCATGCGGCATTTCACTCACCAGCATAAAGTGGGTATTGACCCAGGTGCAGCCGTACTGCAGCCTGGCGCTGAGCCGGTGGGCGCGGCCAACATCTTTCGTCCACACCGAAGAGGCCAGACCATACTGGGAGTCATTTGCCCAGCTCAGGGCCTGCGCTTCATCGCTGAAAGGCGTCACGCTGACCACCGGGCCAAACACTTCGCGCTGCACGATGGCGTCTTCCTGCCGGGCGCCGGCGAGCAGCGTCGGCTGGAAATAATAGCCCGCGCCGTCCGCCCGATTGCCGCCGGTCACCACTTTAATATGCTGTAGCGCCTTGGCGGCTTCCACCGCGGCGCTAACGCGCTCAAGATGGGCCAGCGAGCTCAGCGGTCCCAGCTCGGTGGCGGCATCCTCCGGCGCCCCCATTTTCAGGCTGGCCACCGCCGCCCCGAGCTTCTCCACCAGCTGCTCATAAATACCCTGTTGGGCGTAGATCCGGCAAGCGGCCGTACAGTCCTGGCCGGCGTTATAAAACCCGAAGGTCCGAACGCCATCCACCACCGCATCGATATCCGCGTCGTCAAAGACGATGACCGGCGCCTTACCGCCCAGCTCCATATGGGTACGTTTAATCGACGAGGCGGTATGGCCGATGATATGCGCGCCGGTGGCAATCGACCCGGTCAGGGAAACCATTCGCACCTTCGCGTGGGCGGTCAGCGGATCGCCCACCGTTTTGCCACGGCCGAACAGTACGTTGACCACCCCTTCCGGGAAAATATCTTTTGCCAGCTCAGCCAGCTTCAGCGCCGTCAGCGGGGTGATCTCGGAGGGTTTTAGCACCACGCAGTTGCCTGCCGCCAGCGCCGGGCCCAGCTTCCAGGCCGCCATCATCAGGGGATAGTTCCACGGCGCGATGGAGGCCACCACGCCCACCGGGTCGCGACGGATCATCGAGGTATGCCCTTCCAGATACTCTCCGGCCGCCATTCCCGGCAGGCAGCGGGCGGCGCCGGCGAAGAAGCGGAAAACGTCCGCAATGGCCGGCATCTCATCGTTAAGCACGCAGTGCAGCGGCTTGCCGCAGTTCAGCGACTCCAGCTGCGCCAGGGTCTCCGCCTGCGCCGCGATGGCATCCGCCAGCTTCAGCATACATTCCGCGCGCGTTTTCGGCGTCGTCTGGCTCCAGGCGTCGAACGCCCGATCCGCCGCGTCAACGGCGGCATCCACCTGGGCCGCTGTCGCTTCGGCAATCTCCAGGATCACATCGCCGGTCGCAGGGTTGTATACCGGCACCTTCTCGCCTTCACCTGCCACTAACTTACCGTTTATCAAGAGGTTGTGTTGCATAGCATTATCCTGTTTCATGGTTTTATTTCCCGTTTCCGGCGACGTTATCGCCGTCGCGGGTGAGCCACCAGGCCCCTAAGATTGGTATCGTTGTTACCAGCATCACCAACAGCGCGACAACGTTGGTGACGGGCACATCTCGCGGCCGCCCCAGCTGATTCAGTAACCACAGCGGCAAAGTTCGCTCATGCCCCGCGGTAAAAGTCGTGACGATGATTTCATCAAATGACAGGGCGAATGCCAGCATCCCGCCCGCCAGCAGCGCCGATCCCAGATTGGGCAGCACAACGTAGCGAAAGGTCTGCCAGCCGGTCGCCCCCAAATCCATCGAGGCCTCCACCAGGCTCCAGGAGGTCCGGCGGAAGCGGGCGATGACGTTGTTAAACACCACCACCACGCAGAAGGTCGCGTGCCCCACCACGATGGTCAGCAGCCCAGGCTCAAGGCCGACAGCTTTAAAGGCGGTCAGGAGCGCCAGGCCGGTAATAATCCCCGGCAAGGCGATGGGCAGCAGCAGCAGTAGCGACACCGCGTTCTTACCAAAAAAGGTGCTCCGCCACAGGGCTCCTGCAGCAAGCGTGCCAAGCACTAAGGCAATGGCCGTCGACAGGGCGGCAATTTTAAGTGACAACGTCACTGCCTCCAGAATATCGCTGCGCCCTGCCGCCTCGCTGAACCAGCGCAGCGTCAGCCCCTGCGGCGGAAAACTGAAGGCGGCATCTTCCGTATTAAAAGCATAGATGGCGATGATCAGCAGCGGAAAGTGGAGAAAGACCACCCCGCCCCATGTCGCCAGTTTCAGATACCAGGGTGCGCGTTCAGAGTGCATCGAAGGCTCCCAGACGTTTCACGAACGCCAGATAAAGGGCAATCAGCACGATCGGCACGAGGGTAAACGCCGCCGCCATCGGCATATTGCCGATCGCCCCCTGCTGCGAGTAAACCATATTGCCGATAAAGTACCCCGGCGGGCCGACCAGCTGCGGCACGATAAAATCGCCCAGCGTGAGCGAAAAGGTGAAGATCGACCCGGCGGCAATCCCGGGAATAGCCAGCGGCAGGACCACGTAGCGGAAGGTCTGCCGCGGGGCGGCGCCAAGATCGGCCGAGGCCTGCAGCAAAGAGCCAGGGATACGCTCCAGCGCCGCCTGCACCGGCAGGATCATAAAAGGCAGCCAGATGTAGACGAAGACCAGGAAGCGTCCGAGTCCGGAGGTGGATAAGGTGTTGCCGCCCACCGCCGGGACGGTCAGCAGAGCGTTCAGCGCCCCTTCCAGCCCGAGATGGCCGAGAAACCACTGCGCCACGCCATCTTTGGCCAACAGCAGCACCCACGCGTAGGCTTTGACGATATAGCTGGCCCACATCGGCAGCATGACCGCGATATAAAAGAAGGCCTTCATTTTGCCGCTGGTGTAGCGCGCCATATACCAGGCCATCGGCAGCGCCAGCAGGGCACTGGCCAGCGTCACGCACAGCGCCATGACCAGGGTGCGAACGATAATGTCGTAGTTGGCAGGGTTGAACAGCGCCTGCAGATTGGCCAGCGTGAAGTCGCTGGTCACCGACATGGTGAAGTCGTCAAAAGTGTAGATACTCTGCCACAGCAGGGTCAGCAGCGAGCCCAGATAGACGATGCCAAACCACATCAACGGCCCAAGCAGCAGCAAAAACAGGCCCAGCGCCGGCCGGCGCCAGAAGATCCCCGATACGCGTCCGGCCTGCGCAGGAACAATCGCCATGGTCATCTCAGCCTCCGCTTTCCAGCGGGGTCATCGCCGCCCGCGACCATGACGCCTGCACCGTTTGCCCGGTTCGAGGAACGCTCGCCGCCGCCGCGCCGTCGATATTGGCCTGGCTGACCAGCAGCTTGTCGCCATCCGCCAGCCGGAGCTCGATCCGCGTTGCCGCCCCCTGATACTGTACCGCCTGCACCACGCCCTGCACCTGCACTTCGCCGCCGCCCTGCAGGCGAACATGTTCCGGGCGCAGCGACCAGCAGCCCGCCAGGCCGCATAGCCGCCGGGCCGCCTCGGCCTCAAAGACGTTGGCGGTGCCGACAAAACCGGCGACAAAGGCAGTCTTCGGATGCAGATAAAGATCCTGCGGGGCATCCACCTGCTCAATGCGCCCGTTGTTAAACACCGCCACGCGATCGGACATCGACAGCGCTTCGCTCTGGTCGTGGGTGACGAAGATGAAGGTGATCCCCAGCGACTGCTGCAGCTTTTTCAGCTCCACCTGCATCTGCTCGCGCAGCTTTAAATCCAGGGCGCCCAGCGGCTCGTCGAGCAGCAGCACCCGCGGCTGGTTCACCAGCGCCCGGGCGATGGCGACCCGCTGCCGCTGACCGCCAGAGAGCTGGGAGGGCTTGCGATGGTGCGCAAAACCGAGGGCCACCTTCTCCAGCGCCTCCTGGGCGCGGGCATGGCGCGCTTTCTTCGCCACGCCTTTGACCATCAGGCCGTAAGCGACATTGTCGAGGATCGACATATGGGGAAACAGCGCATAGTCCTGGAACACGGTATTGACGTCCCGCTGCCAGGGCGGCAGCTCGCTGGCCGGCTGACCGAAGATCCGGATGGTGCCGCCGGAGAGCTGCTCAAAACCGGCAATCAGCCGCAGGCAGGTGGTTTTCCCCGAGCCCGAAGGTCCCAGCATGGAGAAAAACTCGCCGTCGCGGATACCAATGCTGACCCCGTCCACCGCCCGCACATCGCCATACAGGCGCGATACATTCTGAAACTCGACCGCGTACGTCATTGTTTGCCTCCGATCCTTAGCGGCCGCCCATTATCGCAATGTAGTCCTGCGTCCAGCGGCTGTAGGGAACGTATTTCCCCCCCTCGGCAACCGGCGTTTTCCAGAAGTGGATGCGGGCAAACTGGTCATAGCCGTTGGTCTCACAGCCCTTCTCTCCGAGCAGCGCGCTGGCTTTACAGCCCTCAGGCACCACCGGCAGCGAGCCGAACCAGGCCGCTACATCGCCCTGCACCTTCGGCGTGAGCGACCAGTTCATCCATTTATAAGCGCAGACCGGGTGCTTCGCCTCGCTGTGCAGCATGGTGGTATCCGCCCAGCCGGTCACCCCCTCCTTCGGAAATACGGTAGCGACAGGCTGGCCTTCCGCCTTCAGGCCGTTGGCCTGATAGGGCCACGAGCTGGAGGCGGCCACCCCTTCGTTTTTGAAGTCGTTCATCTGCACGGTGGCGTCATGCCAGTAACGGTGGATCAGTGGTTGCTGGTCACGCAGCACCTTCAGCACCGCGTTGTACTGGGTTTCGGTCAGTTGATAGGGATCTTCGATCCCCAGCTGCGGTTGGGTGGCTTTGACAAACAGCGCAGCGTCGGCGATATAGATCGGGCCATCATAGGCCTGCACCCGCCCCTGATTGGTTTTGCCATCCGGAAGATCCTGCTTCACGAAGACCACGCTCCAGCTGTCCGGCGGCGTCGGGAATACGCGGGTGTTGTACATCAGCAGATTCGGTCCCCACTGATACGGCGTGCCGTAAACTTTGCCCCCGACGTTAAACCATGCCCCTTGCGCAATGCGCGGGTCGAGAGTGTGCCACCCGGCAATTAGCGCTGTGTTAATCGGTTGAACGCGTTTGCCCATGATCAGACGCAGCGAAGCATCGCCCGAGGCAGTCACCAGATCGTAGCCGCCCTTGGCCATCAGGCTAACCATTTCGTCAGAGGTGGCGGCAGTTTTCACATTAACCTGACAGCCGGTCTCCTTTTCAAACTGGCTGACCCAGTCGTACTGCTTGTCGGTCTGACCGCGTTCGATATACCCCGGCCAGGCAATAATATCCAGCCGCCCTTCCGGTTTATCCAGCGAGGTGAGTGGCTCAGCCGCCTGGACGGTCAGGCAGGCCATCCCCAGCACATAAAGGCTGCAACGGGCCAATTTTTTGCTCATCAGGTGTTACTCCTGTCACAAGGGAATTAGCGGCAGCCGTGCCGTAAAAATATCTCCTGAAATAAGGGTAGTCAGCGGATTAACGCCCTCGGGGGAATTTATTCAGGTTGTGACCCGGGACGCATTACGCAAAAATCGCCAACACAAGACTGACTTTATGGATTATAGACAACGAGTTAGAGAAAAAGGAGGGGTATGCGTATTTCCTATGGTGAGCGCCGGTAAAATAATGACCGGCCTCGATAAAAATCCATCTTCGTTTATTTTTAGCGATTGTTTATCGCGGCGAAAAATAGCCAAAGCGATCAGGAAAGCTGCTCACGAATTAGCTCGCCCAGGCGCTTCACCCCCTGCTCTTCGCGTTCTCCCCAGCCCCAGGCGGTATTAAAGCGGAAAAACGAGGTCCAGCTGGCGGAGGTGGAGAACATTTTTCCCGGGGCGATGCTGATGTGCGACGCCAGCGCCCTGGCGCTCAGCACGCTGGCGTCGGCCCCTTCCGGTAGTTCGATCCACAGAAAATAGCCGCTGTCGCTGTGATGGATAGTGACCTCCGGCGGCAGATGGCGCAGCAGCGCCTGCCAGGCCTGCTGTTTACGTTCCGCCAGCTGGCGACGGAGACGGCGCAGATGGGCGTCATAGCGTTTGGTCGACAGGTAATCCACCAGGGCTAACTGCATCGGCGAGCTGGTGGAGAGCGTACTCATCAGCTGCAGCTGCTGGATCCGCCGCGCCTGTTTCCCGGCCGCCACCCAGCCGATGCGAAAGCCGGGCACCAGACATTTTGAAAACGAACTGCAGTGCAGCGTCATATCCTGTTGATCCCAGAACTTCGCCGGCAACGGCTTCTCGCGGCCAAAGTAGAGCTCGCTGTAAACATCATCTTCAATCAGCATCACGTCATAGCGCGCCAGCAGCGCCACCAGCGCTGCTTTTTTTTCGGCGCTGAGGGTGAAGCCGAGCGGGTTCTGGCCGTTGGTCATCAGCCAGCAGGCCTTGACCGGATAGTTTTGCAGGGCCGCCTCCAGCGCCGTCAGGTCAATGCCCTCTTTGACGTCGGTGGCCACCGACAGCGCCTTCAGACGCAGCCTCTCCAGCGCCTGCAGGGCTCCGTAGAAACAGGGATTTTCCACCACCACCCAGTCGCCGGGCTCGGTCACCGCCTGCAGGCTGAGGTTTAGCGCCTCCAGCGCTCCGGCGGTAATGACGATCTCGTCGGGCGAGACATTCATCCCCTGCAGGGCATAGCGCCGGGCAATGGCGTGCCGTAGCTCCGCGTTGCCCGGCGGCAGGTTCTCAATCACGCTCATGGCGGTGGCGGTTTTACTCACCTGCGCCAGCGAACGGTTAAGCTGCTGGAGTGGGAAGAGACGCGGGTCCGGGAAGGCCGAGGCAAAGGGCAGCATTGACGCCTGGCGGCTAGCCTGGAGCACCTCAAAGATGTAAGTATTGATATCGACCGCTTCATCGCGGGTCACCTGAGCAGGCGGCGCCGGCTGACGAAGCTTCACCGGCTGGGGGGCGACGTAATATCCCGACTGCGGTCGGGCGACGATGCGCCCCTGGCTTTCCAGTAGCTGATAGGCATGGCTGACGGTCATAAAGCTCATGCCGCTGCTGACCACCTGCTCGCGCAGCGAGGGGAGCCGATCGCCCGGCAACCAGACGCCAAGCGCGATCTGGTCGGTCAGCTGCTGCGCCAGCTGTTGATACTTTTTCATTGTCACCCTTTCCTTGCTGCAACCTCCCTTTATCATATATCAGTTGTTATAAATTAACACTTTTAAGTAACTGTTATGTAAAACAGCGCAACCCGGTCACACAGAACGCCCGCAGGAAAGGTTCACGAGAAAATTGTCCAAAAAAACGATATGATGCATAACCAAAAAATGAACATGATACCGATGGTAATACATAAGCTATGTAATCCTTTTTCTGACATGACCATTCCCTTTTATTGATATCCTGAGAATAAAATACAAAGCACGGCTAAACACGACAATTTAAAATTATTTAATTCATAATTAACTGCCTCATCCTTTTTACTGATTCTCATACTAACAAACGTGTGCAGACGTTAAATTCATTAATAAAGAACAGATAATAAAATGCTATATCTGTCGTAATCAGAGGATATTGCTCACAAAAATTCAACGACCGCGCTTTCCCGGGCAGCTACAGGTCTAAGCTGATCCGTAAGACTACGAAAATACAGTGAAATAGATTATTAATATTTTCCTGGCCAACAATCTGGCTTTGCTTTCAGCGTTAAAAATGACGCTTTTCACCCGGGGATTTCCATGTTGGCGGTCCCCGGAGACAGGCAAAAAGATCATAACAGCCGCCAACTGTTATGATAAAAAATGAACCGACTGCCTCTGCCCCCTTGCCGCTACCCTGCCTAAAATTGCGCTGAATCAATTTTGTTGTGGAGTCCTGCATGTTCGGTCTTGATGCATTCCATCTGGCGCGAATTCAATTCGCCTTTACGGTCTCGTTTCATATTATCTTTCCCGCCATCACCATTGGCCTGGCAAGCTACCTGGCGGTTCTCGAAGGCCTGTGGCTGAAAAGCAAAAATCCCACCTGGCGCTCGCTGTACCATTTCTGGTCGAAGATCTTCGCCGTCAACTTCGGTATGGGAGTGGTGTCCGGGCTGGTGATGGCCTATCAGTTCGGCACTAACTGGAGCGGTTTTTCGCAGTTCGCGGGTAGCATCACCGGCCCCCTGCTGACCTATGAAGTCCTGACGGCGTTCTTTCTGGAAGCCGGTTTTCTCGGGGTCATGCTCTTCGGCTGGAACCGCGTGGGGCCAGGGCTGCACTTTTTCGCCACCTGCATGGTGGCGCTGGGGACTATCATCTCGACCTTCTGGATCCTCGCTTCCAACAGCTGGATGCAGACCCCGCAGGGGTTTGAGATCGTCGATGGCCAGGTGGTGCCCGTCGACTGGCTGGCGGTGATCTTTAACCCGTCTTTCCCCTACCGCTTGCTGCACATGACGGTGGCGGCATTTCTCAGCAGCGCGCTGTTTGTCGGCGCCTCGGCGGCCTGGCATCTGCTGCGCGGCAATCAGTCGCCAGCGATCCGCAAGATGTTCTCCATGGCGCTATGGATGACGCTGCTGGTCGCGCCGGTCCAGGCGCTGATCGGCGATATGCATGGCCTGAACACCCTGAAACACCAGCCGGCAAAAATCGCCGCCATTGAGGGCCACTGGGAAAACCCGCCCGGCGAGCCGACGCCGTTATTATTGTTTGGCTGGCCAGATATGGAGCAGGAGCGCACCCGCTACGGGCTTGAGATCCCGGCGCTGGGCAGTCTGATCCTCACCCACAGTCTGGATAAACAGGTGCCGGCGCTGAAGGAGTTCGCCCCTGAGGATCGGCCAAACTCCACCGTGGTGTTCTGGTCATTTCGCCTGATGGCTGGTCTCGGCATGCTGATGTTGCTGCTCGGGGCGCTTGCCCTGTGGCTGCGCCGCGGCGACCGGCTGTACCACTCGCGGCCGTTTCTGCGCTTTGCCCTGTGGATGGGCCCCTCAGGACTGATTGCCATTCTCGCCGGCTGGGTGACTACCGAAGTGGGCCGCCAGCCATGGGTGGTGTATGGCGTTCAGCGCACCGCCGAGGCGGTTTCCGCCCACGGCGATCTGCATATGTCGGTCAGTTTGTTGACCTTTATTGTGGTTTACAGCGCCGTCTTCGGGGTCGGCTACAGCTACATGCTGCGCCTGATCCGCAAGGGGCCGCAGGAGGTGCAACCCGCGACAACCGGTACGCCAGCCCGCCCGCTGTCCGCCGCTACTGAAGGTTATCTGCAGAAGGAGTCCCGCTAATGGGTATCGAATTATCGGTGATCTGGTTCGTGATTATCGTCTTTGCCACGCTGATGTACATCGTCATGGACGGCTTTGATCTGGGCATTGGCATGCTGTTCGGCACGGTCCGGGGCAGCACAGAGCGCGACGTGATGGTGAACAGCGTCGCCCCGGTATGGGATGGCAATGAGACCTGGCTGGTGCTGGGCGGCGCCGGTCTGTTTGGCGCCTTTCCCCTCGCCTACGCGGTGATAATCGACGCCCTGTCGATCCCCCTGACCCTGATGCTGATCGGCCTGATCTTTCGCGGCGTGGCCTTTGAATTTCGTTTCCAGGCCACGCCGTCGCACCGGCCATTCTGGGACCGCGCCTTCTTTGGCGGTTCCCTGCTGGCGACCTTCAGCCAGGGCGTGGTGGTCGGAGCGGTGATCGACGGATTTACCGTCAGCGGTCGCGCCTTCAGCGGCGGCATGTTTGACTGGCTGACCCCGTTCAGCCTGTTTTGCGGACTCGGGCTGTGCGTGGCCTATGCGCTGCTCGGCGCTACCTGGCTGGTGATGAAGAGCGAAGGCGCGCTGCAGCAGCGGATGCGCAGCGCGTCGCGACAGTTGCTGGTTGCCCTGCTGGCGGTGTTTGCCGTCATCAGCCTGTGGACGCCGCTGGCGCACCCGGCGATCGCCGCACGCTGGTTCAGCCTGCCGAATCTCTATTTCCTGCTGCCGGTGCCGCTGCTGGTGCTCCTGATTAGCGCCTGGCTGTGGCACACACTGCCTCTGCACGACCGCCATGTCTCGCCTTTCACCCTAACGCTGGGCCTGGTGTTTCTCGGCTTTAGCGGCCTGGGGATCAGCATCTGGCCGCATATTATTCCGCCATCGATTACCTTGTGGCAGGCCGCCGCCCCGCCGCAAAGCCAGGGCTTTATGCTGGTGGGCGCGCTGCTGATTATTCCGGTTATTCTTGGCTATACCTGCTGGAGCTATTACGTGTTCCGCGGCAAAGTCCAGCCAGGGGAGGGTTATCATTGATGAAAACCGTCTGGTCCAAACGTCTGCTGTGGCTGATCGCGCTGTGGGGAGGCAGCGTGCTGACGCTGGCCGCCATCAGCCTGCTGTTTCGCCTGCTGATGACCGCCGCAGGTCTTAAAGTTTGAGCCAGGATGCAGAGTCATCCGGATCCGGAGCTCTCCATCTTGTCTTCACTTTTACCTGCTGAAATACGCGGACACATCAGAAGAAAGGATATTGCTATGAAGAAGTTAGCTTTACTGTCTGCCGCGATGACCCTGGGAATATCGTCATGGGCTTTCGCTGCCGACAACCCGCCGCCGCCGCCAGAAAAAAGCGCGCAGCATCAGGGTAAATCGGCGGCGAAAAACGGCCAGCACGACGGTAAGCAAGCGCAACACAACGGCAAGCAGCCGCGGCATGATGGCAAGCAGCCGCAACGAGACGGCAAACAACCGCAGCCTGATGGTAAGCAGCCGCCAAAAGGCGGTGAGCACAGCGGGAAACCACGGCCGCCAAAAGCGTAATCCGTCACGCCTGGCCTTCTGCGCCAGGCTTTTTTCACCCTCTTTCAGCAGACATTGACAAACCCTTGCCCTTCTTTGATAAACCGGGAAAAAAACCTGCACAGCGCCTGGCATAGTAAGCCCACGCCATTGATTCACAGAGAAAAGGTATGTTGAGGAAAAGCATGAGCGCCCTGCTGTTGCTGTGCGCGCTTTTTTCCGGGCATCTGCTGGCCCACCGTCAGGGGCACGATTACTTTCCGGTACAGAGCCTCGAGCAGCAGCTGCTGCACGAGGCGGATAGCGATGAGCTTCGCAGCCGGTGCGAAGAGAACGCCGCCGACCTGCGCGAGCATCACCGCTGGCAGGACGCCCGCAAACCGCGGGCATCACACAGCCAGTAGCGTCGCCGCGGATCAGGCCCCTTTGCGCTTCGGCAGGGTCTTCATCAGCTCGTCCGGGCTGACGGAGGCCACGATGCTACCCGGGTGCGGCATTTTGAGGATATGGTTTTTGATCTTGCCGACCACGTGCATTTCGCACGGACGGCAGTCAAACTTCAGGGTTAGCACTTCATCGCCATGGATCAGCTGCATCGGCGTGGCTTTCCAGCTCTTGATGGAGCCTTTCGCCTGTTTCGGACAGAGGTTGAAGGCAAAGCGCAGGCAATGTTTGGTGATCATCACCGGCACATCGCCCTTCTCTTCGTGCGCTTCATAGGCGGCGTCAATCAGCTGCACGCCATAGCGCTGGTAGAACGCCCGCGCCTTATGGTTATAGACGTTGGCGAGGAAGGAGAGATGGGTCTCCGGGTAGACCGGCGGCGGCACAGAGACCGGCTTACGGGTGCCGCGCTGCCAGGCGTTGAGCCGCGCGTCATCCAGCATTTCGGCCGTTTCACGCCGCAGCTGGTTGAGCAGGCTGTTGGGCACAAACAGCGGCGGCAGATTGACCTGCACCTCGCGCGCATAGTAAATGGTTTGCCCCAGTTTTGTGACACCGTCACGCAGGTTGGCCAGCGCTTTCTCCGCCTGGTTAGCTTCGGCGAACTCCCCGTCAAGGGTGTGGGTCACGCTGACGCCATCTTCACAGGTCATGGTGAGAACCAGCTGCTCCTGCCAGCCGCTTAGGGTGACGTCTACGGCGATGCGGCGTTCGCTGGAGGTCTTCAGCAGCGCCTGCTGCCAGTTGTGATCAAGGTTGCGGTTGAGCGCCTGATGCGGGCGCACTTTGTGCAGGTCCGCAGGCATCTCGTTCGGCCACACCCGATAGCGATTTTCGCCGGTTTTTTCCACGGTATTGGCGCGGAAGCCCACCACTTCACGCTTAATCATCACGTTAAGGCCATCGCCGTTGGTTAACGGTTCGCTGACCTCAACGTCGAGATGGTCTTTACCCACCTTCAGCACTTCGCCCACCGGCAGTCCGATAAATTTTGGCGAATCAAAGGCGCCGATATCGCCTTTACGGGCATTAACGAAGTAATCGGTGCTGCCGCGGTGGAAGGTTTTATCGGTGGACGGGATAAAGAAATGCTCGGTGCGCCCTGCCGAGGCGCGCGCGAGATCGCCGCGGTCTTCAATGATGGCGTCCAGCATCTGGCGGTAGTGAGCGGTGATGTTTTTCACGTAGCTCATGTCTTTGTAACGGCCTTCGATTTTGAAGGAGCGCACCCCGGCATCGATCAGCGCCGCCAGGTTGGCGGTCTGGTCGTTGTCTTTCATCGACAGGAGATGTTTTTCATAGGCCACCACTCGCCCCTGATCGTCCTTCAGGGTATACGGCAGGCGGCAGGCCTGCGAGCAGTCGCCGCGGTTGGCGCTGCGTCCGGTCTGGGCGTGGGAAATGTAGCACTGGCCGGAATAGGCCACGCACAGCGCGCCATGGATAAAGAATTCGATGGTGGCGTCAGTATTTTCGTAGATGGCTTTGATTTGACTGAGGTTCAGCTCGCGCGCCAGCACGATCTGGCTGAAACCGGCGTCTGAGAGAAACTTTGCTTTCTCCACGCTGCGGATGTCGCACTGGGTGCTGGCGTGCAGCTCGATCGGCGGCAGATCCAGCTCCATGATCCCCATATCCTGGACAATCAGCGCATCGACGCCCGCGTCGTAGAGATCGGTAATCAGCCGCTGCGCCGGCTCCAGCTCATCGTCATGCAGAATGGTGTTCAGCGTCACAAAGACCTTGGCGCCAAAGCGATGGGCGAAAGGCACCAGACCGGCGATGTCGCTCAGGCTGTTGCTGGCGTTGTGGCGGGCGCCAAAGCCAGGTCCACCGATATAAACGGCATCGGCGCCGTGAAGGATCGCTTCGCGAGCGATACCGGCGTCGCGGGCAGGACTAAGAAGTTCAAGACGATGATTGTGCAGGCGCATACGCGTGTTGTTATCCAGTATAAGGGGGTCGAAATGGCGGCTATTGTAGTCAGAACCGGGCGCAGACGAAAACCTTTTCCGCCGTCGCGGGACGACGAATTTTCAGTTTTCAGCAAAGTATTGAAGGAAAAGATATTTCCCTCAAATCACCGTACAGAGTACTGTCATCACGTATTCCGGATTTTCCTCGTCACGTTGTGAGTGGTTATCATCAGTCATCTTGTCTGGCCGCGGGTTCGCCCGCGGTTTTTTCTTTTGGATAGTGGATAAGCGAATGGAAATGAGCCGCCTGGGCGCCGCTGTTCCGGTAGGCATGCGCCGCATCGCCGGCGAAGCGCCGACCCTCACCCGCCTGCAGCGAGTGCCACTCCCCCTGTAAGCAGAGATCCAAGGTACCGCTAATCACGACAACATGCTCAATCACCCCTTGCTCATGCGGCGTCGATTCGCTCAGCGCCCCGGGAGCAAGGGTTATCGAGAAATGATCAAAGCGCAACTCCGGGTCCCACGGGAAGACCGGGGTCACCACCATCGCCTGCTGCTGCGGGTCAAACGCGGAGGGCGCCGCGCCGTCATCCGGAACGATAAACGCCGAAAACGGCACGTTCAGCCCGGTGGCAATCTTCCACAGGGTCGCGACCGTCGGACTCGATTCATTCCGCTCAATCTGCCCGAGCATGGCTTTCGACACCCCGGTCTCTTCCGCCAGACGCGACAGGCTCCAGCCGCGCTGCTGACGCAGATTTTTGAGGGTGGCCGCCAGATGTTGCGCAATATTCATCCTACCTCCTGATTTTTCAGCCCAGAGTATACCTCCATTTGCCTGATTCAACAGGGCGATTAGCGGCATCGCGGGCCGTTTGCGACAAGAGCCTCGGTGCGCAGCCCTCACCACGCAGGAACCTTGTGCGCTAAAACGCACAATGATAGAGTGATAGGACGTTATAACGCACAAGAGAAAACTATGCGCTCGTTTACCGTTCCGCTTCCCAGCCTGTTCGCCGGCTTCGTCGCCGTGCTGGTGGGCTACGCCAGCTCTGCCGCCATCATCTGGCAGGCTGCCGCTGCCGCCGGCGCCACGCCCGCGCAGATCGCCGGCTGGATGACGGCCCTGGGCCTCGCCATGGGCGTCAGCACCCTCGCGCTGAGCGGCTGGCGAAAAGTGCCGGTGCTCACCGCCTGGTCAACGCCGGGCGCCGCCCTGCTGGTCAGCGGCCTGCAGGGGGTGACCCTCCCTGAGGCGGTGGGGGTATTTATCTTCGCCAATGCGCTGATCGTCCTCTGCGGCGTTACCGGCCTGTTTGCCCGGCTGATGAAAATCATTCCCCATTCGCTGGCCGCCGCGATGCTGGCCGGCATTCTGCTGCGTTTCGGTTTGCAGGCCTTCGCCGGCTTCCAGGATCATCTGCTGCTGTGCGGCGGCATGCTCGCCGCCTGGCTTCTGTGTAAGGCGCTGTGGCCCCGCTTCGCCGTGGTCGCCGCGCTGGTTGCCGGGGCGCTGATTGCCGCGGCCTCCGGGGAGGTGGCCAGCGCCGCTGTGCCGCTGGCGTTTGTGGCGCCGGAATGGATCGCCCCGCAGTTTACCCCGGCGCTGCTGCTCAGCGTCGGCCTGCCGTTCTTCCTCGTGACCATGGCCTCACAGAACGCGCCCGGGTTCGCTACTCTGCAGGCATCAGGCTATGCCGTACCGGTCTCCGCGCTGATCGTTGTCTGCGGGGGGCTGGCGCTGCTGCTGGCGCCGTTTGGGGTTTACTCGATCTGTATTGCGGCGATCACCGCCGCCATCTGCCAGAGCCCGGAAGCGCACCCGGATCCGCAGAAGCGTTGGCTGGCGGCCATGGCCGCAGGCGGTTTTTATCTGCTGGCCGGTCTGTTCGGGGGATCGATCACCGCGCTGATGTCGGCCCTGCCGCCAGCGTGGATCCAGATGCTGGCCGGCCTGGCGTTGCTCGGCACCATCGGCGGTAGTCTGTTTCAGGCGGTACATCAGGCCAGTGAGCGCGACGCGGCGGTGCTGACCTTTCTGATCACCGCCAGCGGCGTGACGCTGGCGGGAATTGGCTCCGCATTCTGGGGCGTGGTGCTCGGCGGAGTGAGCTACGGCGTGCTATCCGCGCTGCGCCGCCCGTAGCTGGGTCGGCGTCAGGCCGGTGGCGGCTTTCACCCGATGGCTGAAATGGCTGGCGGAGCTGAAACCGCAGGCCAGAGCGATCTCGGTGAGCGGCAGCGCGCTGTGGCAGATCAGGTTTTGCGCCTTCGCCATTCGCTGCTGCATCACATATTGATGCGGAGCCATATTCAGCGACTGGCGGAACATACGGGCAAAATGAAATTCACTCAGTCCCGCCTGCTGCGCCAGGTCGGCCAGGGTCAGTGGCTGATCGAGGTGAGCGTCGATCCAGGCCAGCACGTGACGCTTCACCCCCGGCGCCAGTCCCCCGGTGACCGAGGGCAAACGCCACTGCACGGTGGAATAGTGCTGGATCAGATGGGTAAGCAATAAACTGCTGGCGGCGCTAAGGGTCAGCTGGTTCGCCGGCTGTCGCCAGTCATTAGCCAGCAAAAACTGACGATACACGGTGGTGATTTTGTCATCGCTGGCGAAGGTTTTCTCCTGCAGGGTGAAGTTCGCCGGGCTGCGATCCCACACCTCCTCCCCGACGCGGCGCAGATGCGCATCGGTACAATAGAGATGGACAAACGACAGATCGCCGCGGATATCCCAGACGCTTTCATCGCCTTTCGGCATCAGGCAAAAGCGATCCGGGCCGCCGCCATTCTTCCAGCCGTGCGGCGTCTTTTGATAGCTTTCATAACCATCGGCGACGTACAGGCTTAAGGTATGATGATCGCTGCGTACCGTTACGGTATCGCAGTTGTTATACCAGGCGGCCAGTTGAATACCGGAATTCAGCTCCACGGAGCCCTTCAGCACCGCGTTCTGTCGCCGTAATGTTTCAAACGTCCCGTAACCCATCGCCTTCACGCATCTGTCCTGTCTGGAAAAACTCTAGTCTAGGGAGACTGCGGCGCGGTTTCCAGTCCTCACCGCCGGCGAAAGACAAATAAGCGCAAGAATTTGCAAGCCGACAACAAGCGGGTGAAAGCCGCAGGTTGCGGCAGGCGGCATACTCCTCCCTTCAACAGGCAGAGGAGAACCAAGGTGAACGCATTACTTTATGCACTCGTTGTCGTTATCTGGGGAACAACGTGGATTGCGATTTTTTTACAGCAGGGGCCGGTGGCGGCGCCGGTATCGATTTTCTGGCGTTTCGCCGTGGCCAGCGTCACGGTGCTGGCGATTCTGCTCGTCACGCGACGTCTGCGGCCGCTGGGCGCGAAGGACCATCTCTGCTGCCTGCTGCAGGGCTGCTGCGTCTTCTGCTTCAATTTCTGGTGCTTTTATACCGCCGCCGCCTGGATCAACACAGGTCTGGAATCGGTGATCTTTTCCATGGCGGTGCTGTTTAACGCCATCAACAGCTTTCTTTTCTTCCGTCAGCAGCCGCCGGGACGCTTCTGGGCTGCCGCCGCGCTCGGTCTGGCCGGTATCGTCACCCTGTTCTGGGATGACCTGCTGGCCAACGGGCTGAACGCTTCGCTACTGTGGGGGATCGGTCTGAGCGCGCTGGGCACTTACGGCTTTTCGCTGGGCAATATGTTCAGTATTCGTCACCAGCGGCGGGGGCTGGAGACGCTGACCACCAACAGCTGGGCGATGCTGTACGGCACGCTGGTGATGGGCGCCATCGCACTCCTCCGCGGGGATAATTTTATGCCGGAGTGGACCGTCAGCTATCTTGGCGCCCTGCTTTACCTGGCGCTGTTCGGCTCAGTTGTCGCCTTCGGCGCCTATTTCACCCTTGTGGGACGCATCGGCGCCAGCAAAGCCGCCTACAGTACGCTGCTGTTTCCGCTGGTCGCCCTGTCCATCTCCACCGTCTATGAAGGCTATGTATGGCACAGCAACGCCGTGATCGGACTGGCGCTGATCCTGTTGGGTAATCTGGTGATGTTTGCCAAACCGGAACAGCTGCTGCTGCGCCGAAAGCTGGCCTGAAACGGCGGAAGATAAAACAGCGCCGTCGGCAGACGGCGCTGGCGAGATTACCGCTGGGAAGGGTCGAATTTGACGGCGTCGACCGCCATAGCATCGATCACCTGCTTCATGGTTTCGATGGTCAGCGGCGTGTTTTCATTGGCCAGGGTTTTTCCTTCCCCTTTACGAACCACTTTGATCACCGGCTTGTTGGTGCTGGCGTCAATCAGTTCAGCTTCAAAATAGAGGTCGGTGTCCATCGTACGATAGCCGGTGGCGGCCTGAGTACCGGCAACAATCATCGCGACCGGAACCACTTCATAGAACTGCAGCCCTTCTTTGCTGGAGTCCACCCCGGTGATCGCCCCGCGGAAAATAAGGCTACGCTTGCCGGCGGTGGTAGCCAGCGGTTTACGCTCGGAAATGGCCTGTTTGAGCTGTTTGTTGGTGTAATTAAGAATATCCTGCAACGCCTTTTCACCGACCTGGGTCGTCGGCTTCGGTACCGGATAGTACGTTACCGGATGGTAGACGACATTATCGTAGTTAGCCGGATTGTAGTTTGGGTCGATCCAGCGCAGCTCCGACTTGCCGGAGGCCGTGGTGGCTTCTTTCAGGTTGGAATAATCTTTTAAAAAGCCCGAATACTGATTCGGCTGCGCCAGTTTGGACGCACAGCCCGTCAACGCTAACATCCCCGCCAGAGCGGCGACTTTAAATAACACGCGAGTACGCATAAAGAGATCCCTGTAAATGCAGTTTTTTCGGCAGACGTTATAGCAGATAAGACCCAGTAGTTTTGTGACAAAATGAGGGCTTCGTCAAGGAAGATATACAAATATTGATGGGATCAACATTACGTTATTAAATAATTACTTAATAGGTGAACAGGTCGCCTTTAACCCTCTTTTCAGCGAGGCTTTTCGCGCTGCTTTATCCGATGGGTATTAGCGCAAGGCGGCGCGGTCAATCTCAGCCATTTCACGCGCCGCTGAGGATTATGCGGGCTTGCGCGCCAGCAGCGTGGCGAAGCGCAGTTTGATCCGGTTGCCGCTGGCGTCGGTCCGATGCAGCTCACCGACGTCCTCGTTGTATTTCAGTAATTCCCAGCCCCGGTAGTACTCCCGAAGTTCATCGGGTTTAAAAGCAAACGGGAAGCCGACGGTGCAGGGATAGTCCTCGGTGTCCATCGCCGCGACAATCAGGTTATAGCCCCCGGCGGCGGTGCAACGCTGCATATTGCCGATGAGTCCCGGGATAGCGCCGGCCTCAAGAAACATCATCACCACGGTGGAGAGGATCAGATCATACTCGCCGTCAAAGGTCAGGCTGTTGAGGTCTTTTACCGCGGTCTGCAGATTATCCAGCCCTTCGGCGGCGCGAATAGTCTCCAGATTATTGATGCTCATCGCATTTTTATCCCACGCCGTCACCGTGAAGCCGTTTGCCGCCAGATAAAGGCTGTTACGTCCGTTGCCGCAGCCAAGATCCAGCGCCCGCCCCGGCGGCACCATCGTCGCGGCATGCAGCACCTCGGAGTGGGTGCGGGTCAGGCCATATTTTTGACTAAAATAGTCCGCGTCACGCGTTGTCATGATCCTTCCTTCTTATTCAGGAGTGTTTCCCGGTCGACCTGTAGCAACAGTTTCCCGCTGACCAACAGCAGCCCTGTGCGCAGCAGCAGCAGGCCAATGACCAGATTGCTAAAAATAAAGAGCGGCAGCGCCAGATGATGAAAAAAGCCGTCCGCCTTCGCCTGGCCCAGATGCAGGCCGGTAGTGGCCAGTGCGGAAATACCGAACGAGAAGCTCCAGAAAGAAGCATTGAACGGCTGGCGAAGATACCAGGGCATCAGACGCAGCATAAACAGCAGCTGCAGCAGACCGTAGCCAAACAGCAGCTTAGCAAAGGTATCAGCCTCCCCGCCGTTGACGCTGAGCCAGGCGCTGCAGGCCACCAGCGCAGGCGCCAGCTGGATCCCCAACGACGTGCGCAGCGCGGTCGGCAGTTCGCCTGCGCTGCGCAGACGATGGAGGATAGCCGGCTCAAGGCTCAGCCAGGAGAAGACTCCGGCGCCAAGGAACACCAGTCCGGCGTCGGTAAACCCCAGCGCGCCGCAGGCCATCGCGCTGATAAAATTATTCGCCACCGTAGGCATATACAGCCCCGGCGTGGTGGCCTCGCGAGGATGGTTTCCCCGCCACAGGCCGCCGCTTTGCCAGGCGGCATAGGCGAGCTGCAGCGCCACGCCCGGCACAAACAGCCCGATGGCCAGCGGCCGGCACCAGGGTACCAGACCAATCGATACCAGCAAGGTAGTGGCGGGAAACAGGCTGACGAAGCTGCTGCTGACGGGATGTCGCATCTCCTGCAGCACACTCGCCGGAAAGCGGATCGCCCGGCTGATAAACGCCATGCTGAGCAGGACCCACATCGCCATCGCCAGCGTCACCAGCCCATCACCAATGCTGCGGCTGACCGGCCAGAGGGTGCTGGCGTAACGCCAGGCAAAGCCCATCCCGATGGTGCCGAGCACCATGCCAAAGTAACCCGCCGGCAGATTCAGCACCTGCCGCGATGTATGCGTTTTGTTCATTTTATTGATGATATCAATTTAATTTGAAGTTGCATTCTAAAGGAACCTTATCCCACGCGCTACGGCGATCTTTGCTATGTTTATGTTAACCATAAGTAATGAGGATCGGGAATGCGTAAATACCGTCTCAGCGAACAGACCCGGCAGTATTGTTACCAGGCAGAGGATGGCAAACAGTGCGTCATCCTGCGCCAGATCGTGGCGCTTATCGATTTCGCTGACGTCAAAGCGGGCAGCGAAGGCGGCTGGGTGGAGGAGGAAAGCGCTCTCAGCCAGCAGGGACAGTGCTGGATCTACGATGCCAACAGCGTGGTCTTCGCCGGGGCGCGCATCCTCGACGATGCCCGACTCCATGGCCCCTGCGAGGTCAGCCATGGGGCTATCATCAGCGGACGGGCATCCATTCACGCCTCGCAGATCAGCCATCACGCGCAGATTGGTGACAACGTCACGATTAGCCTGAGTACGGTGCGCGGTGACTGTCGCCTCGCCGACGAGGCGCGTCTTCTGCCCCACTGTCAGGTGATTGCCGCCCGCGGGCTGACCGCCGACCGCGACAAAGTGCTGCAGATTTATCAGCGAGCCACCGTCAGCGCGTCGCGCATTCTCCATCAGGCGCAGATCTATGGCGAGGCCTACGTCGAGCACGCTTTTGTCGAACATCGGGCGGAAGTCTTTGACCACGCCAGGCTTGAGGGAAACGAGGAGAATGACGTTTGGGTGTGCGATAACGCGCGGATTTACGGGCATGCCCGTCTGATCGCGGGTCGCGGCGAGGATGCCATTCCCACTGTGCGCTACAGTTCCCAGGTTGCGGAGAATGCGGTGATTGAAGGTAACTGTCTGCTAAAGCACCGGGCGATGGTGGGCGGCGAGGCGCAGCTGCGCGGTGGACCGATTCTGCTTGACGACGACGTGCTGATCCAGGGTCGGGCTGTCATCGTCGGCGATGTGATCGTTGAGCACCAGGTCACGCTTGGGGACGAGGTGCAGATCGCCGCGCGGGAAGGAGAAGCCATTCACCTGCGCGGCCCGAAGACCCTCGACGGCCAGCAGCAGATCACCCGAACGCCGCTGTTAGGCGCCCTGTAGCGCCTCGTCGCGGTCAATAATGCGGGCGTAGATATTCTGATCGTCATAGCTGCCGTTCAGATATTCGGCCTGCCGGAGACAGCCTTCCAGAACAAACCCGTTACGCAACGCCACCTGGTTGCTGCGGGTATTCGCCACCCGACATTTGATTACAAACCGGCGCACCAGCCCGCTGCGTGCATAATAGTGGATAAAGGCCTGCAGGGAACGGGACAGATACCCCTGCCCCTGGCAATCTTCATCGATCCAATAGCCAATATAGGCCGTCTTATTCTGCGGCTCGATCTGGTTGAACGACAGAACGCCAATCGGCCGCTTATCGAGAAACAGCAAAAACATTTTGGCGTAATCCCGCTGGTGCAGCATCACGTTACCCTGCACGTGGCGGCGGGTCTCCTCTTCGCTGCGCACCTCTCCGGCCCAGCTGAGCGACTGCTGTAGCCAGCGCTGGTTTTTCACCACCAGCTGGTGCAGGTCGCTGACGTAACGCTCATCAATGGCGGTAAGCGTCAGTCCCTCGGTCACCGGGATCGACTCTGGTACTGCTGGAATGTCTGTGGTCATGGGGCTCTCTACGGGCCCGCAGGGGGTACCTGGGGGCCACGGCTGTCACGGGGTTATTTCATGATCCGGTCGTCGACGTAGTTACGTTTATCCGGCGCCGGCGGGAAGTACTGATAGAGCCAGGTTTCGCTGATGGCTTCTCCCTGACAGCGCAGGAACAGACGCATCTCCACCGGGTCGGTCGAGTCGGAGGTCGGATACCAGTCGAACAGGATCCGGTAGCCATCGAACGGCTCGACGTAGAGGATCTCAATCTGCTTCGCTTCGCCGCTGGAGAGGGTGATCACCGGTTCAATACCGCGCGGCGCGGCCGCTTTCAGATCGCCGCCGACAAAGTCGATGGCAAAACGACGCGCCCACTTGTCCGGGTAGTGTTCCCCCGGCGCCCATCCCTCCGGGAAGCCCCCCATCCCGGTGCGGGTGGCGAGCACACGCGCCAGCGGGGTGCTCACCGGCGGCTGCGCGCTCCAGTAGAGACGGTAGCGGAAGTCCAGTTCGTCGCCCGCCTTCACCGCCTTTTCCGGCTGCCAGAAGCAGACGATGTTATCCAGCGTTTCACCTGTGGTCGGGATCTCCATCAGGCTGACCGCCCCTTTGCCCCACTGGTTACGCGGCTCCACCCACAGGCTGGGACGCTTGTTATACCAGCCCATCACGTCCTGGTAGTGGGAGAAATCGCGGTCCAGCTGCAGCAGACCAAAGCCGCGCGGGTTCTTGTCCTGGAAGGCGTTGAACTGCAGCTTCTGCGGGTTGTTCAACGGCCGGCAGACCCATTCGCCGTTGCCCAGCCACATCGACAGCCGATCGGAGTCGTGGATCTGCGGGTGGATGGTATCGCACATCCGACGCTCGTTGTTGCCGCAGCTGAACATGCTGGTCATCGGCGCGATACCCAGCTGTTTGATATCCTTGCGGGCGTAGAGATGGTTCTCCACGTCCATAATGACCTGGGTATCCTGGCAGTGGATGGTGAACTTGTAGGCGCCAGTGATGCTCGGGCTGTCCAGCAGAGCGTAAACGGTGAATACCGTGGCGTCTCCTTTGACCGTTTCGAACCAGAAAGAGGTGAAATCGGGGAACTCTTCCGGGGTATCGGTAAAGGTATCCACCGCCAGCCCACGGGCCGAGAGGCCATACTGGTAGGTGCTGTCTACCGCGCGGAAATAGCTGGCGCCGAGAAACGCCACGATATCCCGGCGCGCCAGCTCAGGCGCTTTAAATACCCGGAACCCGGCGAAGCCGAGGTCGGACTGCCCTTCCAGCTGGCGGGTATCCACCCCGGCGTCATTGTACTTGAACAGCTCCGGACGGAAGTGGATCTCGCGCGCCTGCTGGGTGGCGGCGTCTAAAGAGAACATGCGCACGCGGCGACGGAACCCCATCCCGACGTGGAAAAACTGGATATCCAGTTTGCGTTCTTCAATATTGTTCCACAGCGAGTGGTTGGCGTCATACTGGATGCTGTTATAAGCCTGCGGGGTGAGATTGGCCAGCGTCGGCGGCAGATCGCGCGGGGCGCCGCCCCACGGCTGGCGCGCCAGATCGTGAGCCATCGCCTGCAGCACGGCATAATCAAAACGGCGTGTCTGCCCGTCGGCAATGCCCGCGTCTTCAGCAAACGCGGCCTGACTGAATAAGGAAGCGACTCCTGACGTTCCGCATACGGCGGCAACAGCCATGGAAGATTTAAGAAAACGTCTGCGGTTCATGCCTGAGAAAGCGTCCTTCTGCACGGGTGAATTGATTCGCAACGCGTCATCACGCTGCGTGATAATTTCCGCCCACTCTAGACAAAAACGATTAATAATCCAATTGTTGCCAGCAGAAAAACGGTAAAAAAGCCCTGTCTACCAGAACAGGCTGTTTTTTCATCACCGGCGGAGGGAGAGCGCTATATCCAGCCCAGGGCCCGCCTGCAAACAAAGCGGACAGCACTCATCCCGTCTCATCGCCGGGGCGTTTCTTAGCCGCCCGCAGCCTGCAGCAGGGCTGCGCCCTGCTGAGCCGCGACCCATCCCCTTTATTCCAGCGTCACGTGATGCTTCATCACCCGGCGAAACAGCGCCAGCCTGGCGCGCATAAAGCGATTCTCCACTTTAAAGCCGGCACGCTTATGCAGGCCAATGCGCAGCAGACGATCCCGTCCGCGCACGCACGCCGGCCAGCGCACCGCGCCGGCAAGCACCTGCTCGCCGCTGGCGACGCGGGCAAACTGGGCCCAGTAGTCAGCGACCTGAGCGGCGAAGGCCAGATCCGCTTCACTGGCATATTGCCGCACCGGGTCGGTTAGCCGCAGGTTATCAAACACGTAGGGTACCTCGTTGCCGTGCCAGGCGCCGTGCGGATAGACATCATGCTCCGCTTCCGCCACATAATCGAACCAGTACCGCCAGCATGGCTGGCCCGCGCGCTGCTGGGCCTGCATCACCACATAGCCGAGGGTGGTAAACGCCATATCCCGACAGACTTCCCGCCCCAGCGCTTCATCCCCCTTCACGCCGGGATAGAGGAGTTTGATCAGTCCCAGCCCCAGACGGCGCTCGCGGCGCAGTTTCTGGATCTGCCCGGCGATATCGACCCCAAACACCGCCATCACGCTGGCTTCATCGCTGTTGGAGCCGATCATCACCGGCATCGGATGCTGGCGCCCGGCAAAAAAGGTCTCCAGCATCGGCTGCGGAAGCACCACATCGCCGGCGATGGGCGCTGGCCCGATATTCAGCGGGGCGGTTAGCGACCAGAAGGCCTCCGCCGGGATCGCCCGCAGTTGTTCGGCGCTGGCCTGCGGCAAGGCGAAGCGTTCCGCCAGCAGGCGGCCTTTCTCCAGCGCCTTTTCTCGCGGCAGATCGGGTAAGGTATACCCGCTCTGAATAATCGCTTTATGGAACAACCCTTTCGCTTTCGGCGAGGCCATCAGCGACAGCACGCTGCGCGCCCCGGCGGATTCGCCAAACAGCGTGACGTTGGCGGCGTCGCCGCCGAAGGCGTGAATATTCTCCTGGACCCACTGCAGGGCGGCGATCTGGTCGAGCAGCGCGAAGTTATACAGACGCTCGCCCGCCTCTTCCTCCAGTGCCGGATGGGCGAAAAAGCCAAGATGGCCCAGTCGGTAGTTGACCGTCACCACCACCACGTCGCGGCTGGCCAGCGCCAGGCCATCGTAAGGCGGCAGGCTGCCGGCGCCGATGGTAAACCCGCCGCCGTGCAACCAGACCATCACCGGCAGCGGCTGCGCTGCGCTGGCGGGGGCCCAGACGTTGAGATAGAGACAGTCTTCGCTGAAGCGGCCGGGATCCCCGCCGCCAAGTTCGCGGCAGTAGTCAATGTCCTGCCAGCTGGCGGCGGAAAAGGCGTCGGCCTGACGCACGCCATGCCAGCGGGCGGGAGGCTGCGGCGCGCGCCAGCGCAGCGGCCCCACGGGCGGCGCGGCGTACGGAATGCCGCGCCAGATATGGATCCCCTGCTCTGCGCTCCCGGCCAGCGTGCCCTGCCGGGTTTTCGCCAACGGTTTCGACGGATGTTGCATAACCTGCTCCCTGTAAGGCTGATGCCAGCAGGGTACTGATTTTACAGCAGACCGCAACGTCGTTTGCTGCGCTCCTCCGCCTGCCGGTACAGTTCAAACTCATCCTGCACCGGGCAGCCCAGCGCCGCCTCAAAGGCTTCGCGGCTGGCATTCCCGTGGCTGCGCGCCTGGGTTTCGTTACCCAGATTGGACTGAAAAATGCCCGCCGCGCTGACCGGTAAAAAATCCTCATAGACGATGGGCTGGGCCACCACCCATCCGCGCTCGATCAGCGGCTGGGGATCGTCGCCCGGGCGAAACGCCTGGCGATGGGCCTCGCCAGCCGGCGTCAGGCGGTAGCGAAACCAGGCCAGCCCCTGCTGACGCAGCAGAAATTCGCTGTCGGGAAATTCGCGGAACACCTCCTGCAGATGCAGCTGGTGGCTGAGATTGTCTTTGCCGGTCCCTGCCGCCTGCAGCAGCCGGTCGTACAGCGCGCGCCCTTTCGGCGTCAGCGCCACGCCGCGCTGCTCAATTTCGCCAAAGCGGGCGCTGTGGGTGCCGCGGTGTTCGCCGGCGAACATCACCGGCTCCTCAAGCGCCTTGAAGCTGGTCTGCCGCAGGAGGATCGGTACCTCCCGGCGCGGCGGACCTTCGATCAGGGCCTTTGGCTCAATACCGCACTCCGGCATCAGGGCCTGCGCGCGGTCAATATCCAGCGTCCGCGGCGTGAGGTGGTTGATATGGCATCCCGGGAAGCAGACCACATCGGCAATCAGGCGATGCTCGCGATGCAGCGCGTGGTAGGTCTCCTCATCGACGGTGGCATGCCGGTGCCAGCGGAAGGTCTCCAGCGCCTCCTGCACAAACTCGCGGGCTTCCGCTGGGGTGAAGGCCCCTTCGGCCTCGTGCCGGGCGATCAGCGCCAGGCAGCGGGGAGTGAATATGTTGCGCCGGGCGAGGATCGCCTCGGCCCGCTCGCGCAGAGCGCGGTTTTCGATCAGCTCCAGACGCAGCAGCGAGGTAAAAACCCGAAACGGATTGCGCGCCAGCGCGGCATCGTCGACAGGACGAAACGCCGTGGAGTGAACCGGCACGCCGGCCTGCGAGAGATCGTAATAGCTGACGGGAAACATCCCCATAATGGCAAACATGCGACGCAGCGTCGCCAGTTCCTCCGCTGTGCCCACGCGGATCGCCCCGTGGCGCTCAACGTTCAGGCGCGCCAGCTCGTCGGCGTTGGCCAGTTGTTCATGCAGCTTCGGATTATTTTCCAGTACCGCCAGGTTGACGTCAGCCACCAGCTCCAGCAGCGTCCCGTACTGCGGAACTTCCTGCTGGTACATGGCCGACATGGCCTGCGAAAAGTGCTCCCGAATCTCATCAGCCGTGATGGTGTTCGCCATGATGTGTTACCTCCAGTGAATACTTCCTGGAGTGTAGGAAAGCTGCCTCCCGGCGGGGGGAAGAATTTACAAACTGTGATGGCGATAACCTGCTTCCGGTCACGGGCATAGCGCAAAACATAACCGATGGTTATGAAAAACACCCGGTAATTTCACTTTAAATTAACAATACATTTACACACACTGTTTCTGGCGACATTACAACAACATGCCCCTCTACCCTCTATACGGAGTACCCGATGAACGATAAATGGTCCCCGCGCGAGGTTATCCATCGCGATTACAGTAGTCACCCGCCCGCTTACGCCCCGGGCTATAAAACCAGCGTCCTGCGCTCCCCGAAAAACGCCCTGATCTCCCTGCAGAACTCGCTGTCGGAGATCACCGGCCCGGCGTTTAGCCGCGACGACCTGGGTCCGCTGGATAATGACCTTATCCTTAACTATGCCAAAGAAGGCCTGCCGATTGGCGAGCGGATCATTGTGCACGGCTACGTGCGGGATGGCTTCGGCCGACCGATGAAAAACACCCTGGTGGAAGTCTGGCAGGCCAATGCCGGCGGCCGCTATCGACATAAAAAAGATCAGTATCTGGCGCCGATTGACCCGAACTTCGGCGGCTGCGGCCGGGTGCTGACCGACGAGAACGGCTATTACTGTTTTCGCACCATCAAGCCCGGCCCCTACCCCTGGCGCAACCAGGCCAGCGACTGGCGTCCGGCGCATATTCATTTCTCGCTCTCGGGCGACGCCTGGGCCCAGCGCCTGATCACCCAGATGTATTTCGAAGGCGACCCGCTGATCAAGCAGTGCCCGATCGTCAGAACCATTAATAATGACGACGCCGTGCGCACCCTGATCGCCGAGCTGGACATGCACGCCGCCGTGCCGCTGGATTGTCTGGCCTACCGCTTCGACCTTGTTCTGCGCGGCCATCGCGCCACGCTGTTTGAAAATCGCACTCAGGGGGCCGCCCGATGAAAGAGTATCTGCCTGAAACCGCCTCGCAGACCGCGGGACCCTATGTTCATATCGGTCTGGCGCCAGACGCCGCGGGTTTCCATATTTTTGAGAAAAATTTTGGTCCTGTTCTCACCACCGCCGATACCGTCGGAGAACGGATCACCATTGAAGGCCGGGTTATCGACGGCTCCGGAACCCCGGTCCGCGATGTGCTGCTGGAGATCTGGCAGGCCAACGCCGCGGGACGCTATAACCATCCTGACGATCGTCAGCAGCAGAAAGCGGTCGACCCGGGCTTTCGCGGCTGGGGGCGCACCTGCTCTGACTTCACCTCCGGCGTCTGGCGCTTTGAAACCATCAAGCCCGGCGCGGTGGTTGGCCGCGATGGCCGTCTGATGGCGCCGCACGTCAATCTGTGGGTGGTGGCCCGGGGGATCAATATTGGCCTCAATACGCGGATGTATTTTGCCGATGAGCACGAGGCCAACGCCAGCGACCCGGTGCTGAATCTCATCGAGTGGGAGGTGAGACGCAAAACCTTAATCGCTGAGCGCGAAGTTCGCGGTGCGGAAGTGGTCTATCGTTTCGACATTTATCTGCAGGGCGAGAACGAAACCGTCTTTTTCGATATCTAGCGGCCATGCTGACCACCGCCGTCGCCCCGCACTGCCGGGGCGACGGCGTGTTAAACCATAGGGAAAGATCTTGTAATGTAATCAGCTCAAATGTTAAAAATATTTTGCTATCTGGTTATCAAATTTAAACAAGGCCGCTTGTCTCTTTCACCGCTGTGTTTTTAACATCATCTTACTATGGAAAAAAATGGTCTCTTCAGTCAGCGCATTCGCTTGCGCCATCTACACACCTTCGTGGCCGTCGCTCAACAGGGAACGCTGGGGCGCGCGGCTGAAACTTTAAATCTGAGCCAGCCAGCACTTTCAAAAACGCTTAACGAGCTTGAACAGCTGACCGGTACCCGTCTGTTTGAGCGGGGACGTCTGGGGGCGCAGCTGACCCTGGTCGGGGAACAGTTTCTGACTCATGCCGTGAAGGTGCTTGATGCCCTTAACTCGGCGGGCCAGGCGCTGAACCGTAAAGAGGGCCTGAATAACGATATTGTACGCATCGGCGCGCTGCCTACCGCCGCGCTGGGGATCCTGCCGACGGTGATCGGCCAGTTCCATAAGCAGCAAAAAGATATCACGCTGCAGGTCGCCACCATGAACAACACCATGCTGCTCGCCGGGTTAAAGTCCGGGGAGATCGACATCGGCATCGGACGGATGTCCGATCCGGAGCTGATGAGCGGCCTGCATTACGAACTGCTGTTCCTGGAATCCCTTAAGCTGGTGGTTCGTCCGGGACATCCCCTGCTGCAGGAGACGGTGACCCTCAGTCGGGTGATGGAGTGGCCGGTGGTGGTCTCGCCAAAGGGCACCGTGCCGCGGCAAAACGCCGAAGCGCTGCTCCAGAGTCAGGGGTGCAAAATGCCCGCCGGCTGCATCGAGACCCTGTCCGCCTCCCTGTCGCGCCAGCTAACGGTTGATTTTGACTATGTCTGGTTCGTCCCTTCCGGGGCGGTGAAAGACGATCTTCGCCGTGGCGTACTGACCGCCCTGCCGATTGCCACCCAGGGCGCCGGGGAGCCCATCGGTATTTTAACCCGCGTCGATGCGACGCTGACCCCCGGGACGCACACCCTGCTCAGCGCTATTCGTAAATCAATGCCTGCCTGATCCGCCGCTCCCCCGGCCCGTCGCGGCCGGGGAGCCGACGCCGACTGAGACACATTCAGCAAAATAATCATTTAGTGCGAAATTATTTATTAACATTTGCGCAAATTTCTTTAACAGATCTATCATATCGCGATTTCACCAAATGGTTCATATGAAATCAAAGCAGGCAATAAATTTGGCTTTATGAAGATAAAAACCACTTCATTCAAAAATAAAACAAAATAACTTTGTTTCATTTGGTTCGTTATGAGGTGGCTGGTGTGGTTAAGGAGATTTCATGACAACTGGCAACGCGCCGCGCGGATTCCCCCGGATCCTGCAGTGGCTTCTCGCCGGACTGATGCTGATCATCGGTCTGGCTATCGGTATTCTGGGGGCAAAACTGGCTCTCGTCGGCGGCACGCTGTACTTTGCGCTGATGGGCGTGGTGATGGTTATCGCGGCAGTGCTAATTTTCCGTCACCGCCGCGGCGGGATTTTGCTGTACGCCGTGGCGTTTATCGCCTCAGTGATCTGGGCGATCGGCGACGCTGGCTGGAACTTCTGGCCGCTCTTCTCGCGCCTGTTCGCCCTTGGCGTGCTGGCCTTTCTCGCCGCCCTGGTCTGGCCTTTCCTCGCCAGCCCGCCGGCGAAAAAAGGCTCGGCTTTTGCCATCGCCGCGGTGCTCGCCGTGGCGCTGGCGGGAAGCTTTGGCTGGATGTTTAAATCCGAACCGCTGGTCAGCGCCACGGAAGCGGTACCGGTGAAACCCGTCGCACCGGGCGAAGAGCAGAAAAACTGGGCGCACTGGGGCAACACCACCCACGGCGACCGCTTCGCCGCTCTCGATCAAATCAACAAGCACAACGTCAACCAGCTGCAGGTAGCCTGGGTGGCGCATACTGGGGATATTCCGCAGAGCAATGGCTCCGGCGCGGAAGATCAGAATACCCCGCTGCAGATTGGCGATACCCTTTACGTCTGTACCCCATACAGCAAAGTGCTGGCGCTGGATGTCGACAGCGGCAAAGAGAAATGGCGCTATGACTCCAAATCCTCTTCGCCTAACTGGCAGCGCTGCCGCGGCTTAGGCTATTACGAAGATAGCCAGGCGCAGACGACGCCAGCGTCAGGCGCCCAGCCTGCCGCCTGCTCCCGTCGTCTGTTCCTGCCGACAATCGATGCCCGCCTGATCGCCATTGATGCCGACACCGGCAAACTGTGCGAGAGCTTCGGCGATCGCGGTATTGTCGACCTCAGCGTCGGAATGGGCGAAGTCAAAGCGGGCTACTATCAACAGACCTCTACCCCGCTGGTCGCGGGCAATGTGGTGGTGGTGGGCGGCCGCGTCGCGGATAACTACTCTACCGGCGAACCGCCGGGGGTGGTCCGCGCGTTTGACGTCCATACCGGTAAACTGGCCTGGGCGTGGGATCCGGGTAATTCGGCGCTGACCGGCGTACCGCCGGAGGGCCAGACCTATACGCGCGGCACGCCGAACGTCTGGTCGGCGATGTCTTACGACGCGAAGCTGAACCTGATCTATCTGCCGACCGGCAACGCTACGCCAGACTTCTTCGGCGGCGAACGAACCGCGCTGGACGACAAATACAGCTCCTCTATCGTCGCTGTGGATGCCGCGACCGGCCAGGTACGCTGGCACTTCCAGACCACCCACCACGACCTGTGGGACTTTGACCTGCCGTCTCAGCCGCTGCTGTACGATCTGCCTGACGGCAAGAGCGGCACCACCCCGGTGCTGGTGCAGACCAGCAAGCAGGGCATGATCTTTATGCTCAATCGCGAAACCGGCGAGCCGGTGGCGAAAGTGGAAGAGCGACCGGTGCCGGTGGGCAACGTCAAAGGCGAGCGCTACTCGCCGACGCAGCCTTACTCGGTGGGAATGCCGATGATCGGCAACCAGACGCTGACCGAGTCCGATATGTGGGGCGCGACGCCGATCGACCTGCTGCTGTGCCGTATCCAGTTCAAAGAGATGCGCCACCAGGGAGTCTTTACCCCGCCGGGGGAAGACCGCTCCCTGCAATTCCCGGGCTCGCTCGGCGGCATGAACTGGGGCAGCGTCTCGGTGGATCCCAACAACAGCCTGATGTTCGTTAACGATATGCGTCTCGGTCTCGCCAACTATATGGTGCCGCGCGAAAAGGTAGCGAAAGACGCCAGCGGCATTGAGATGGGCATCGTGCCGATGGAAGGCACGCCGTTTGGCGCCATGCGCGAACGTTTCCTGTCGCCGCTGGGCATTCCGTGCCAGAAACCGCCTTTCGGCACCATGTCCGCTGTGGATCTGAAAACCGGGAAACTGGTGTGGCAGGTGCCGGTAGGCACCGTAGAGGATACCGGGCCGCTGGGGATCCGCATGCATATGCCGATTCCGATCGGTATGCCGACCCTTGGCGCGTCGCTGGCGACGCAGTCCGGGCTGCTGTTCTTCGCCGGCACCCAGGATTTCTACCTGCGCGCCTTTGATACCGCTAACGGCAAGGAGATCTGGAAATCCCGTCTGCCGGTTGGCAGTCAGTCCGGCCCGATGACCTACGTGTCGCCGAAAACCGGTAAGCAGTACATCATTATCAATGCGGGCGGCGCCCGTCAGTCTCCGGATCGCGGCGATTACATTATCGCCTACGCGCTTCCTGACCATCACTGATTGACCTAAGCAAAAGGGCCCATTCGGGCCCTTTTGCTGCTGACGAAACGCCTTGCGCGTTAGCGATTACTGGTCGCCAAAGTGGATCACGGTGCGAATCGATTTGCCTTCATGCATCAGGTCAAAGGCCTCGTTAATTTGCGCCAGCGGCAGGCGATGAGTAATAAACGGGTCGAGGCGAATTTTACCCGCCATCGCGTCTTCCACCATTCCCGGCAGCTGGCTACGGCCTTTCACGCCGCCAAAGGCGGAGCCGCGCCACACCCGGCCAGTCACCAGCTGGAACGGACGGGTCTTGATCTCCTGCCCTGCGCCGGCCACGCCGATAATGACGCTCTCGCCCCAGCCTTTATGGCAGCATTCCAGCGCCGCGCGCATCACATTGACATTACCGATGCACTCGAAGCTGAAATCCACCCCGCCGTCGGTCAGCTCAACGATCACATCCTGAATGGGCTTATCGTAGTCGTTGGGGTTGATAAAGTCGGTAGCCCCCATCTCTTTCGCGAGAGTGAACTTATCCGGGTTAGTATCGACCGCCAGAATGCGCCCGGCTTGCGCCTGCACGGCGCCCTGGATCACCGCCAGGCCGATGCCGCCCAGACCAAAGACCGCGACGGTATCCCCAGGCTTAACCTTCGCCGTGTTATGCACCGCGCCGATGCCGGTGGTCACGCCGCAGCCCAGCAGACACACTTTATCCAGCGGCGCCTGCGGATTGACTTTCGCCAGCGAGATCTCAGCGCAGACCGTGTATTCGCTGAAGGTGCTGGTGCCCATGTAGTGATAAATCGGTTCGCCGTTATACGAGAAACGGGTGGTGCCGTCCGGCATCAGCCCTTTGCCCTGGGTGGCGCGCACCGCCTGACAGAGATTGGTTTTACCCGACTTACAGAACTTGCACTCGCCGCATTCGGCGGTATACAGCGGGATGACATGATCGCCCGGCTTAAGGCTGGTGACGCCCTCGCCCACTTCCACGACCACGCCGCCGCCTTCATGGCCCAGCACCGCCGGGAAGACGCCTTCCGGATCGTCGCCGGAAAGGGTGAAGGCATCGGTATGGCACACGCCGGTATGGGTGATTCTCACCAGAACTTCGCCTTTTTTCGGCGGCGCGACGTCAATCTCTACGATTTTTAACGGCTGACCGGGGCCAAAGGCCACTGCTGCGCGTGATTTCATAACTGTCTCTTCCTCGTCGTGATGTTATTTTAAATAAGATCGTAGCAGATGACCGACCTCTGCCATTCTCGCGGCCCGCTGGTCCGGGGTGGTGTCGCCGCTGACCAGCTCGTCCTGCAGGTGGATCTCCACCATTTCGCCCATCAGACCGTTTGCCGCCCCGCGAATCGAGGCGATCTGCTGCAGGATAGTCATACAGGGTTCGCCGGACTCCAGCGCGCGTTCAAGGGCTTCAACCTGACCGCGGATGCGGCGTACGCGGCTGAGGGCCCGTTTTTTATCTTCAGGTGAATGTGGCACGATAACGCCTCCGTATCATATAGGGGGGTATACTATATTTTATTAGCCGCAAAGGCAAAAAAAACCCCGTCGCGGGACGGGGTCTGAATGTTGAAGCGAGTGATTCAGCGCTTACGGGGCATCATTCGCAGCAGGGTATTATCTTTCCACCAGTAATGATGGAGCAGCGCGGCAAAGGCATGCAGGCCAATCACGAAGTAACCGGCATTCGCTAACCATTCATGGATCGCTTTCAGGGTGTCCACCCGCTCAAAATCGCTCTGCGGGGCATACGGCATCGTCAGGCCAAAGGCGTACCAGGGATTCCCGCGCCAGTACATCATCACCATGCCGATCAGCGGCAGGGCAATAAACAGCAGATAAATAACCAGATGGCCGAGATGGGCGAAACCGGTCATCATTGGCGACGGCTTCGGCACGATCGGCGGCGTAGGCGTTTTCAGCCGCACCAGCAAACGCGCCGCCATCAACACGCAAATGGCGATCCCGCAGGAAACATGAATCATATTAATCAGCGGCCGATCGCTGCGGGGAAAAAAACCGCGCAGCTCCATCGCCGCATAGGCCACCACCACCAGCAAGAAGACCAGCCAGTGGATGCCAATCTGCAGGCCGGAATATTTATCGCGCATGGAATATCCTTAATGGAAAGTGTGATGCTGCCAACATAGCGGCCTTCCCTTAAATTTTCATTAACCTTTACGTTGAATTAACAAATGATTACCGCATTGTGTCGAGCCGCTGCACCCGGGCCACGCGAACGGGCGCCGGATACCATGAGCTATTACAAAATTAAACAGTTTTGTTACCTGCCGCCGCGCTCTCCCCTCTATAGTTGAGAACATCTGTCGGCCACGCTGCGTATGGAGATAAAAATGAAGAAAATTAGCTTACCGCTATTGCTGCTGACCGCGTTGGCCAGCCCGACTTTCGCCGCGGACTGTCAGCCTAACGGCATCGGCGGCTCATTTTGCATTAACGATGACGGGACCACCACCGACACGGTGCCGAATGAAGTCAACGGTATGGATACGTATTCGAACAATGGCGGGTATAGCAGTTCTCTGCCCGACCAGTCGGGGGCAGAGGAAGCGCTTGAAGGGTCAACGCTGTCGACACAGCAGGACAGCGTCGCCAGCAGCGGTCAGGGAGACAGCGCCCTGGCGGGGCGCGACTGGCATTCGCCGTCCAATCTGAATGATGGCGCCGCCACCTCCAGTATGAGCCTGCTGGATAAACCCTGAGGCCTGGCGTCAGGCAAAGCTCCAGCCTGCGGCGCCGATGGCGACGGCGAACAGCAGGCAGGCCAGCGCCGTTTTGCGTAACAGCATGGTATAGAAGGAGATGGCGACGCCAACGAATACCACCAACAGAATGGGCCACATGCTTAATAACAACAGCAGAAAACCCTCAATATTATTATGGATTACGCTTTCCACATCCGCATCCCTGCCTCATCGTCGATAAAGTAAGCAGAATTTAATATGTAACATGAATACATTCAAATAAAATATAAATGTAAATGATTATGCGCCGCATTCTGCTGCGCCGGCCGGGCCTGGCGCAGGCGTTTGTTTCTTTTGCCTTTTTTCAATCGTTTTAAAGCGTTAGGTATCTGTTGTATAATGACGTGCACTTTAACTAAAAAAAGAGTGCGACCATGATTGATTCCTCATTGCCATTAACCGACATTCACCGCCACCTTGACGGTAACATCCGGGCCCAAACCATCCTCGATCTTGGCCGCGAGTTTAACATCACCCTTCCCGCTACCACCCTTGACACGCTGCGTCCCCACGTCCAGGTCACCAGCCTGGAGCCCGATCTGGTCAGTTTTCTCGCCAAGCTCGACTGGGGGGTGAAAGTCCTGGCCTCGCTGGAAGCCTGCCGTCGCGTGGCGTATGAGAACGTCGAAGACGCGGCGCGCAATGGCCTGCACTACGTGGAGCTGCGCTTCTCCCCCCGCTATATGGCGATGACCCACCAGCTGCCGGTCGACGGCGTGGTAGAGGCAGTGATCGCCGGGGTACGTGAGGGGTGCCGCGATTTCCAGGTCGATGCCCGCCTGATCGGCATTTTAAGCCGCACCTTTGGCGAAGCGGCCTGCCAGGAAGAGCTGGCGGCCCTGCTCGCCCACCGCGATGGCATCACCGCCCTCGACCTCGCTGGCGATGAGCTGGGATTCCCGGGGGCGCTGTTCCTCAGTCATTTTAACCAGGCCCGCGATGCCGGGTGGCATATCACTGTCCACGCTGGCGAAGCGGCCGGCCCGGAAAGTATCTGGCAGGCCATCCGTGAACTGGGCGCCGAGCGCATCGGCCATGGGGTAAAAGCGGTACAGGATCCCGCCCTGATGGACTATCTGGCCGAGCACCGCATCGGGATTGAGTCCTGCCTCACCTCGAACGTGCAAACCAGCACCGTGCCCTCTCTGGCCCAGCATCCGCTGAAGCAGTTCCTTGAGCACGGCGTGCTGGCGAGCCTCAACACTGACGATCCGGCGGTCCAGGGGGTCGACATTATCCACGAATACACCGTGGCGGCGCCGGCGGCGGGGCTGAGCCGGGAGCAGATCCGCCAGGCGCAGATCAACGGACTGACTCAGGCGTTTCTCAGCGAACAGGAAAAAGCCGCGCTCATTCAGCGGGTGGCCAAAGGCTGATTACCGGCCCGGCAGCCGCGCTGCCGGGCTTTTTTCACACCAGGCTGAGCGTGGCGCGGTGCCGGGCCGACTCGATACCGAGCTCAATCAGGGTCATGATCTGAATCGCCTCGCTGGCCGGGACCGGGTTTTCTCCCACCCCGTTGAGCGCATCGCGGATAGCGGCATAGTAAGCGGGATAATTGCCCGGCAGCGTCAGCCACGTCTCCTCGCTGCGTTCGTCGCCTTCGGCGCGAGTGAGGGTACCGTCACGCATATCATACCCCCAGTCCTCCTGCGGCAAACGTTCGCCATTTTTCAACCGCTCCTCCTGCGGGTCGAGACCGTACTTGATATAGCTGGCCCGCGAGCCGTGGACGATAAAGCGCGCGCTCTCCGCGGCGGCGAGCAATGTGCCGTGCAGCACCACCCGCCGCTGGGGATAGGCCAGCACCGCGTGAAAATAGTCAGTGGATTGCGCGCCGGGCCGAAGCTGAGCGAGATCGACCGTGATGCTCACCGGCAGACCAAACAGCGCCACCGCCTGGTCGAGCAGATGCGGTCCAAGATCATACCAAATTCCGCTCCCGGGGCCCGCCTGCTCCCGCCAGCGCTGGCGCACCTGCGGCCGGAAACGGTCGAAATGTGATTCGAAGTAACCCACTTCTCCCAGCTGGCCTTCGTTGATCAACGTTCTGACCGTTAAAAAATCACTGTCCCAACGCCGGTTGTGAAATACCGACAGCACCCGACCACAGTGCTTCGCCAGGCTCTCCAGCTCGCGAGCCTGTGACAGTGTCACGGTAAAGGGTTTATCCACCACCACGTGCTTCCCGGCCTCCAGCGCCGCTTTCGCCAGTGGGAAGTGCGTGTCGTTCGGCGTGGCGATGACCACCAGATCGATCTCCGGGTCGTTCAGCAATTCACTCGCCGCACTGACCACCTTCACGCCAGGCCAGTCGGCATGAACTTTGGCCGCGTCGCTGCTGGAGACCGTCGTCAGCGCCAGGCCCGATGTGCCGCTGATTAACGGCGCATGAAACGTTTTGCTGGCATAGCCATAGCCCACCAGCCCCACCCGGATCGCATCACTCATGTTACCGCCTCGCTTATTCAGCTGATGTCAATATCTGGTTAATGAGAATATTCTTACAAACCGCGACTCAAACTTATCATTTTTCCACGTAAGGTTTTACCGCATGCGTGCAAAATCAGACAGATACCCCTTGTGATCTGCTGACCATGGAGTAACATTTCCCACTGTGTTCAAAGGATATTGAAGTGTTATGACGACTGTTTTTACCCGTATTGTAGAACTTATTGGCTGGATTGTTTTTGGGATTTCCGCACTGCTTTTGGTTATCGCGCACCATATTGATAATTACCAGTCGCCACCGCCAGCGGATGTGGTGCAGACAAAGTAGCGCCGCCGTGAAACAGTGACCTGCTTCGCAACTGTGCAACCGGTTTCAGAAACCGGTTGCACAGCTCTCCTTGCTTTGATTACACTCCCTCTATCATCAGACTGGGAGCTTTATCATGGCCGCTTTTCCGCAACATTTTTTATGGGGTGCCGCTACCGCAGCGTATCAGGTCGAAGGTGGGCACGACGCTGACGGTAAAGGACCGTCAATCTGGGATATTTACTCTCACCTGCCGGGAACCACCTTTGAAGGGACCACCGGCGATATCGCCGTCGATCACTATCACCGTTTTCGCGAAGACGTGGCGTTGATGGCCGAGATGGGTCTGCAGAGCTATCGCTTTTCCATCTCCTGGCCCCGCCTGCTGCCCACCGGGCGCGGCGAGGTTAATGAAGCAGGCGTGCAGTTTTATAGCGATCTGATCGATGAACTGCTGGCGCATAATATTGAGCCGATGATCACCCTCTATCACTGGGACCTGCCGCAGGCCCTGCAGGATGAGGGCGGCTGGGAAGCACGCAGCACCGCTGAGGCCTTCGCCGAGTATGCCCGCCTGTGCTACGCGCGCTTTGGTTCGCGGGTGAAGCTGTGGGCAACCTTTAACGAGACCATTGTCTTCATCGGCCACGGCTACATTAACGGCCTGCATCCCCCGGCCGTTCGCGATCCGGCGCGCGCCATCCAGGCCTGTCATCACGTATTTATCGCCCATGCGCTGGCGGTGAAGGCTTTTCGCGAGATGGCCGTGGCGGGCGAGATTGGTTTCGTCAATGTGCTGCAGCCGCATACCCCACTCACCGACAGCGAGGCAGACCGGCAGGCTACCGACCTGGCTGACGCCATCCATACCCACTGGCTGTACGATCCGGTGCTAAAAGGCGCCTATCCTGCTGCCCTGCTGGCGCAGACTCAAGCGCTGTGGGGCGTACCGCGCTTTGCTCCAGGGGACGACGCGCTGCTGCGAGACAACCGCTGTGACTTTATCGGTCTGAATTACTATCGTCGGGAAACGGTATCCGCCCAGCCGCCCGAAATCCCCACCGGCGGCGAGCCTGGCGTGGAGGGGTTATTCTATTTCGTGCGTAATCCGCAAAGCACCTATACCGAATGGGGCTGGGAGATCTGGCCGCAGGGGCTGACCGACGGCATTATGATGATCAAGGCGCGCTATGGCGATATCCCGATCTATATCACCGAGAATGGCCTTGGGGCGAAAGACCCGATTATTGCCGGTGAGGTGGTCGACGATCCGCGAATCGACTATCTGAGCAGCCATATTGGCGCCCTGGAAAAGGCGCTGGCGCAGGGAGCGGACGTCCGCGGCTATTATCCCTGGTCGTTTATCGATTTGCTGAGCTGGCTCAACGGTTATCAAAAGCAATATGGCTTTGTCTATGTGGACCACCAGCAAAATCTGGCACGCAAACGAAAGAAGAGTTTTTATTGGTACAAATCTGTTATTGCCAGCCGCGGCGAACAGCGTTAATCTTCTCCTGCGGGCGCCATTCGGCGCCCGGTCTGATTTAGAATATTCTTAAACATCTCCCTGCTCTTCAAGGCTGGCTTTGCCCCTTGTCATGGGTTTATATAACCTGAATCATGCCACGCGGCCCCGGCAGAAGGCGCCGTTGGTTGAGAGTAGGTTTAGTGAATGCTGATAATATTCAACGTAATTATTCCGATTATAAAATGGATACGAAAATGACCGTTCTGGACTATTTATTAAAATTCCGCAAAATCAGTTCGCTGGAAAGTCTTGAAAAACTATTTGATCACCTTAACTACTCCCTGACTGACACCGAAGAGATCGTTAATATGTATCGCGCCGCCGACCATCGCCGGGCAGAGCTGGTTTCCGGTGGTAAATTGTTCGATGTGGGCCAGGTGCCTAAATCCGTTTGGCGATTCGTGCAGTAAGACTGTCATCCTTCACGCCAGTTGCTTATACTTCCCGGCCTGCTTTTATATACTGGCGTTGAATAGGGGAAAAACATGACGTCTCAATCTGCGGAGCGCATCGGCGGCTGGCTGTTGGCACCGCTGGCCTGGTTGCTGTTGGCGCTGTTGAGCGCCTCGTTATCGCTGCTATTTTTTGCCAATGCCCTCATGTCGCCGCAGACCTGGGCCCTGCTGCGCGCCATGAGCACCGGACACATGGCGCTGTGGGTCGCCTCGCTGCTGTTTGCCATCGCCATGTGGTTTTATACGCTCTGGCTGACCATCGCCTTTTTCAAGCGGCGCTCGCTGGTGCCGAAACACTATATTATCTGGCTGCTCATTACGCTGTTGCTGGCGATAAAGGCGTTTGCCTTCTCCCCCGTTTCGGATGCCCTTGCTCTGCGTCAGCTACTGTTTCCGCTGCTGGCCGCCGCGCTGCTGGCGCCCTATTTTCGCCGTTCACAGCGGGTCAAACGGACCTTTGTTAATCCGTAAAAACCCCACACTTAACCTGTTGTCGCCGGTATCGTTTTATTCGATAATAAGCGGCTTTTTTTCGTTTCAGGTCGCATGATGGCTGATTATTTACTGCTCTTTATCGGTACTGTCCTTGTCAATAACTTCGTTTTAGTGAAGTTCCTTGGCCTGTGCCCGTTTATGGGTGTTTCCAAAAAGCTGGAAACCGCAATGGGAATGGGGCTCGCGACCACCTTCGTGATGACCCTGGCCTCTATTTGCGCCTGGCTGATTGATACCTGGATCCTTATCCCGCTAAATTTGGTTTATTTACGTACCCTGGCCTTTATTCTGGTTATCGCCGTGGTGGTTCAGTTCACTGAGATGGTGGTGCGTAAAACCAGCCCGGCGCTTTATCGCCTGCTGGGGATCTTTTTGCCACTGATCACCACCAACTGCGCGGTGCTTGGGGTGGCGCTGCTGAACATCAATCTGGGCCACAATTTCCTGCAGTCGGCGCTGTACGGTTTTGCCGCCGCCGTCGGCTTCTCGCTGGTGATGGTGCTGTTCGCGGCGATCCGCGAGCGTCTGGTGGTGGCCGATGTCCCCGCGCCGTTCCGCGGTAATGCCATCGCGCTGATTACCGCCGGTTTAATGTCTCTGGCCTTTATGGGCTTTAGTGGTTTGGTGAAGTTGTAATGAGCGCAGTCTGGATAGCCGTGATCGCCATCAGCCTGTTAGGGCTGATTTTCGGCTTAATACTGGGGTACGCGTCGCGCCGTTTCGCGGTGCAGGACGACCCGGTGGTGGAAAAAATTGATGAACTGTTGCCGCAGAGCCAGTGTGGGCAGTGCGGCTACCCTGGCTGCCGCCCCTATGCGGAAGCGGTGGGCGTGCAGGGTGAGAAAATTAACCGCTGCGCGCCGGGTGGCGAAGCGGTGATGTTAAAAATCGCCGCCCTGCTCAACGTCGACCCGCAGCCCGTCGACGGCGACGAGCAGGCAGCCGAGCCGGCCCGCATGCTCGCCGTGATTGACGAGCCGAACTGCATCGGCTGCACCAAATGTATTCAGGCGTGTCCGGTGGATGCCATTGTCGGGGCGACCCGCGCCATGCATACCGTGATGAGCGACCTGTGCACCGGCTGCAACCTGTGCGTTGCCCCCTGCCCGACCCAGTGCATTTCACTCGTTCCGGTGGCGACGACCCCGGAGACCTGGAAATGGGATCTGCATACGATCCCGGTGCGAAATATTCCTGTGGAACAACATGTTTAAGCTATTTTCCGCTTTCCGAAAAGACAAAGTCTGGGATTTTAACGGCGGTATTCACCCGCCGGAGATGAAAACCCAGTCAAACGGCACCCCGCTGCGCCAGGTTTCCCTGCCGCAGCGCTTTGTGATCCCGCTGAAGCAGCATATCGGCGCCGAAGGCGAACTGTGCGTCAAGGTCGGCGACCGGGTGCTGCGCGGCCAGCCGCTGACCCGCGGTTGGGGAAGAATGCTGCCGGTTCACGCTCCCACCTCCGGCACCGTTGCCGCTATCGCCCCGCACACCACTGCCCATCCGTCCGCGCTGGCGGAGATGAGCGTGATCATTGACGCCGACGGCGAAGACCGCTGGATCGAACGCGACGGCTGGAGCGACTATCAGACCCGCACCCGTGAAGCGCTGATTGAGCGCATCCACCAGTTTGGCGTTGCCGGCCTCGGCGGCGCGGGCTTCCCCACCGGCAGTAAACTGCGCGGCGGCGGCGATAAAATTAAAACGCTGATCATTAACGCCGCCGAGTGCGAACCCTATATCACGGCGGACGACCGTCTGATGCAGGACTGCGCGGCGCAGATTGTCGAAGGGATCCGCATCCTTGCCCATATTCTGCAGCCTGACGAGGTGCTGATCGGCATTGAAGACAATAAGCCGCAGGCCATCTCGATGCTGCGGGCGGTGCTTTGCGACGCCCATGGCATTTCGCTGCGCGTGATCCCCACCAAATACCCCTCCGGCGGCGCCAAGCAGCTCACCCAAATTCTCACCGGCAAACAGGTACCCCACGGTGGTCGCTCTTCGGACATTGGCGTGCTGATGCAGAACGTCGGTACAGCCTATGCGGTGAAACGCGCAGTGATCGACGGCGAGCCGTTAACCGAGCGCGTGGTCACCCTCACCGGCGAGGCGGTAACCCGGCCGGGCAACGTATGGGCGCGCCTTGGCACGCCGGTGCGCCATCTGCTTAACGACGCCGGCTTCTGCGCCAGCGCCGAGCCGATGGTGATCATGGGCGGGCCGCTGATGGGCTTTACCCTGCCGGGGCTCGACGTCCCGGTGGTGAAGATCACCAACTGTCTGTTAACGCCCTCCGCCAGCGAAATGGGCGAGCCGCAGGAAGAGAAAGGCTGCATTCGCTGCAGCGCCTGCGCCGACGCCTGCCCGGCCGATCTGCTGCCGCAGCAGCTTTACTGGTTCAGCAAAGGCCAGCAGCACGATAAAGCCACCGCCCACAATCTTTCGGACTGCATCGAATGCGGCGCGTGCGCGTGGGTATGCCCAAGCAATATTCCGCTGGTGCAGTACTTCCGTCAGGAGAAAGCCGAGATCGCGGCGATTCGTCAGGAAGAGCAGCGCGCTGCGGAAGCCAAAGCGCGATTCGAGGCCCGACAGGCGCGCCTGGAGCGTGAGAAAGCGGCCCGCGCCGAGCGGCATAAAAAAGCCGCCGTCCAGCCTGCCGCCAAAGATCAGGATGCGATTAACGCCGCCCTGGCCCGGGTACGTGATAAACAGCGCGACGCCGTGCAGCCTATCGTGATTCAGGCCGGCGCCAGACCGGACAACAGCGAGGCGATCGCCGCCCGCGAAGCGCGAAAGGCCGAAGCCCGGGCGCGTAAAGCGCAGCAGCAGGCCGCGCCGGCGGAAACTCCGTCGACCGACGCTGCCGATCCACGCAAAGCGGCCGTGGAAGCCGCTATCGCCCGCGCCAAAGCGCGCAAAGCCGAACAGCAGGCCGCGCCGGCGGAAGCCCCGGCGGCCGAGCCGGCCGACCCGCGTAAAGCCGCGGTGGAAGCCGCCATCGCCCGCGCCAAAGCGCGCAAAGCCGAACAGCAGGCCGCGCCGGCGGAAGCCCCGGCGGCCGAGCCGGCCGACCCGCGTAAAGCCGCGGTGGAAGCCGCCATCGCCCGCGCTAAAGCGCGTAAAGCCGAACAGCAGGCCGCGCCGACGGAAGCCCCGGCGGCCGAGCCGGTCGACCCGCGTAAAGCCGCGGTGGAAGCCGCCATCGCCCGCGCCAAAGCGCGCAAAGCCGAACAGCAGGCCGCCCCGGCGGAAGCCCCGGCGGCCGGGCCGGTCGACCCGCGTAAAGCCGCGGTGGAAGCCGCCATCGCCCGCGCCAAAGCGCGCAAAGCCGAACAGCAAGCCGCCCAGGCGGAAATCGCGTCAACCGCAGCCAATGACGACCCACGCAAAGCGGCCGTCGCCGCGGCGATCGCCCGCGTTCAGGCGCGCAAAGCAACACAGCAGGCAGTTAACGAGGAATAAATGGTTTTCAGAATCGCAAGCTCCCCCTATACCCATAACCAGCGGCAGACTTCGCGCATTATGCTGCTGGTGCTGCTCGCCGCCGTGCCTGGCATTGTGGTCCAGACATGGTTTTTCGGCTGGGGCACCGTCCTGCAGATTGTCCTCGCCGCTCTGACGGCCTGGGCAATGGAAGCCGCTATTCTCAAACTGCGCAAACAGCCTGTTGCGTCCACCCTGAGGGATAACTCCGCCCTGCTCACTGGCCTGCTGCTGGCGGTGAGTATTCCGCCGCTGGCCCCCTGGTGGATGGTGGTGCTCGGCACCGCCTTTGCCATAGTGATCGCCAAGCAGTTGTACGGTGGACTCGGCCATAACCCCTTCAACCCGGCGATGATCGGCTACGTCGTGCTGCTGATTTCGTTCCCGGTGCAGATGACCTCCTGGCTGCCTTCATACGAGATTGCCGCCCATATCCCGGCGTTCAGCGATACGCTGCAGATGATCTTTACCGGTCATACCGCCGCCGGAGGCGACATGGCCAGCCTGCGGCTGGGTATCGACGGCATCAGCCAGGCAACCCCGCTGGATACCTTCAAAACCTCCCTGCATGCCGGACATAGCGTCCAGCAGGTACTGCAGTTGCCGGTTTACGGCGGCGTTCTGGCGGGCCTGGGCTGGCAGTGGGTGAATATCGCCTGGCTGGCGGGCGGACTGTTTCTGCTGTGGCAGAAAGCGATCCGCTGGCATATCCCGGTCAGCTTCCTCGTCAGCCTTGGCCTGTGCGCGACCCTCGGCTGGATCTTCTCGCCGCAGAGTCTGGCCTCGCCGCAGATGCATTTGCTCTCCGGAGCCACCATGCTTGGCGCCTTCTTTATTCTGACCGACCCGGTGACGGCTTCGACAACCAACCGCGGCCGTCTGATCTTTGGCGCCCTCGCCGGCCTGTTGGTGTGGCTTATTCGTAGCTTCGGCGGTTACCCGGACGGCGTGGCGTTTGCCGTTCTGCTGGCGAATATTACCGTGCCGCTGATCGATTACTACACCCGTCCGCGCGCGTATGGCCACCGTTGAGAGAGCGAAGATGTTAAAAACCATGCGAAAACACGGCGTCACGCTGGCGCTGTTTGCCGCCGGCTCCACCGGGCTAACGGCGGCGATCAATGAGTTGACCAAAAGCACCATCGACCAGCAGGCGGCACAGCAGCAGAAAGCGTTATTCGACCAGGTTTTACCTGCCGACCGCTATAATAACGATCTGCTCAAGAGCTGCTATCTGGTCAGCGCCCCGGCGCTGGGCAAAGGCCAGCATAAAGTGTGGATAGCCAAAAATAACGACCAGCCGATCGGCGCGGTCATGGAAGCCACCGCGCCGGATGGCTATTCCGGAGCGATCCAGCTGCTGGTGGCCGCCGATTTTAGCGGCACGGTCCTCGGCACCCGCGTGACCGAGCATCATGAAACCCCGGGTCTGGGGGATAAAATCGAGCTGCGCCTGTCGGACTGGATCACCCATTTTACCGGGAAAGTCATCCACGGCCAGGGCGACAGCCACTGGGCGGTCAAAAAAGACGGCGGCGATTTTGACCAGTTCACCGGCGCCACCATCACCCCCCGGGCGGTGGTCAATGCCGTTAAGCGCGCAGGCCTGTATGCACAAACGCTGCCTGCGCAACTTCCAGAATTCAGCGCCTGTGGAGAGTAACCATGAGCGAAGTTAAAGACGTCATCGTCCAGGGTCTGTGGAAAAACAACTCCGCTCTGGTTCAGCTGTTAGGGATGTGTCCCCTGCTGGCGGTCACCTCGACCGCCACCAACGCCCTTGGGCTGGGTCTGGCGACGACCCTGGTGTTGACCCTGACCAACCTGACCATCTCCAGCCTGCGCCGCTGGACCCCGGCGGAGATTCGGATCCCGATCTACGTGATGATTATCGCCTCGGTGGTGAGCGTGGTGCAGATGCTGATCAACGCCTATGCGTTCGGTCTGTATCAGTCGCTGGGGATTTTTATCCCGCTTATCGTCACCAACTGCATCGTGGTGGGCCGCGCCGAAGCCTTTGCCGCCAAAAAAGGACCGGCGCTGTCGGCGCTGGACGGCTTCTCTATCGGTATGGGGGCCACCTGCGCGATGTTCGTGCTGGGCTCCCTGCGCGAAATCCTCGGCAATGGCACGCTGTTTGACGGCGCCGACAGCCTGCTTGGCAGTTGGGCAAAGGTCCTGCGCATCGAGGTTTTCCATACAGACACTCCTTTCCTGCTGGCTATGCTGCCGCCAGGCGCCTTTATTGGCCTCGGCATGATGCTGGCGGTAAAATACCTTATCGATGAACGTAGCAAGCAGCGGAAGGCGCAGGCGGCCCGGGCCGACTCTGTCGCACCGTCTGACGCGACAGGGAAAGTGTAATATGAACAAAGCCAAACGCCTGGCGATCCTTACCAGGCTGCGGGACAACGATCCCCACCCCACCACCGAGCTGCACTTCAGCTCGCCGTTTGAGCTGCTGATTGCCGTCCTGCTCTCGGCGCAGGCGACCGACGTGAGCGTCAATAAAGCGACCGCCAAACTCTACCCGGTGGCCAATACGCCTGCGGCGATGCTGGCGCTGGGGGTGGAGGGCGTGAAATCCTATATCAAAACCATCGGCCTGTTTAACAGCAAAGCGGAAAACGTCATCAAAACCTGCCGGATCCTGCTGGAGCAGCACAACGGCGAGGTACCGGAGGACAGAGCGGCGCTGGAGGCGTTGCCCGGCGTGGGCCGCAAAACCGCCAACGTGGTGCTAAATACCGCCTTTGGCTGGCCGACGATCGCCGTGGACACCCATATCTTCCGCGTTTGCAACCGGACGCAATTCGCCCCCGGGAAAAACGTCGAACAGGTGGAAGAGAAGCTGCTGAAGGTGGTTCCCGCCGAGTTTAAGGTCGACTGCCATCACTGGCTTATTCTGCACGGCCGTTACACCTGTATCGCTCGCAAGCCGCGCTGTGGCTCCTGCCTGATTGAAGACCTTTGCGAATTCAAAGACAAAGTCTACGCCTGAGCGTTTTACTCACGACCATAGCCTAACTTTGGGTTATGGTCCGCATTTGACTATTTAACCCGCCGTTAACACCAGATAAACCGCATTTTCATGGGTTATTATCCGGTTATATAACAAACAACCAGCTCATTCATTTTTTAGCGACGCAAAATTTCTATACATTTGTGATCCAGATCATGCTCGCAACTCGATGTTGAAAGAATGTTATTAAAATGGAAATAAAAGTCAGGCAATACAACGGCTGATCAAAGATCACCAGGATAATAAGCCATGAATTTTTAGGATAATGGACCATATCACTGCTTTATTGCGCAATCAGTAGAATATATCGCCTTTCCGGGGAAAATGGGCGAATCAAAAAGATAAAAATAGCAGCGATAACGTAACGGTGAAATTTAACTCTGGATAACATTCATATGTCCGGAGCATTATACCGCCCTGATTATGTGTAACAGATTATTACAAAGGCCTTGCCTGATGCGCCAGGATAGTGAACATTACCTGCCGTTTTCCCTCCAAGAATAACTATAAAGGCGGCGGTCCAACGAGATTGCGCCCCGAACACCCCCCAGTAAATATGGGATGTAAAAAAAGAGGTATATGTGTCTACTGCAAACAATAAACCAGCAGAAAGCGTGAGTCTGAACGCTTTCAAACAACCACGCGCGTTCTATCTCATTTTCTCGATCGAGTTGTGGGAGCGTTTTGGTTACTACGGCCTGCAAGGGATCATGGCCGTTTACCTGGTAAAACAGCTGGGTATGTCGGAAGCGGATTCCATTACTCTGTTCTCCTCCTTTAGCGCGCTGGTTTATGGCCTGGTCGCCATTGGCGGCTGGCTGGGCGATAAAGTGCTGGGTACCAAACGCGTCATTATGCTGGGCGCTATCGTGCTGGCCATCGGCTATGCGCTGGTCGCCTGGTCCGGTCATGACGCCGCTATCGTCTATATGGGTATGGCGACTATCGCCGTCGGTAACGGCCTGTTTAAAGCCAACCCGTCTTCCCTGCTTTCTACCTGCTATGACAAAAACGATCCGCGTCTGGACGGTGCATTTACCATGTACTACATGTCCATCAACATCGGTTCGTTCTTCTCGATGCTGGCAACTCCGTGGCTGGCCGCGCGTTTCGGCTGGAGCGTCGCCTTCGCCCTGAGCGTGGTGGGGATGGTGATCACCATCATTAACTTCGCCTTCTGCCAGAAATGGGTGAAACAGTACGGTTCAAAACCGGACTTTGCCCCGGTGCATATGGGTAAACTGCTGGCGACCATCGCTGGCGTGGTGGTGCTGGTCGCTATCGCTACCTGGCTGCTGCACAACCAGGGTATCGCACGCATGGCGCTGGGCGTCATCGCGCTGGGTATCGTGGTGATTTTCGCCAAAGAGGCGATGGGCCTGAAAGGCGCCGCGCGTCGCAAAATGATCGTCGCCTTCCTGCTGATGGTAGAAGCGATCGTCTTCTTCGTACTGTACAGCCAGATGCCGACCTCTCTGAACTTCTTTGCTATCCGCAACGTGGAGCACTCGATCCTCGGCCTCGCCTTCGAGCCGGAACAGTATCAGGCGCTGAACCCGTTCTGGATCATGATTGGTAGCCCTATTCTGGCCGCCATCTATAACAAGATGGGCGACCGCCTGCCGATGCCGCACAAGTTCGCTATCGGTATGGTGCTGTGCTCCGGCGCGTTCCTCGTCCTGCCTTTAGGGGCGAAGTTCGCCAGCGACGCCGGTATCGTCTCGGTTAACTGGCTGATTCTGAGCTACGCGCTGCAGTCTATCGGTGAGCTGATGATTTCCGGCCTCGGCCTGGCAATGGTCGCTCAGCTGGTTCCCCAGCGTCTGATGGGCTTCATTATGGGCAGCTGGTTCCTCACCACCGCCGGTGCGGCAATCATCGCCGGGAAAATCGCCAACCTGATGGCGGTACCGGAAAACGTCACCGATCCGCTGGTGTCGCTGGAAGTGTATGGCCACGTGTTCCTGCAGATCGGTATCGTCACCGCGGTCATCGCCGCCCTGATGCTGCTGACCGCGCCGAAGCTGAACCGAATGACTCAGGACGACAGCGCGGACGTAAAAGCACGCGAAACCGCGGCAGCCTGACGCCGCAGGGAAAACCAATTATTTTTAAGCCGCTAACGTTAGGTTAGCGGCTTTTTTTTTACCCCTGGCGGGACTAACATACAGAAAACTGCAGCCACGAGGAGTAACGCATGAAACTGTTCTACAAACCCGGCGCCTGTTCCCTCGCCTCACACATCGCCCTGCGCGAAAGCGGCCTGGATTTCACTTTGCAGAGCGTGGATCTGGCAAGGAAACAGCTGGAAAATGGGGAAGATTATCTGCTGATCAACCCGAAAGGTCAGGTGCCGGCGCTGCTGCTGGATGATGACATCCTGCTTACTGAGGGCGTGGCTATTATGCAGTACATCGCCGATCAGGTGCCGGACCGCCATCTTCTGGCGCCCGTGGGCTCCGTTGCCCGTTACCAGACCCTGGAATGGCTGAACTACGTCGCTACCGAACTGCACAAAGGCTTTACGCCGCTGTTCCGCCCGGACACCCCGGAGGACTATAAGCCCGTTGCGCGCGCGTTGCTCGAGAAGAAACTGCAGTACGTGGATGCCTCGCTGGCGGATAAACAGTGGCTCACCGGCCATCGCTTCACTATCGCCGATGGTTATCTGTTCACGGTGCTGCGCTGGGGCTATGCGATTAAACTGGATATGGCCGCCTGTGGTCATATCGGCAGCTGGATGGCGCAGGTGGCGGCGCGTCCGGCAGTGGCTGACGCACTGGCAGCGGAAGGCTTAAAGTAAGACCCGACTCTGCCCGGCGCTCTGCCGGGCAGAGTCGGAAAGTTACAGTCGGGTGGCGCTGAAGCAGTGCTCCGGCACAGCAATACGATCCTGCGCCGCCACCACCTGCAGTTCATACTCCTGCATGTTTTTGGTGGTCAACATGATCTCGTACACTGCGGCGGTGACGTGCTCAAGCGCGTCGCGCAGGCTGGCGCCCTGCAGCAGTTTCACCAGCAGCAGACCGCTGGTCACATCGCCAACGCCCACCGGCTGACGCAGGCCAAAATCCACCAGCGGCCGGCTGATATGCCAGGCTTCATCTGCGATCACCAGCAGCATCTCAAAACGGTCCATACTCATGCCGGCGCGGGAAAGATGCTTAACCAGCACCACCTCCGGCCCCTGGGCAATCAGCTCCCGCGCGGCGGCCACCGCCTCGCTCACGCTGGCAACCGGATGACCGCAGAGGATCTCCAGCTCCACCAGATTAGGCGCAATGATATCGCTGGCCGGCAGCGCATAGCGCACGTGGAACTCCGCCACGCCCGGGGCGACGATGCAGCCCTTCTCCGGATGGCCCATCACCGGGTCACAAAAATACTTCGCCGCCGGATTGGCCGCTTTTACCTGACGCACGATGCCCAGGATATGCTCGCCCTGTTCAGCAGAGCCGAGATAGCCGCTCAGTACCGCATCACAGGTCTGCAGCTTATCGATAGCGGCGATGCCCTGGACGATCTCCGTCAGGTGCGAAGGCGGCATCACACAGCCGGTCCATTTGCCGTACTGCGTGTGGTTGGAGAATTGTACGGTATTGAGGGGCCAGACATTGGCGCCCAGGCGGCGCATCGGGAACTCGGCGGCACTGTTGCCGGCGTGGCCAAACACAACGTGAGACTGAATGGCGAGGATGTTCTTCATTTTCTTACCACAACCCTAAAAAGAAAAAGGGCGTGGTTTCCCACGCCCTGGTAGTATTTTTTTATTTCCAGCAGACCAGGCAGTAATTCTTCTTACCGCGGCGCAGCAAGGTGTAGCGGCCGAACAGGCGATCGCTGTCGGCAAAAACATATTCCGGATCGGCCTGTTTTTCACCGTTGATGGTCACTGCGTTAGAGGCGACGGTTTTACGCGCCTGGCCGCGGGACGGCTGCAGCTCGGAATCCACCAGCGCCTGCAGCAGATCGGCGCCCTTTTCCATCTCGATCATCGGCACGCCGTCCTGAGCCAGCTGTTCGAAGTCAGCTTCGCTCAGGTCGCTCAGGTTGCCGTTGAACAGGCTCTCGGTAATGCGTTTCGCCGCTTCCAGGCCCTCTTCGCCGTGCACCAGACGCGTCACCTGCTCTGCCAGCACGTACTGGGCGCGCGGCGCTTTACCGCTGTTTTTATCTTCTTCTTCCAGGGCATTGATCTCTGCGATGTCCATAAAGGTGAAGAACTTGAGGAAGCGATAGACGTCAGCATCCGCGGTGTTGATCCAGAACTGGTAGAATTTATACGGACTGGTCTTTTTCGGATCCAGCCACACGGCGCCGCCCTCGGTTTTGCCGAACTTGGTGCCGTCCGCTTTGGTAATCAGCGGCACGGTGAGGCCAAACACCTGGTTCTGGTGCAGACGACGCGTCAGATCGATACCGGAGGTAATGTTGCCCCACTGGTCGGAGCCGCCAATCTGCAGCGCCACGCCGTGCAGCTTGTTCAGGCAGGCGAAGTCGTAACCCTGAAGCAGATTGTAAGAAAACTCGGTAAAGGAGATGCCCTGATCGTCACGATTCAGGCGCTGCTTCACCGCTTCTTTGTTGATCATCTGGTTAACAGAGAAGTGTTTACCAATATCGCGCAGGAAGGTCAGCACGTTCATGCTGCCAAACCAGTCATAGTTGTTCGCCGCGATCGCCGAGTTGTCGCCGCAGTCAAAATCAAGGAACGGGGCTACCTGTTTGCGGATTTTATCCACCCACTCCTGCACGGTATCCTCGGTATTAAGCTTACGCTCAGCGGCTTTAAAGCTTGGGTCGCCAATCAGACCGGTAGCGCCGCCCACCAGCGCCACAGGTTTATGACCTGCCTGCTGGAAGCGTTTCAGGCATAACAATGGAACAAGATGCCCCAAATGCAAGCTGTCAGCGGTAGGATCGAAGCCGCAATAGAGCGCGATCGGGCCTTGCGCCAGTCGCTCTGCTAACGCTTCCTCGTCCGTCACCTGGGCTACCAGCCCCCGCTCTTGCAATTGTTTAATCAAGTTACTGCTTGCCATCAAATTCTCCATGTATAAACGACTGCACCTCTGCCGGTACACGACTTTTCGCCAGATGCGAAAAGTACATAGAATAAAGCGCCGGCCCTTTCAGCGCCAGCGCTTCGATAACTAATTTCGGCAATTACGGTGCCAGGCGGTCGATTTTCCAGGCGCCGTTATCGCGCTGGTATAAAAAGCGATCGTGCAGGCGATGTTCGCCCCCCTGCCAGAACTCCATCTGCTCGATGCTGACGCGGAATCCGCCCCAGAAACTCGGCAGCGGCACTTCACCCTGCTGGAATTTCTGCTTCAGCTCGAGGAATTTGCTCTCCAGGATACCGCGGGCAGAGATCCGGCTCGACTGTTGCGAGACCCAGGCGCCGATCTGGCTGTCACGCGGGCGGCTGTGGAAATATTTGACCACCTCCAGCGTCGACAGGCGTTCCGCTTTGCCGATCACCATCACCTGGCGCTCCAGCATATGCCACGGAAACAGCAGGCTGACCTGCGGGTTATTTTCTATCTGATGGGCTTTGCGGCTGCCGAGGTTGGTATAAAACACCAGCCCTTTTTCGTCGTAATGCTTAAGCAGCACAATGCGCTGATAGGGTTGGCCGCGCTCATCGACGGTGGCAACCACCATGGCCGTTGGGTCGGCGAGTTTCGCGTCGCAGGCCTGACGCAGCCAGCGCTCAAACAGCGGCAGAGGTTCAGCAGGAAGATCGTGGCGACGCAAACCGCCACGGGTGTATTCACGGCGCAAGTGCGCGATTTGCTGGAGTTCGTCGTTATCAGACATGGCCATTGAGGATATAGTCAAAAGGTGGCGTTATTGTGCGCCCCCCGGACAGAAATCTCAACGTTTGGCGGTCTGCAGCTGGCAGTTATCGAGGACGATGCGGTCGCGCTTATAGACGGTGGCGGTATCGCCTTTCGACCAGAAGACATAGACGCCGTCGGTGTAGCGCGCGCCGGAAGCCGACAGCCCCTCTGACAGATTCAACTGCTGATTGTCATAGATAAAACTAACCTGCTGGCGTTGGTTATTGCGATGGACCGTCAACGGTTTCTGGTCGCATTGATACTCCAGCGTGTCCGTCTGCATCCGCTCGACAAACTGGTTGTAGTAGCTACAGCCCGCCAGCATAAAAGGTACAACTGCGATAAGAATTTTTTTCATTCGTTTGCCTTCGACTTTCCCGGTCACGGAGGGCACTCCGCCCTCCGCTTAACTTGTCCAGTTTACCGGTCGCGTCGTCTTTAAGATTTCAGTTAACTCCGATTCTGCGGCGGGTTAGCAGGGAAAATGGCGCCCAGCACCGTGGCTTCGCTGGCGCCGGTCACGGAGGGCAGATTACCCGGCAGGCCGGCGATCGTGCGCCAGGCCAGCCAGGCAAAGGCCAGCGCTTCCATATCATCGCCACTGATCCCCGCCTCATCGGTGGTGGAGACTTCGGTTCCCGGCAGCAGGGCCGCCAGGCGCGCCATTAACAATGGGTTACGCGCGCCGCCGCCGCACACTAACAAACGCTCGCAGCCGCCGCTTAACAATACCTGCTCACTGATGGTCACGGCGGTTAATTCCGCGAGCGTTGCCTGCACATCCTGCCCGCGCAGCCCAGGATAACGAGCCAGATGCTGCTCCAGCCAGCCGTAATTAAAATATTCCCGACCGGTGCTTTTCGGCGCCGGCAGGGCAAACCATGGATCGCTCAGCATATCCTGCAGCAGCGGCAGGAGCACTTTACCTTCGCTGGCCCATTGGGCGTCCTTATCGTACGGTTTGCCCTGCTGGCGCCAGATCCAGGCGTCCAGCAACATATTTCCCGGTCCGGTATCATAGCCCCGCACCGGCTGGCCCGGCACCAGCAGCGATACATTAGCGATCCCGCCGATATTGAGCACCATCCGCCGCTCAACGGGGTGCGCCAGCAGCGCATGATGGAATGCCGGCACCAGCGGCGCCCCTTGCCCGCCAAGCGCCATATCCCGGCGACGAAAATCCCCCACCACGGTGACGCCGGTATGGGCGGCGATCTGGTTGTTATCGCCAATTTGCATCGTATGCGGCGCGTCGCCCTGGGGTTCATGCCATACGGTCTGTCCATGGCAGCCGATGGCAATAACGTCGGTGGGTTTGAGCTTTTCCTGTCGCATCAGCGCCAGCACGGCATCGGCAAACAGCCGCCCCAGTCGGGTGTCCAGACGACCTAGCTGTGAAAGGGTCAATGACTGGCCCTGGCAAATCGCCAGAATCTCTTCTTTTATCGCGTGTGGGATGGGCCAGGTGAGACTGGCCTGCTGCGCCACCATGTTTTCATTGATGGCAGCCAAAACGACATCAATACCATCAAGGCTGGTACCAGACATAACGCCAATAAAGCGACCCGATCTCATACGTTGTTCCTTCATTCCATGACCCTTGTATGTCCTTCACTCCACCATAAAGTGTCCGCTAATGCTATGTTGTAATAATACTTTTTAACAATAGAGCGACAATTCAGAGAACATCGTAAAGAACCGGCGTTTAGTTAAGGTTGAAGCACCATTAATTATTATTTTTTGTATAGTCCGGAGAGAAGCTATGCCCGCCGACGACTAAATGCCATATAATTAACCGCATGGACGTTCAATTGAACACCTTCGGTGAACAGGAGATTCATAAATGATTTTACGTGTTTTGGCTGTATCGATGATTGGTTTCACGCTCGCAGGCTGCGTGAGCAGCAGCGGCCTGTCCGGCGATGTGTATTCCGCATCTGAAGCCAAACAGGTGCAGAGCGTGACATACGGTACCATCGTGCATACCCGCGCCGTACAGATCCAGAGCGGCGACGACAGCAATGCCATCGGGGCGATTGGCGGTGCGGTGCTGGGTGGGTTCCTCGGGAACACCATCGGCGGCGGTACCGGACGCTCTCTGGCCACAGCGGCAGGTGCGGTCGCGGGCGGCGTAGCCGGTCAGGGCGTGCAGGGTGCGATGAATAAAACCCAGGGCGTGGAACTGGAAATCCGTAAGGATGACGGCAATACCATTATGGTGGTGCAGAAACAGGGCAGCACCCCATTCTCCGTGGGTCAGCGCGTGGCGATTGCCGGCAGCGGCAGCCAGGTCACCGTCTCTCCTCGATAATCCCTCTGACGATGCGGCCGGTTATGCCGCATCGTATTTTTCCTCTGCATTTATTACACCCTAATAGCTACGCATTAGCATTCAGACATCTTAATTTTTGAATTGCATTAATCATTGCGCCTGCGCAATATTTTATCAGTCATCCCCGACTACTCTTCTGCACATTACTCTTTTAATGTCGACGCAATATCGTTACCCTTGCTTTTCCCTGTGGAATATTGTCTATGCCCAAACACATGAATCATATCGTTAAACGTCTTATCGTTTATATTTGTATTTGTTTACTGGCCGGGGTCGGCATGACCGGGTTGACGGACTTTTTTCACACCAGATTCAACAGCACTTCATCTACACTATTTCCTCTGCTGACCAGTTTTCTGATGGTGTTTCATATCACTATTGCCTGTTTTATGGGCATGAAATACTGGAGCAGCAAGCGTCGCCTGTATCTGACCCCTGTCGCTTTCGGCTTTGCCTGTTCGGCGTTGCTGATGCTGGGCACGCTGAGCAGCTATCCGGACTGGCTCAGCTGTAATCCCTCGCCGGTGGTGAAACAAAATGACGCCGTCATATATTATTTCTTTCGCAATATAATGATGGCCGTCTTATTCATGTCATCAATTATTTTGTATTATTTCCGCCGGCGCATCATGCATTCCTGGAAAGCCCATGTAATGACTTTCGCGGCATGTATTGTTCTTGTATTAACCATTATTTTTTTATCATGGCTGTACTCCAGCCACTCGCCGAAACTGAGCATCAATTTTATCGACGACCTGAATCATACTTTCACCCCGCTGTGGAAAAGTATTATCAGCTGGCTGCTGATGGCCGTCTGGTTTATCACGCTAATATTAATAATTTGCTTGAGTAAACTGCGCAATATTTTCTGGTATAGCGGCGCTTTTTTTTGCAGCGCATATTTGTTCACCCTCTTCCGGCTGCTCTCTACCGTTGGGGAACTCGATCAGGCCTGGTATCAGGCGCGTTTTTTTGAAACGCTGTGCACCCTGTTCCTGATCCTGGTGCTGCTGGTCGACGTCTTTATCCTCTATCGGGAGTCTAACCACAAGTATGTCAACTCCTACCAGAATTCGATCCGCGACCCACTGACCCGCCTCTATAACCGCAGCTTCTTCTATGACAGCCTAAACCAGCAGCTGGCGAAGGTGAAGGCCCAGCATCCGCTGTCGGTGATTATCAGCGACCTCGACCATTTCAAACGCATCAACGATAACTACGGCCACATCGCCGGCGACAAGGTGATCCAATTTGCCGCCTCGGTGCTGGACAGCCATTCGCGCAAGGATGATGTCGCCGCCCGCATCGGCGGTGAGGAGTTTGCCCTGCTGCTGGTCAACACCTCAGAGAACGAGGCGCAGGCGATCGCCGAGCGCATCCGTCTGGCGGTCAGCGCCGAGCAGACCGCTCTGCCAGAGCGGATGACCATCAGCATGGGGGTGTATACCACCCATGACAGAAGTGTGACGGCGGAGGAGTGCGTTCAGCGTGCGGACGAAGCCATGTATGAAGCAAAAAACAGCGGACGTAACCGGGTGGTGATCTGGCGACGCCAGGGCGGGTAAAAAAAGGCCCGGGATAGCCCGGGCCGCAAAAGGATTAATCTTTTGCCTGGAGATCGAGGATATTTTGTTCAAGTTTACGAATTAAGTGGAGCAACGTCTCCACTTCCTGCTTCGAGACCCCCGTGAGGATTTCATCGCGGGTCTTGCCTATCACCTCTTCCATCTCATTGATCAGCGGTTCGGCTTTTTCAGTCAGCTTGATGCGTTTGGCCCGCCGATCGCTTGCGCAGGTCTGGCGAGAAATAAGCCCTTTCTCCTCCAGCTGATCGAGCGTACGCACCAGCGACGGTTGTTCAATACCGATGGCTTTCGCCAGCTGGATCTGCGACTGCTCAGGCGGCAGCTGGTGGATGTTATGCAGCGTGACCCAGTGGGTCTGCGTTAACTCCAGAGGTTTCAGGCGATGGTCGATTAGCGCGCGCCAGACGCGAACTAAACGTGCCAGATCAGAACCAAGTGGCGATTCCAATTTCATCTCCTTATAATTAGCTTGCTAAGTTATTATACTGATTTTAGAATAGTGTGCAGCATTTGAATAATCAAAACAAATGAATTACTTGATTCAACAAAAACCAAAACAATGATTTACACTGTTAAAGAGTAGCACTTCCTGAGGTTATCCCTGTTATGGCAAAGGATTTTTGCTTGTGAAACTGAGTCTTAATTCATCCGGATTGCCGCTGCAGGACCTGATGTTCGGCGCATCCGTCTATTTCCCTCCGTTGTTCAAAGCCGTCTTGCTGGGCTTCTTTATCTGGCTGTTTTTACATCGCCAGCTGCGTGACTGGATGTATGCGGGCGACATCTGGCATCCCCTGCTGATGGATCTCTCCCTGTTCGCGCTCTCGGTCTGTCTGGCCCTGCTGTTATTGATTGCCTGGTGATCTACCTGCTATGAAAAAATTAAAATATTTGTCAACGCTGTTGGTGGCGGCCATCGCACTGGTTGCCGCGTGGTTGTTATGGAATTTCTACACTCAGTCCCCCTGGACCCGCGACGGGAAAGTGCGCGCCGAGCAGGTCGGGATCACCCCTCAGGTCTCCGGCAGTATTCTGCAGCTTAACGTGGCCGATAACCAGCGGGTCAAGGCCGGTGAAGTCTTGTTTACCATCGACGACACCCCCTACCGCATTGCGGTGCTGAACGCCCAGGCGCAGCTGGCGAAAGCGCAAGCTGAGGTGGCGAAAGCGCAGGCAGAGCAAAGCAAAGCCGCCAGCGAGGCCCGCCGTCGCAGAAACCTGTCGCAGAATGCCATCTCGGCTGAAGACCTTGAAAACGCCAATACCGCCCTGAATACCGCCACCACCACCCTGGCGGCCGCCAGAGCGGGAGTCGGTGTCACCGAGGCGGCGCTGAAGCATGCGCAGTGGCAGCTCAACCAGACGGTAGTCAAAGCGCCGGTGGACGGCTGGGTGACTAACCTCTCCACCCGGGTCGGTGATTACGCCACCACCGGCCATCCGGTCTTTGCCCTGGTGGACAGCCATTCGTTCTATGTGCTGGGCTACTTTGAAGAGACCAAACTGCGCCATATTCGCATCGGCGATCCGGCGCAAATCATTCTCTACAGCAATCAGCAGACGCTGCAGGGGCATGTCGCCAGCATCGGTCGCGCGATTGTCGACCAGAGCGTGGAACAGGGAACCGGGCTGGTGGCCAATATCAAACCGAATATCCCCTGGGTCCGCCTCGCCCAGCGCGTCCCGGTGCGGATTGCCTTTGATAGCTTGCCGGCCGATGTCACTCTGGTCTCCGGCACCACCTGCACCGTCTCGATCGGCGGACAGTGATGAATCTGCAGACCCTGTCATGGCGCACGCTGCCCTGGGTTAAAGCCACCCGACCGCAGTGGCGATACGCGCTGCGTAACGGCATCGCCATGTGTCTTGCGCTGAGCATCGCCTACGCGCTGGATCTGGATGAGCCCTACTGGGCGATGACCTCCGCGGCGGTGGTCAGCTTTCCCACCGTCGGCGGGGTGATCAGTAAAAGTTTTGGCCGCATTGCCGGCAGCCTGCTCGGCGCCTGCGCCGCCCTGCTGCTGGCGGGCCATACGCTCAACGATCCCTGGCTGTTCCTGTTCAGTATCTCCGGCTGGCTGGCGCTCTGCACCTGGGCCTGCGCCCTGTTCACCAACAACGTGGCCTACGCCTTTCAGCTGGCGGGCTATACCTGCGCCATCATCGCCTTTCCGGTAATTAATATCAGCGACAGCTACGAGCTATGGGTGATTGCCCAGTCGCGCGTCTGCGAAGTCATCGTCGGGATCCTGTGCGGCGGGTTGATGATGATGATCCTGCCCAGCACTTCCGATGGCAGCAACCTGCTGACGGCTCTGAAAACCATGCACGCCCGCCTGCTGGAGCACGCCAGTCTGCTGTGGGTACCGGAAACGACGGATGCTATCCGCACCGCCCATGAAAGCGTAATTGGCCAGATCCTGACCATGAACCTGCTGCGCATCCAGGCCTTCTGGAGCCACTACCGCTTCCGTCGGCAGAATCCCCTGCTGAACTACCTGCTACACCAGCAGCTCCGAATGACCAGCGTCATTTCCAGCCTGCGGCGTATGCTGCTGAACTGGCCTGACGCCCCGGCCAATACCCGCCAGGTGCTGGAGTCGTTGCTTGCGGAGCTCGCCACCGCCCATGCTGACAGCTATCACGTCGCCCGCATTCTGGCGCCGCTGGCGCCGCCGCCGGGCGCGGATTACCGCCACCTCGCCTTCTGGGCGCGGTTACGCTATTTCTGCCGCATTTATCTGGAAAGCAGCCGCTGGATCCGCCGGGTTGAAAATGCCTCGGCGATCGCCGAGTTCAATGTTCCTTCCGCACCCGCGCTGACCCGTCACACGGACCAGGCGGAAGCCCTGCTCAACGGCATTCGTACCTTTTGCGCCCTGGTGGCGATAGGCGCGTGGGGGATCAGTACCCAGTGGACCAGTTGCGCGGCGGCCCTGACCCTGGCCTCCATCTGCTGCGTACTCTACTCGGTGTCGACCTCGCCGTTTCGCTCGCTGACCCTGCTGATGCAGACCCTGGTCCTGCTGTCGCTGTTCAGTTTTGTGGTGAAATTTGGCCTGATGGTGCAGATCACCGACCTGTGGCAGTTCCTGCTGTTTCTGTTCCCGTTGCTGACCACCATGCAGTTACTCAAGCTGCAGTGGCCAAAATTTGCCGGCCTGTGGGGGCAGCTTATCGTCTTTATGGGCTCGTTTATCTCCGTCACCAACCCACCGGTGTACGACTATGCGGCCTTTTTCAATGACAATTTAAGCAAGATTGTCGGCGTGGGCTTTGCGTGGCTGGCTTTTGCGGTGCTCAGTCCCGGCTCGGACGCCCGCAAAGGGCGACGGCACATCAGAGCGTTACGGCGTCACTTTGTCGATCAGCTCAGCCGCCGCCCCCAGCACAGCGAGCACGAATTTGAATCGCTGGTATATCACCACGTCAGCCAGCTTAGTCAGAGCCAGGATGCGCTGGCCCGCCGCTGGCTACTGCGCTGGGGAGTGGTCTTACTGAACTGCTCCCACGTGGTCTGGCAGCTTCGTGAGTGGGAAACCCGCTCCGATCCGCTCGCCCAGGTGCGCGATCTGTGTATCAACCTGCTGCGCGATGTCATGAGCGAGCGCGGCGTGCAGCAGCGGCCGCTGGCCACCACGCTGCAGGAGCTGCTGCGGATCTGCGAGGTTCTGAACCACCATCATCAGCCGGCGGCCCGGGAGCTGGCCGCCGCGATCTGGCGACTGTATTGCGCGCTATCGCAGCTGGAACAGGCTCCGGTCGCCGGAACGATTGGCGAAAAGATTACTTAATCACCCCGCAGGCAAACCGTTCGCCGCCGCCGCCCAGCGGCTGCGGACTGTCGGCCATATTATCGCCGCCGACATGAACCATCAGCGCTTTGCCTTTCACTTCCGCCAGCGTTTTCAGACGCGGAGCGATAATCGGCTGGTCAGCCACGCCCGCGTCGTTGACCACCAGCAGGGGCAAATCGCCAAGATGTCCGGTGCCCAGCGGCCCTTCATGTTTACCGGTATGTTGCGGATCGTAATGTCCGCCCGCCGCTCCGGCGGCCACGGCTTTGCCCTCTTTCATCGCCGGCTGGCAGCTGCCTTCTGCATGGATATGAAAGCCGTGCTTACCCGGCGGCAACGCTCGCAGATCGGGAGCAAATTCGAGTCCGCGGTCGGTTTCGGTGATTTTTACACTGCCGATGGATTGACCAACGCCCTGGCTGGTCACGAGATTAAGTTGCACATCTTCACTGACGGCCTGCGCGCCAGCGCAAAATGCGAGGGAAAGGATAGCGAGAATACATCGTTGCATAACACCTCCGGATGGCTGTCTCCCTGTTAAGTGTAAACCAGGAACAGGTTTCCGGAGGCGAAATGCCTGTTATGGCACGTCGTAACCGAGCGCGGCTTTGCGGATACGGAACCACTGCTGGCGGGTCATACTCAGTTTTTCAGCCACAATCGCCGAGCGCACACGCTCAATTTTGCCCGAGCCGATAATCGGCAGCGGTTGCGATGGCAGGCGCAGCACCCAGGCATAAACCACCTGCTCGATGCTGTCGGCGTTAAGCTCGTGGGCCACCTGGGCCAGCTCGTCGCGCAGCGGCTGAAAGCCCTCTTCATTAAACAGGCGGCCGCCGCCGAGGCAGGACCAGGCCATCGGGCGAATACGCAGCTGCTGCAGCTGATCGAGGGTACCGTCGAGCAGCAACGGCTGATGCACCGGCGAGATCTCCACCTGGTTGGTATCAAGCGTAAACGGCAGGCGCGACTGCAGGAGGGTGAACTGGGCAGGGGAAAAGTTCGAGACGCCGAAATGACGTACTTTGCCGCTGTGATGCAGCGCGAGGAAGGCTTCAGCCACCTCGTCGGCGTCCATCAGCGGATCCGGCCGGTGGATCAGCAGCAGATCGAGATGGTCCGTCGCCAGATTACGCAGCGATTGCTCAGCGCTGAGCACGATGTGGTCCCGGTCGGTAATGTAGTGACCGATGGTGTTTTCAGCGCGCGCCCGGGTGGCAATGCCGCATTTGCTGACAATTTCCATTCGGCTACGCAGATGCGGCGCCAGCTTCAGGGCTTCACCAAAGGCGGATTCGCACTGGTAATCACCATAGATATCGGCGTGATCGACGGTGGTAATGCCTAAATCGAGATGCTGTTCGATAAAGCTGACCAGCTCGCCTGGCGACATTTTCCAGTCCATCAGACGCCAGTAGCCCATCACAAAACGCGAAAATTCCGGCCCCTGGGGAGCCATAGCAATACGCTGAACCATAACCGCTTCCTCAATAAAAAAGTGCTCTGAGTATACGTAATTTTTGGCTTAAAACAGTGAGGGTTGCTGCGGTTCTTCCGCCGCCTCTGGCCTGTTTGCGCGGATTTTGCGCAGCAGACGTTGACGGCACAGACGCAATACCTCCTGTTTCTGCGCATCGCTCATCGTTTGCCAGTTAAAACGTTCCTCACGGCTACGGAAACAGCCGCGACAGTAGCCGCGCTCATCGGTCTGACAAATTCCCCGGCACGGGCTCTGCACCGGGAAAAATTCTAACTGCTCTGCCACCACACGCCTCCTGTCCCCTCATCTCCTTTCATTGAAGACGTTTCCCCGCGCTGACGCAAATTTTGTTCACTACGTGCTGCGCCAGCTAACATTTTTGCGCCGGGTCTTGCATTAGACCAATCGGTCTACTACAGTGTGCTCCATGAACAGACACAGCGATTGTGATACCCGAGAACATATTCTGGCCACCGGCGAGCGGCTTTGCATGCATCGCGGCTTTACCGGCATGGGCTTGAGCGAACTCCTGAAGACGGCGGAAGTGCCCAAGGGCTCTTTCTATCATTACTTCCGCTCTAAAGAAGCCTTCGGCGTCGCCTTGCTGGAAAACCATTTCGCCGGATATCTGCAGCGCCTGGTCGAGCACTTCGCCCATGGCGACGGCAGCTATCGCGATCGGCTGCTGGCCTACTATCAGCACACGCTGAATCAGTTTTACCAGCAGGGAATTATTAGCGGGTGTCTTACCGTCAAGCTGTCGGCAGAGGTCTGCGATCTGTCGGAAGACATGCGCACCGCCATGAACCACGGCGCCAGCCAGATCATCGCCCTGCTGGGCGACGCGCTGGAGAAAGGGCGCCAGGAAGGCAGTCTGACATTTGACGGCGAGGCCATGACCCTGTCGCAGGTGCTCTATTCCCTGTGGCTAGGCGCCAACCTGCAGGCCAAAATAACGCGTAGCGCAACGCCGCTGGAGAGCGCCCTTGCCCACGCGAAACAGATTATTGCGGCGCCTGCTGTTTAACAGGCGTTTTTATTTCATCAGTTCCTAGACGACCGGTCTACTCAGGAGTCATTATGTCGGAATCAAAATTATTCACCCCGTTGAAAGTCGGTGCCGTCACCGTCCCTAATCGCGTATTTATGGCTCCACTGACGCGTCTGCGCAGCATCGAGCCGGGCGATATCCCTACCCCGCTGATGGGCGAATATTACCGTCAGCGCGCCAGCTCCGGGCTGATCATCAGCGAAGCGACGCAGATTTCCGCCCAGGCCAAAGGCTATGCCGGCGCGCCAGGGCTGCACAGCCCGGAGCAGATTGCCGCCTGGCAGAAAATCACCGCCGGCGTTCACGCGGAAAACGGCCATATCGCCGTGCAGCTGTGGCATACCGGGCGAATTTCCCATAGCAGCCTGCAGCCCGGCGGCGCCGCCCCGGTAGCGCCTTCTGCGCTGAGCGCCGGCACCCGCACCTCGCTGCGCGACGAAAACGGCCACGCCATCCGCGCCGATACCTCGATGCCTCGCGCTCTGGAAACCGAAGAGATCCCGGGGATCGTCGATGATTTCCGTCAGGCGGTGGGCAATGCCCGTGACGCCGGTTTCGATCTGGTTGAACTGCACTCGGCCCACGGCTATCTGCTGCACCAGTTCCTCTCGCCGTCGGCGAACCAGCGTACCGACCAGTATGGCGGCAGCGTGGAAAACCGCGCCCGTCTGGTACTGGAGGTGGTTGACGCCGTGAGCAAAGAGTGGAGCGCCGACCGGATTGGCATCCGCGTGTCGCCGATTGGCAGCTTCCAGAATGTGGATAATGGCCCGAACGAAGAAGAAGACGCGCTGTATCTGATTAGCGAGCTGGCGAAACGCGGTATCGCCTATCTGCACATGTCCGAGCCGGACTGGGCGGGCGGCAAGCCGTACAGCGAAGCCTTCCGTCAGAAAGTTCGCGACCGCTTCCCGGGCGTGATCATTGGCGCTGGCGCCTACACCGTTGAAAAAGCCAACGACCTGATCGGCAAAGGGCTGATTGATGCCGTGGCCTTTGGCCGCGATTACATCGCCAACCCGGATCTGGTTGCCCGCCTGCAGAAAAAAGCGGCGCTCAACCCGCAGCGCCCGGAGTCCTTCTACGGCGGTGGCGCGGAAGGCTACACCGATTATCCTACGCTGTAATCCCTCCATTGATAGCGGCGACGTATCGCCGCTATACTCAAGGCTCTGATCTATCAAATAAACTGCATAGGGGACATTATGCGCTTACTCCACACCATGCTGCGCGTTGGCGACCTGCAACGTTCTATCGACTTCTATACCAATGTGTTGGGCATGAAGCTGCTGCGCACCAGCGAAAACCCGGAGTACAAATACTCCCTCGCCTTCGTCGGCTACGGCGAAGAGAGCGATACCGCGGTGATCGAACTGACCTACAACTGGGGCGTGGACAGCTATGAGCTGGGCACCGCCTACGGTCACATCGCGCTGAGCGTCGACAACGCCGCCGAAGCCTGCGAGCGGATCCGCCAGAACGGGGGCAACGTTACCCGCGAAGCCGGGCCGGTAAAAGGCGGCAGCACCGTTATCGCCTTCGTGGAAGATCCTGACGGTTACAAAATCGAGCTGATTGAAGAGAAAGACGCCGGCAAAGGGCTGGGCAACTAACCCCCCCGACCATAGCGACTTCATTATCCTCGTTCGCCCGGGCGCTGCGGCGCCCGTTGTTTTCACCCCTGCCTGCTGCAAGCCGTGGCAAAATTTGCCATAATGCGCGCTACTTTTTTCCAGCTAAGAGAATCTGATGTCCGAGAACGCTCAACTGAATGGTCTGTGCGACCGTTTCCGCGGTTTTTATCCAGTGGTGATTGATGTTGAAACCGCAGGATTTAATGCCAAAACCGACGCCCTGCTGGAGATCGCCGCCATTACGTTGAAGATGGATGAGCAAGGCTGGCTGATGCCCGATGAAACGCTGCATTTCCATGTTGAACCTTTCGAGGGCGCCAATCTTCAGCCCGAAGCGCTGGCCTTTAACGGGATTAACCCGCACGATCCAGAGCGCGGCGCCGTGAGCGAATACGACGCTCTGCATGCCATCTTCAAAATGGTACGCAAAGGGATGAAAGAGAGCGACTGCAGTCGGGCTATCATGGTGGCGCACAACGCCACATTTGACCACAGCTTCACCATGACCGCCGCCGAACGGGCGGGGCTTAAACGCAACCCGTTCCATCCGTTTGTCACCTTTGACACCGCCGCGCTGAGCGGGCTGGCTTTGGGCCAGACGGTGTTGTCGAAAGCCTGTATTGCCGCGGGTATGCCGTTCGACGGCGCGCAGGCCCACTCCGCCCTCTACGATACCGAGCAGACGGCACAGCTGTTTTGCGAGATAGTGAACCGCTGGAAGCGTCTGGGCGGCTGGCCGCTGCCGGTGGCGACGCCGGAGTGATAAAAAAAGCGACTTCCAGGAAGTCGCTTTTTTACTGACCGCGGGAATTATTCCGCTTTCGGCTCGTCAGTGTGGTATTTCGCCGCTGTCTCTTTGATCAGCTGCTGCAGTTCACCGCGCTGGTACATCTCGATGACGATATCGCAGCCGCCCACCAGTTCACCGTCCACCCACAGCTGCGGGAAGGTCGGCCAGTTGGCATATTTTGGCAGCTCGGCGCGGATATCCGGGTTCTGCAGGATATCAACGTAAGCAAAACGTTCGCCACAGGCGGACAGCGCCTGAACGGCCTGAGCGGAGAAACCGCAGCTTGGCAGCTTCGGCGAACCTTTCATGTACAGCAGGATCGGGTTTTCAGCGATTTGGCGTTGGATCTTTTCTAAAGTCGAGCTCATTGTCGTGCTTCCTTAAACTTCTTTCTACGGCAGTAACTTGTCATTGTAGCGTCCCGAGGGCAGGACCGATAATAACATTTTTTTCACTATTCATATTTTATCTTCTGTTGCGCGAAGTTGCCTTAAAAATATCATTTTGCCGTCGCGGGCAGGCGCGCGTTGCGCATTTTCTGTGCGAGGCGGTCAATGTCTGACGCGTTTTCTTGCAATCGTTAACCAATCGACATTTTTGATACAAAAGAATATTAACTTTCCGGGTTTTTATGCTTTAGAATCGTTCCGGTTTGTCATTCATCGTCAGGCATTTGTACATGTCTGTAATTAATCAGGGGATTGCTCAGTGGCGCGGCTAAACAAAATCGCGATATCGCTCTGTGCATTACTGTTCACATCTATCTCATTCACGCCACTGGCTCAGGCTTCAGGGCATACGCACGCCTCCGCCTCGCCAAAGGCGTTGCCCGCGAAAAGCGGCTCAGAGCGCAAGAAAAAAGCAACCAGTCAAAAAAGTAAAACCACCGCTAAAACCACCAGTAAAAAATCCTCGAGCACCCGGCTCCCTACCCGCTCTACCGCAGCAAGCCAAACCGCGCTTCATCGTCAGTCCGCCGGCGCCACGAAAAAATGCGTGCTGCGTAAAGGGTATAAAAAGCAGTGCGCAAAAACGGTGGCCGCCAGCGCCGAGCCGGCCCTGGCGCTGAACAGCGTCAAAAGCAAATGCGTGGTGCGTAAGGGCTATAAAAAACGCTGTAAACCCGAGGCCAGCGAAGCGAATCTGACGATCGCCGACGCGCATAAAGTCCGGGTGCAAAAAGCGCAGAGTACCGCCATGAACAAACTGATGGGCCAGCTGGGTAAACCGTATCGCTGGGGCGGCACCTCGCCGCGCACCGGGTTCGACTGCAGCGGGCTGGTCTATTACGCCTACAAAGACCTGGTCAAGATTCATATCCCGCGTACCGCCAATGAAATGTACCACCTGCGCGATGCGCGTCCGGTCGATCGTGACGAACTGCAGAGCGGAGACCTGGTCTTCTTCCGCACCCGCGGACGCGGCACTGCCGACCACGTTGGCGTTTACGTCGGCAACGGGAAATTCATTCAGTCCCCGCGCACGGGGCGCGATATTCAAATCACCTCCCTGAGCGAAGATTACTGGGTACGCCATTACGTCGGCGCCCGTCGCGTCATGACCCCGAAAACCATTCGTTGATCCCGGTCTGCCGCTACGGCGGCAGCCCTCTTCACCTGCGCGTTCTCCGCCCCCACCGTCAGGGGAAACTGCATATTCGCCTCTGTGACTGGCGCTTCCCGACGATAGCGGGTGGGCGACATGCCAAAGTGACGGTGAAAGGTGCGGCAGAACGCCGCCTGCCCGTCGTACCCCAGACGTTGGGAAATACTCTGCATGGAGGCCTCGGTCTGCGTTAAGTAGATTGTCGCGATGGTCATCTTCCGGCGGCTGACGTAGCTCGCCAGCGTGCAGCCGGTCACCATGGCGAATTGCCGCTGGAAATACCAGTGCGAGTAGCCGGACTTTTTCGCTATCGCGCTTACCGGCAGGGTGTCAAAAATATGTGCTTCGATCCAGTCAACGATCCCCTGCACGACCGGGATCATTTTCGGGCTTACCACTTCATCTGTTTTTGCCATCGTAGCCATCCTGTGGAAATTACTGCCGGCGGCTATATTTGTCATACAAATATCAAAATAGACAATGAATTATTGGCATAGCGGCGATTGCCTGAAAGCATAGCGTCAATAATTATTTGATTTAAAATGCTTATTTTCACTCAGCCGTTTGCGCTGCGGGGTCTTAAGATGGCCTGCTGAGAAATTAACCATCGCGGTGAGAGGCTGGAGACCCAGCCTCCTTTTACTTATACATTTTTGCAACATCTACGGGCGTCTTAACGCGCCGCTCCACAGAAAACGGTTAAGCCTTCGGCAGTTGCGCCGGCGATAATAGCCTTTATCATTGTAAGGCTTTTCACTGACTGCGGCAAATGTTAACATTCTCAATACAATAACAGGCCCGGGACGCGACAGCGTCGGGCGGTCAGAACGCGATTCAGGTGAAAACCTCATCTTGTCAATGTGAGATAAAACAAAAAAGTTATAAGGAGAGTAGCAATGTCGTTTGAATTACCTGCATTACCATATGCAAAAGACGCCCTGGCGCCGCACATTTCCGCAGAAACCCTGGAATACCACTACGGTAAACACCACCAGGCGTATGTCACTAACCTCAACAACCTGATCAAAGGCACCGCCTTCGAAGGTCAATCGCTCGAAGAGATCGTGCGCACCTCTGAAGGCGGCGTTTTCAACAACGCGGCGCAGGTCTGGAACCACACCTTCTACTGGAACTGCCTGGCGCCGAACGCCGGCGGCGAACCGGAAGGCGAGCTGGCGGCCGCGATTGCCAAATCCTTCGGCAGCTTCGCAGAGTTTAAGGCCAAATTTACCGACGCCGCGGCGAAAAACTTTGGCGCTGGCTGGACCTGGCTGGTTAAAAATGCCGACGGCAGCCTGGCTATCGTCTCCACCAGCAACGCGGGTACCCCGCTGACCACCGACGCGAAGCCGCTGCTGACCGTTGACGTCTGGGAACATGCTTACTACATCGACTACCGTAACGCCCGTCCAAGCTATCTGGACCACTTCTGGGCGCTGGTTAACTGGAAGTTTGTTGCCGCTAACCTGGCCGCATAAACGACAAACCGCAGCAGAGTGACCCCTGCTGCGGTTTTTTTTACACCCTTCCCCACCGTTTAAGACTGGCTGGCAAAGGCCTCCTCCGGCTGCGCTCGTCCGCTAAACCAGACCAGCAGCAGCGCCAGACCGGCAATAATCGCGCCCATCACCGGCACAAACGCATATCCCAGTCCGCCGGAGATCACCGCCCCGCCGGCGGCGGCGCCCAGCGCGTTGCCCAGGTTGAACGCCCCGATATTCACCGAAGAAGAGAGACCCGGCGCCTCATGCGCCACGCGCATCACTCGCATCTGCAGCGGCGGCACTACCGCAAAGGTGGCTGCGCCCCAGACGATCATACTGATGGCCGCACCCGCCTGGGATTGCGCCAGCAGCGGTATCGCCAGCATGATCGCCATCAGCAGCAGCAGAAAGCCTTTCAGCGTGCGGGAGACCGACCGGTCGGCGAATTTGCCGCCCAGATAGTTGCCCAGCGAAAAACCAACTCCAATCAGCACCAGCATCGCGGTGATAAACAGCGATGAAGCATGGGTCAGCGTATTCAGTACCGGCGAAATGTAGGTATACAGCGTAAACATCGCCCCGGCGCCCAGCACGGTGGTCAGTAAGGCAGAAAGCACCTGCGGCCGTAACAGGACCGAAAGCTCTTGTTTGACATCCGGCCGCTCGCCCGCGCTGCCCTTCGGCAGGGAGAACCACAGGCTCACCATCGCCAGCAGGCCTAACCCCGCGGTGGCGAGGAAGGACATCCGCCAGCCGATGGTTTCTCCAAGCCAAGTCGCGGCAGGCACGCCGCCGATATTAGCGATGGTGAGGCCCATAAACATGGTGGCCACCGCGCTGGCCTGCTTGTGCTTGGGCACCACGCTGGCCGCCACCACCGACCCCAGGCCAAAAAAGGCGCCGTGGTTGAGGCTGGTAATAATGCGCGACAGCAGCAGCGTGGTGTAATCCGGCGCCATGGATGACAGCAGGTTGCCGACGGTGAAGATCCCCATCAGAAAAATCAGCGCATTGCGTCGGGCGCGATGGGACAGCAGCAGGGTCATCAGCGGCGCGCCGACCATGACGCCGATGGCATACGCACTGATCAGCATTCCCGCTACCGGTATCGAGACGTCCACGCCCTTGGCAATCACCGGCAGCAATCCCATCGGGGAGAACTCGGTGGTCCCGATGCCAAAGGCGCCGATCGCCAGCGCGAGTAAAGGAAAGTTGATTTTCATTCAATGACTCCATCAGACCGTCAGGGAGGACGGCGTAACATCAGAAGCCAAAAGCATGACATCAATCACAAAAAAACAAAAGTGAACGAAATGACAAAAGATTTTTGCAGAATTGATAATAATGGCGGGATACGGGGAGGAGGCCGCGCTCCTCCCTCATCGGAACATTAGTGCAGTATGGCGGTCAGGCTGAATGCGACGATCACGCCGAGGGCAATAATCGTGGTGATCAGCGAAAACTTTAAATTGGTATCCATCATTTTTCCCTCTTGTTATCCCCACACCAAAAGTGAGCTTGCTCATTTTTGCACAAAAAATCGCAAAAATCTTCCGGGATTTAGGGCGATGCACATTTTTGCTCTTCCACTTTGCCCCAAGATCGGACAAAATCCCACGCTAATTTAAAAGCGTATCGGCCATTGACCCCTTCCTGTCGTTCTGTGTCGTTTTCCCGACGTGATGCAATGTTGAAAATTGTATTCAGGGTGTGTGTAGGCAAACGTTTACGTATCGATGATCAGGCGATCAGGTCAAGGCATGGAGTGAGATGTAATGGCAACTATTAAAGATGTAGCGAAGCGCGCAAACGTTTCCACTACAACTGTATCACATGTAATTAACAAAACCCGTTTCGTTGCCGAAGAGACGCGCAATGCGGTATGGGCGGCGATTAAAGAGCTGCACTACTCGCCGAGCGCCGTGGCCCGCAGCCTGAAAGTCAATCATACAAAATCGATTGGCCTGCTGGCGACCAGTAGCGAAGCCGCCTATTTCGCTGAAATCATTGAGTCCGTTGAAAAGAGCTGCTTCCAGAAGGGCTACACCCTGATCCTCGGCAACGCCTGGAACGACCCGGAAAAACAGCGGGCCTATCTGTCGATGATGGCGCAAAAACGCGTCGACGGTCTGCTGGTGATGTGTTCCGAATACCCTGATTCCGTCCTGAGCATGCTGGAAGAGTATCGCCATATTCCGATGGTGGTGATGGACTGGGGCGAAGCAAAAGCTGACTTTACCGATGCGGTAATCGATAACGCCTTCCAGGGCGGGTATATCGCCGGACGTTACCTGATTGAACGCGGTCACCGCGAAATCGGCGTGATCCCGGGCCCGCTGGAGCGCAACACCGGCGCGGGGCGACTGGCCGGCTTCATGCAGGCGATGAAAGAGGCGCATATCAGCGTGCCGGAAAACTGGATTGTACAGGGCGACTTCGAGCCGGAGTCCGGCTACCGCGCCATGCAGCAGATCCTGAGCCAACAACACCGTCCAACGGCGGTCTTCTGCGGCGGCGACATTATGGCGATGGGCGCTATCTGCGCCGCGGATGAAATGGGGCTGCGCGTGCCGCAGGACATTTCGCTGATCGGTTATGATAATGTGCGCAATGCCCGCTATTTCAGCCCGGCGTTAACCACCATTCATCAGCCGAAAGATTCGCTGGGCGAAGCCGCGTTCAATATGCTGTTGGATCGTATCGTCAACAAGCGCGAAGAGTCGCAGTCTATTGAAGTGCACCCTCGGCTGGTCGAACGCCGCTCGGTGGCGGATGGCCCGTTTGTCGACTATCGTCGCTAAAGCACTGGCGGGCGCGGATCACTCCGGCGCCCGCAGCCACTCCCGATTCAGCGTGTCGCTGTCCCCCAGGTAGTCCAGCATCCAGTTTAACGCCGGCGAAGCATCATTCTGCTGCCAGGTCAGACAGCAGGCCGCATCCGGAAACGGATTTTCCAGCGCCAGCGCGGTCCACTCGCCGCGATCCACCCATGGCCGGGCGAAATGGCTTGGCACCATGCCGACGCAGAGTCCTGCCGACAGACAGGTTGCCGACGATTCCCAGTCGGGGACCACCACCCTCTTCTGGTTATCCAGCAGCCACGTTGTCCGTTTGGGCAACGAACGCGAGGTATCTTCCCGCACCAGCGACGGCCAGTTGCGCAGGACATCGTCGCTCAGCGGCCCCGCCATCTTCGCCAGCGGGTGATCGCTCGCCACCACGCAGTCCCAGCTCAGCATCCCCATATCGCGGAACGCATAGCGGCCCCCAACCGGAATAGAGCGCGTTGCGCCAATCGCCAGCTCCACGCGGCCGTCGGCCAGCGCATCCCATACGCCATTGAACACTTCCTGAAAAACGATCAGCTCGACATCGGGAAAATGGCGATAGAAATCCACGATCATCTGGCGCATCCGCGCGGGTTTCACGATATCGTCCACCGCGATCGACAACTGCCCGCGCCAGCCGTTGGCAATTTGCTGACACTGCTGGCGGGTGATCTGCATTTTTTTGATAACAGAGCGCCCTTCCTGTAAAAACCAGACCCCGGCGGGGGTCAGCTCCACATCACGATGACGGCGCTCAAACAACGGGACGGCCAGCCACTCTTCGAGCTGACGCACGGTATAGCTGACGGCGGAAGGCACCCGATGGAGCTCCTGCGCCGCCGCGCTAAAGCTGCCGTTCCGGGCGACGGCATCAACCACTTCCAGAGAGTATTCAGACCACATTTTCTGCCTGCAAAATTTTTGAATGCATGTGACAAATATTAGCGTTTCACAAGCCACAATGCACTCCCTACACTCTGCGGCATCGTACCTGTACTCCAAAAATGAGAACGTTATGTCACAACCTGGGAAAGGATTTTTAGTCTGGCTGGCCGGCCTGAGCGTGCTGGGCTTTCTGGCCACCGATATGTACCTGCCGGCATTTGCCGCCATGCAGCAGGATCTCAACACCTCCGCCGCATCCATTAGCGCCAGCCTGAGCCTGTTCCTCGCCGGCTTCGCGCTGGGCCAGCTCTTCTGGGGGCCGCTGTCAGACCGCTACGGGCGCAAACCGGTGCTGCTGAGCGGCCTGGCGATTTTCGCGGTCGGCTGCCTGGGGATGCTGTGGGTGCAGAACGCCACGCTGATGCTGGCGCTGCGTTTTCTGCAGGCGATTGGCGTCTGCGCCGCGGCGGTCACCTGGCAGGCGATGGTGACCGATTACTATCCCGCCCAACGCACCAACCGCATCTTCGCCACTATTATGCCGCTGGTAGGACTGTCCCCTGCGCTGGCCCCGCTGCTGGGCAGCTGGCTGCTGGTGCACTTCGAGTGGCAAGCCATCTTCGCCACCTTGTTTGCCATCACTCTGCTGCTGATGCTGCCTGCCCTGCGCCTGAAGGCCGCCGCCAAGTCGGCCACAGTGGCTGAAAAGAAAATCACTTTTCTCGCGCTGCTGCGCTCCCGGGAATACAGCGGCAACGTCCTGATCTACGCCGCCTGTTCCGCCAGCTTCTTCGCCTGGCTTACCGGTTCGCCGTTTATCCTACATGAGATGGGCTACGGCCCGACCGCCATCGGCCTGAGCTATATCCCGCAGACCATCGCTTTTCTGGTGGGCGGCTATGGCTGTCGCGCGCTGCTGCAAAAATGGTCCGGACAACAGATGCTCCCGTGGCTGCTGGTGGTCTTCGCCGTCAGCGTCGCCGCCACCTGGCTGGTGGGTCTGCAAACGCATGCCTCGCTGGTGGCGTTAATGATCCCGTTCTGCCTGATGGCGGTGGTCAACGGCGGGATCTACCCCATCGTGGTCGCTCAGGCGCTGAAGCCTTTCCCGCAGGCAACCGGCCGCGCGGCGGCGCTGCAGAACACCCTCCAGCTTGGCCTGTGCTTCCTGACCAGCCTGCTAGTCTCCGCGCTGATCGCCACGCCGCTGCTGACCACCACCAGCGTGATGCTGGTCTCTATTTTGTTAGCCGGAGTGGGTTATCGCCTGCAGCAGACGCCAGCGCTGGCGGCCCACTCTTCCCACGCCTGACGCCCGTCGCCAGAGCCCGGACCAGTGGTTAGCACGCTAAGATATTTTTATTGAAAGCCAGTACTTAGCGTCCTATACTGGATCCGGGTTCACATAAATAAAAAATATTTAACAGATTAACGGATGCAGGATGCCTCCGTTTCACCATGGAAGGCCTTTCGGCAAGGGTTATCTCCCTTCCTCTGTTCTACGTCGGATAGCGACTTCACGGATTATCCGTGAGATTTCTCACAAAGCCAAAAAAGCGTCTACGCTGTTTTAAGGTTCTGATCACTTGGGCGTGATGGAGAAGCTATGAGTTCATCGTGTATAGAAGAAGTAAGTGTACCAAATGATGACTGGTACCGGATTGCAGCTGAATTGTTGGGCCGTGCGGGAATTGAAATCAATGGCTCCGCGCCGTCAGACCTGCGGATTAAAAACCCTCTTTTTTTTAAACGCGTATTGCAGGAGGGGTCGCTGGGTTTAGGCGAAAGCTATATGGACGGCTGGTGGGACTGCGAGCGTCTGGATATATTCTTCCATAAAGTGCTCCGCGCCGGGCTGGAAAAACAACTCCCTCACCATTTCAAAGACACACTCCGCATCGCAGGCGCTCGCCTGTTTAACCTGCAAAGTAAAAAACGCGCCTGGATCGTCGGCAAAGAGCATTATGACCTCGGCAACGATCTATTCAGCCGGATGCTGGATCCCTACATGCAATATTCCTGCGGGTACTGGAAAGAGGCGCAGACCCTCGAAGCCGCGCAGCAGGATAAGCTGGATCTCATCTGCCGTAAGCTGGAGCTCGAGCCAGGCATGCGAGTGCTGGATATCGGCTGCGGCTGGGGCGGTCTTGCCGAATATATGGCGCGCAATTACCAGGTGAGCGTTGTCGGCGTGACCATCTCCGCCGAACAGCAAAAGATGGCCCAGGCGCGCTGCGATGGCCTTGACGTGGATATTCGTCTTCAGGATTATCGCGATCTGCACGACAGCTTCGACCGCATCGTCTCCGTCGGCATGTTCGAACACGTGGGTCCCAAAAATTACGCCACCTACTTTGAGGTCGCCGATCGTAATTTGAAACCCAACGGCCGCTTCTTACTGCACACCATCGGTTCCAAAGTCACCGACCATAACGTTGACCCGTGGATCAATAAATATATCTTCCCTAACGGCTGCCTGCCGTCGGTACGGCAGATCGCCGATGCCAGCGAGAAGCACTTTGTGATGGAAGACTGGCACAACTTCGGCGCCGATTATGACACCACCCTGATGGCCTGGTATGAGCGTTTCCTCGCCAGCTGGCCGGAAATTGCCGATAACTATTCTGAGCGTTTCAAACGCATGTTCAGTTATTACCTGAACGCCTGCGCCGGCGCCTTCCGCGCCCGCGACATTCAGCTCTGGCAGGTGGTGTTCTCGCGCGGGATTGAACACGGACTGCGCGTCGCCCGTTAAAAAACACCCCCCGCTCACCGGCGGGGGATTTTTTGTCAGGCTTCACTGACCTTAGCCGCGACCTCTTTCGCCGCCAGCACGCGTTCAACCGTATCGACAACCGCCTGGGTTTGCGGGTCGATCTCGATATTGACGCGGTCACCCAGCTTCTTCGCCCCCAGCGTGGTCCGCTGCAGCGTCTCCGGAATAAGATGCACGCAGAATCGGGTTGCCGTCACCTCGCCTACCGTCAGGCTGATGCCATCGATACCGATGAATCCTTTATAAAGGATATATTTCATCAGCGTCGGATCCTGTACTTTAAACCAGATCTGACGGTTATTTTCGGAAGTGAGGATCTTCACGATTTCCGCCGTGGTCATAATATGGCCGGACATCAAATGCCCGCCGATTTCATCACTGAATTTCGCCGCCCGTTCGACATTGACTTCATCCCCGACCTGAATATCGCCGAGGTTGGTAATCCGCAGCGTCTCTTTCATCAGATCGAAGCTGATGCGCGCGCCGTTGATGTCGGTCACCGTCAGGCAGCAGCCGTTGTTGGCTACCGATGCCCCGGTTTCGAGCCCCTCCAGCATATGCGCCGGCAGCTCCACCACGTGGGTGCGAAAATTGGGTTTATCATCAATGGAGACCACTTTCGCGGTTCCCTGAACAATACCAGTAAACATGTTTGGCTCCTGTTGAAAATCATGACGGTATCATTACCGTTTTCGCTATCGGGAACAATAACAGGAGGGCTGAGCGGTTGCCAGCGCGCTTCGTGCCTCGACTCTTTTTTCACTGGCTTAATGGCTAATCCTCGCTACAATAGACTGGAATTTCCTCATTTTTATCCCCTTGCTGCCAGTTACGGCGGCTTTTTTAGTCTCAAAAAAACAACAATACAAAGGTGTTCACGTGCAGAAGTATTTCATTGAAGCGCGTCAGTTATTAGCTCTGGCTATACCCGTCATTCTTGCGCAAGTGGCGCAGACGGCGATGGGTTTTGTCGATACCGTGATGGCGGGCGGCTACAGCGCCACCGATATGGCCGCGGTGGCCATCGGGACCTCCATCTGGCTACCGGCCATTCTCTTCGGCCACGGGCTGCTGCTGGCGCTGACCCCGGTAGTGGCGCAGCTCAATGGCTCCGGGCGGCGGGAGCGTATCGCGCCGCAGGTGCGTCAGGGCTTCTGGCTGGCGGGGCTGGTCTCGGTGTTGATCATGATCGTGCTGTGGAATGCCGGGTATATCATCAGCTCCATGCACAACATCGATCCGCTGCTGGCGGAGAAGGCGGTTGGCTATCTGCGCGCGCTGCTGTGGGGGGCGCCGGGCTATCTGTTCTTCCAGGTTGCCCGTAATCAGTGTGAAGGGCTGGCGAAAACCAAGCCCGGGATGGTCATGGGCTTTATCGGTTTACTGGTCAACATTCCGGTGAACTACATCTTTATCTATGGCCATTTTGGCATGCCGGAGCTGGGCGGCGTCGGCTGCGGCGTGGCGACGGCCTCCGTTTACTGGGTGATGTTCGCCAGCATGCTGTGGTGGGTGCGCCGGGCGCGTTCGATGCGCGATATCCGCTGCGCCGAGGGCTTCAGCGGCCCCGATTTCGCCGTTCTGCTGCGGTTGGTGCAGCTGGGGCTGCCCATCGCCCTGGCGCTGTTCTTCGAAGTGACCCTGTTTGCCGTCGTCGCGCTGCTGGTCTCTCCGCTCGGGATCATTGACGTCGCCGGCCACCAGATTGCGCTGAACTTCAGCTCGCTGATGTTCGTTCTGCCGCTGTCGCTGGCGGCCGCGGTCACCATTCGCGTCGGCTTCCGCCTCGGCCAGGGCTCAACGATCGATGCCCAGGTTTCCGCCCGCACGGGTGTGGGCGTGGGCGTCTGTCTGGCGGTGTTTACCGCTATCTTTACCGTGCTGATGCGTAAGCAGATTGCCCTGCTATATAACGATAACCCTGAGGTGGTGATGCTGGCCTCGCATCTGATGCTGCTGGCGGCGGTCTACCAGATCTCCGACTCCATTCAGGTGATCGGCAGCGGTATCCTGCGTGGCTATAAAGATACGCGGTCTATCTTTTTTATCACCTTTACCGCGTACTGGGTGCTGGGTTTGCCCAGCGGCTACCTGCTGGCGCTGACCGACGTGATTGTCCCCCGCATGGGGCCCGCCGGCTTCTGGTGCGGATTTATCATCGGCCTGACCTCCGCCGCCATTATGATGATGCTGCGGATGCGTTTTCTGCAGCGCCAGCCCTCCAGCACTATCTTACAGCGCGCCGCGCGCTAATCCTGCCAAAGCCCGCCACCCCGGCGGGCTTTTTCTTTCTTCAGTTTTGTTCCGGTGTTGTACATTCCGTTACTCCCCGACACCAAAGACTCACTGATGAGCTCCCCGGAGATGCATATAGTGTGGCCAACAGCCCCGCAGTGGGGTTACTCAGGAAACCAATTCGAGGATTTCAGCATGAAAAAAGTATTAGCTCTGGTTGTTGCCGCTGCTATGGGTCTGTCATCTGTTGCTTTCGCCGCCGATGCCGCGACCACCACCCCGGCTGCCGCAGCCAGCCACACCACCGTTCATCACAAGAAACACCATAAAGCGGCGGCGAAACCGGCAGCCGAACAGAAAGCCCAGGCAGCGAAGAAACACCATAAAGCCGCAGCGAAACCGGCAGTAGCGCAGAAAGCCCAGGCGGCGAAGAAGCACCATAAAGCCGCAGCGAAACCGGCAGTAGCGCAGAAAGCCCAGGCGGCGAAGAAGCACCACAAAGCGGCGCACCACGCAGCCAAACCGGCGGTACAACCGGCGGCATAACGGTCAGAGCGTTAAGGTGATAACCGGCGCTGAATAGCGCCGGTTTTTTTTCAGGAGGACATCATGCTGCAACGCTATCGCTTCGAATTACTGTTGGTTCTGCTCATCGTCTGCGCGCTGTTTACCCTTCGCTTGATGTTTAAATAGCGGGCTGCTGAACCCATTTACGCGCCGGCGGCGTATAGTCGCGAAAACCGGCGATAATCTCCTCTGCCGAGGCAGCAAACGGCAGCATCTCCGCGTAGCGCGGGTGCATAAACCCTTCCCGCACCATGTTATTGACCATCGCCTGCAGCGGATCGTAATACCCTTTAATATTCAGAAATGCGCACGGCTTTTCATGGATGCCCAGCTGCGCCCAGGTCCACTGTTCGAAAATCTCTTCCAGCGTCCCCGCTCCGCCCGGCAGAGCAATAAAGCCGTCGGCCAGCGCCGCCATTTTGATTTTCCGTTCGTGCATATCCTCAACCACATGCAGCTCCGTCAACCCGCGATGGGCAATTTCCCGTTCCACCAGGCCGCGCGGCATCACGCCAATCACCACGCCGCCAGCCTCGAGCGCCGCATCGGCAACCGCCCCCATCAAGCCAACTTTGCCGCCGCCATAGACAACAGCCAGTCCCTGCTGCGCCAGCGTGTGGCCAACCCGTCGGGCAGTGTCGAGATACAGCGGATGTTCGCCAGCTGAAGAACCGCAGAAAATACCTATCGATTTCATCTTCGTTATTACTCCTCTCTTCTGGTGGGCGATAATTTAACACAACGGCAACCTTTGTGCGCAGGTTGAGACCCGCGGAGAAAAGAGAGGCGAGGCGCCTGCTGGCGAAGAAATATCCTTGTGGTTCAGTAAAATATCGCCGGAATGGGTAAAAGATCCGCAATCGCAAGCAATGTACAAGAAAAGTGACGTTTACCTCTTGCCACATCCCCTGCCTGCCGCTAATATGCGTCCCCGTTGTCACCACAACATTGCGTTCGTAGCTCAGTTGGTTAGAGCACCACCTTGACATGGTGGGGGTCGTTGGTTCGAGTCCAATCGAACGCACCATTATGCGTTTATAGCTCAGTTGGTTAGAGCACCACCTTGACATGGTGGGGGTCGTTGGTTCGAGTCCAATTAAACGCACCATAATGCGTCTGTAGCTCAGTTGGTTAGAGCACCACCTTGACATGGTGGGGGTCGATGGTTCGAGTCCATTCAGACGCACCAAGCTGTTTTTCCTTCCTGATTACACAGCCTCGTTCTTGTCAAATAACGCGCTTTGTTTATAAACTCCAGATCAGCCTGCCATTTCTCACAGTATTTCACTTCCAGAGAGTCCAGATCCTTATAAAACCCATCCCAGCGCCCTGTCGAGCGGCCCCATACCATTCGCTATGATGTTTGACTACCAGCCGGTTGACTACGTTTTTTCACCAGCGGATCCCGCACTGCCAGCGCCTGTCTGATTTCCTCTGCTGTCACTTTCCCGTCGCGGTTGCTGTCCATCTCCGCCATCAGGTCACGATATAACTGTGCTACCAGACCGTATTGAAACCCCGCGCCCTGTTCAGCTGTTCGGCTTATCGCCCCAAACGCCTGGAAATCCATCTCTCATACGGGCTGTTCATCACATCGCCCCCGCTGCTTTCCTCCAGCGCCTGAAACCCAAGTTTCTCTAAATCGTACTGGTTAACTTCCTCAACATCATTTTGTGGTAACCAGCCACTGCCGCTGACTTTATACCACCATTTTTGTGACTCATCCGCGACGGGCGTTGCTGCTCCCCGGGAGAGCTGGCATTGCGCGCCCAGCCTCGCCGATGTCGGGGTAAATACCGGCTATCCTGTCGGGTAAACAGGGATTTTCCCTTTGGTACCAGAACGGACCGTTTACCGCCCTCCACATTCTCTGGGTTGGCTAAAAATCCCGGCATGTTCGGGTCGGTGCTCAGCACCTCCATGGCTTATATCAATTGTGACAACTAATCTCATTCATGAATATGAAGGAATTCATTTCTTTTTATACAATCATTATCAGAAAATTTGTCCTTCATAAATATACAATGCTGTTTCACATACTCATCCCAAAAGGAGTTTGAGGTTCTATTTTCATGTGGCATTGCAACTTTCTGTTTTGATAAGATAGCTTTCAATTCTCGATTGCGTTCATATGTCTGTTCGTACAAGCATGAGTTTTTATAAATCTGTAATTCCTCACCATCAGCTGACATATATGCACATATACTATCCCTGGCTTTAACCCAGGATCTTTGCGTGTTTTTTATGTTTTCTTTTAGTTCAGGATATGTTGTAACTATGGCGTTATATAAATAATTCAAATACACATCTTAATTTTTATAGTTTTCAAGAGAGCATTGCTCTAAACCCATAAAATAATTCAGCCGTATCCCGTTTCTTATTCGTTCAGAATTTATTTCCCTCTTTACGGACAGAGATACAGATTTCTCCTTAACAGGGTTAGTTGTCAGTTGGATGTGTCTTTAGTTTAACGAGTCGTACCAAAGCTTTCCGGAATTATTTATAATGGGATTGTAGATATGTCTTGATTTCTGTTGCATTTTTATATTTGAAATGTAACTCCTCACCATTAAATTCTCCATTGAGGCCGTTGAGATTCTGGTCTTTTTTTATAGAAGGATTTATAGAAAGGCTATTAAGGTTATAGTTATAACCATAAACCTGATACGCAGTTCCATTTATTTTTCCCGCAGAGTGTAGTTGTTCCCATGAGATTAATACAATTATATTTTTTTATTGTTTATTTTAGTAAAAAAAATTGTTTCCACATGAGGTTCACCACCATCGACCTCATAAGACTCCACTTTGATACTATTACCATTAGCTTTGAAATAAAGCGCTAATGGATAATTAGCATCATCCTCCCTCTTAATATAAACACTATCATTAGCATCTAACTTAAATGGCCCTTGTACTATGTCGGTTTTAGCTAGTGCATAAAAAGAAGAAATCAACAAAGATAAGCCAAAAATAAAGCCACGCATAAATCACTCCTTATCGACTCTTAATAATGGGGCCACTGCATTAAACCTTTGTAGGCGATCAGAGTAACCATTCTGCCCACCATTAACTATTTGCGTGACTTCATGCACACTCAATGCTCTGGCAGTTTTGTTTAGTCCTTTACTTACCCAAAAGGAAAAAGCTGACTCTACACCATATTCAGTATTACTTATCACTAGATCAGGTTGTTCGACAAAGTCTCTCTTATCATCCGGATTCATTTCATTATGTTTATTAGTAAAAAGAACGGGCCGTTTATCACCTTTCACTTTTTCAGGGTTGGCTAAAAATCCTGGCATGTTTGGATCTGTACTCAGCACTTCCAGATGGACAAACCACTCCCTGTCCACAAGCTGATTCCCCTCACCCGGCGACTCCGTACAGCCCATAAATCCGACGGGCGTTCCGGCGCTGACCTTCCATATTAGCATCTAACTTGAATCCCCCTCGTACTATGTCGGAGTTAGCGCCACAGAGTCAAAAGCGCCTTTTTGTTTTGCCCTCTGTATCCACCCCAGCATCAGCGCCTACATTTCACCATCCGGCTCCATCAGTTCCGGATCCAGCGTTACCCACTACTGTTCTTTGCCCGGGACGTCATCTTTCAGTAAACGGACCAGGCCAAATGTTGTCAGAGTGGCTTTGCCATTCTTCGTGACGTAAAACCGCCCCGTCCGGGAAAAAACAAAACGGTCGCCTGCGTTCAGGCTCTTTCTCGTTTTTCCGGAGCAGAATATGTCCCGGCTTCACCGTTATCCGGCTCCCCCTCCGGTAAGCCGTATTGTCCGTTTTTATACTGGCGTAACAGTATGCCACCGTGTCCATCCCTGACTTTATAACAAGGAGATGAAGGATAATCAGATACCGGGGCCAGATGCATATACAGGCTGTAAAACGCCAGCCAACTTTTTCCCTTTGCGGATCGGGCTGGCACTGCGACTTCACCTGCACAAAGCTGCTGCTGTAGCGCAACATCCGTCCACATGATGCTCACGTAAAAAAGTCAGCGAGAACAAACTAAATACTGAGATCCGCACACAACATGATGTTATCACTAGCTATATTTTTAATATTAATATATCTTGCATTACACCATTTGCCATCTGCACTTATAGATAGCAAATTAACTTTATCTCCTTTAACAAGGTAAGATTTTTTTATTTCGAACGAAGAATCATAAAAATAGGATTTAGCTTTTATGACACTTATCGCAGGATATACAGAGCATTTATTGGAATCTTCTATATTTGGGACTGATTTGATTAGTTCAATCTTGCCATCTGAAATTTCTTCACTCATAATTTCTACCCGCCCTGAGTCATTCTTGTTATATATAATCCATGGAGAATTCACAAAAACCTTGCACCTACCATTTTCACTTAAATAAATAACAGAATAATTGTCATCCAGTAATGCTTGCTTATCACCATAAAATTGATATACCAATTCATCTTTGCTATTATAAATAACAATAGGTAGATAACTTTTTTTGCCATTTAAGATTAAGTTTGTATCTATTGAATCCATGTCATATTTTGTTTTGCTTACTTTTTTCTCTATAAAATCAGCATAACCTTCCACTGGCGACATATCTAAGTTACACTCCCCCTCTTTAACCAAGATTCCATTCTTTTTATTTTTTACATTCAAATATAAACAATCAATCAAAAATTTATTACCATCATATTTCAATGTGGCATAAACGGTAGAATCATGAAGAGATCTACTATCAACTACAATGGCAGGGGAACCTGAAAAAAAATCAAATAAGTAGGATGGATTACCTGTATAATCCTCATTAAATTTTAATACATTTTCCCTACCGTCTTTTTTTGCATAAATTAAATTATTTGATTGATCATACCCATAAGTTACCGAGCCATCCGCAAAACTAAGCATGGAACATCCACTAAAAAAAATACCAATAAAAAAAATACATTTATTCATATTCAATATCCATTGGGAATAGAGGACGTGCTTTCTAAAATAGATTGCAATTTTTTAGCATAGGAAGCTATTAGAACCTTTTGATCACTGCCATTAATAACTTGCCGCGCACTCTCATAATCCATTCCATTATTATTCATATATGTGGAAAGTTTTTCCCCAGTAAATATACCTTCCTCCATACCCCAAATCATAATTGGCACAGCATGCTTAAAATCAGCCGCAAGTTCTGGTTGATTCACAAAATCCACACCAAATTTATCTTTCGCTTTCTGATAATTGTTTTTCCATGTAAGATGTACACAACCTCTACCTCGATATTTATACCCATCGCCCTGCTGCATATTGCCGTTAGCTATTGCTCTATTCTTTAATACTTGTGTCACTGCAAGAATTGGATCGTATTTATCAAAATAACTCACCCCACCTACCTCTGGCTGTTCACTAAAATACTCACCTGTTGGGAAGTAATATGTCTCATGTCTCGCTGTAGCTAGCATATAAGAAATACCATATAAATTTGGCTTATACTCCATATGGTTAGGATAAAATTCATTTATGCTTTCCAAAATTTTACGCAAGTTGTTTTTTGAACCTTGGGATAGAATCGGCGTACCCGGAGCAAAGGAAACATGTTCGTTTTCATATTGAGAAATAAAAGCATCAACATTAATTAGATCTAATTTCTCTGCCAGAGAATCTAAAAACACCACCGGATGAAAATGCCACACCGCTTCATCCTTATCAAACGGCGGCACCTTGCTCATCCACTCCAGGTCCGCCTGCCATTTCTCACAGTATTTCACTTCCAGCGAGTCCAGATCCTTATAAAACCCTTCCCAGCGCCCCGTCGAACGGCCACCGCACCACTCGCTGTGATGTTTTACCACCAGACGGTTGACCACATCTTTCACCAGCGGATCACGAACTGCCAGCGCCTGTCTGATCTCCTCTGTCGTCACTTTCCCGTCGCGGTTGCTGTCCATCTCCGCCATCAGATCACGATAAAATTGTGGCACCTGTCCGTACTGCCAGGAGACCTCCTGCTCTGCTGAACGGCTTATCGCCCCAAACGCCTCCGGTACCCAGCTCTCATACGGGCTGTTCATCACGTCACTATTACCGTCTTCCTCCAGCGCCTGAAACCCGAGTTTTAACAGATCATACTGACTTACTTCTTCAACATCACTTTGCGGCAGCCAGCCGCTTCCGCTGACCTTATACCAACATTTTTGTGCTTCATCCGCGACAGGCATTGCTGACTCACGGAGGAGCCGGCACTGTGCGCTCAGTCGCGCTGATGTCGCTGTAAAGACGGGCTGTCCCGTAACATCCTGCCGGGTAAACAGGGCGCTTCCCTTTGCTGCCAAAACGGACCGTTTATCACCTTTCACTTTTTCAGGGTTGGCTAAAAATCCTGGCATGTTTGGATCTGTACTCAGCACTTCCAGATGCACAAACCACTCTTTATCCAGGAGATTATTTCCCTCACCCGGCGATTCCATACATCCCATAAATCCGACGGGCGTTCCGGCGCTGACCTTCCATTCTTCTGTTTCGCCCGTTAGCTCCACAGAGTCGAACCCCCCTTTTTGTTTTGCCTTCTGCATCCATTCCGGCAATAATCCCTGCATTTCGCCGTCCGGCTCCATCAGCTCCGGATCCAGCGTCACCCAGTACTGTTCTTTTCCCGGAACATTTTCTTTCAGTAAACGAACCAGGCCAAAGGTTGTCAGGGTTGCGTTTCCGTTCTTCGTGACATAAAAACGCCCCGTCCGGGAGGAGACAAAACGATCGCCTGCCTTCAGGCTTTTTTTCGTTTTCGCCGGGGCAGGATATGTTCCGGCTTCACCGTTATCCGGCTCCCCCTCCGGCAACCCGTTTTGCCCGGCTTTATATTGACGTAACAGTATGCCGCTGTGCCCGTCCCTGACTTTATAGCAGGGAGATGAAGGATAATCAGACACCGGGGCCAGATGCATATACAGGCTGTAAAACGCCAGCCAGCTTTTTTCCTTTTGCGGATCGGGCTGGCACTGCGACTTCACCAGCACAAAGCTGCTGCTGTAACGCAGCGGCTGTCCACAATACGGGGCTGTCAGGTACTCGTTGTTTAACCGGTACGCCACAATAGTACCGTCTGCCATAAACTGGAGGGGAACGGGGTCGCCGGCATTGACTGCATCCGGATCTAGGGCGGAAAAGGGATTAGAGATGTCGCTGATATGGATCCCGCCATGCCACAATCCGTTCGCCCCCAGCAGCCAGGTCCCGTGCGCTTCTCCGTCGATAAGCCGCATAACATCTTCCAGTGAGCGAAATTCTTTACCGCTGGTGTCCCTGAGGGGATAACTGATTTTCATATGAGTTTCTTACCTTGAAATCCTTCCGCGCCGCTGGGGAGGAACCCGTTCCAGTGTGGTTTTCCTGAAGGTCTCCGTGACACCTTTCAATGATGCCCGGGTACGGGGAACCAGATAATTCGCCACTTTCATCACCATCATCCCCTCAGAACCATGCTCAATGCCGTTTTTACTCAGCTTCAGATACGATCCGCCGCCATTCAGCGTCAGTGTCTCCGGCGTGCTGATGGAAATCCCATCCTCGCAGCTGGTTATCGTCACCTGCTGCTTTGCCAGAAGTCCCATCGTGTTGTGCTGAGCCTGAATCTCGATATCTCCCTGGTTGGCAACAAGCTTTGCCCCATCTTTATGGACAAACAGTCCTAACGCTTTTTCCACCGTCACAGACAGCTGCTTCATCGCACCGATATCAAGATGTTGACCGGCATTGATCATGGTATTGCGGGTGCTGCTGAGCTGAAGATGTTCACCTGAGGTCAGTGCCACCCCCTGCGGAGCACTACCCAGCAGGACCGAAGACTGGAGGTCTTTGATTTTGTCGGTCACAAAACTAATCTGGGTATTGATGTCGCAGACCAGCGCTCCGGCGGCAAAAGCTGCGCTGTTCAGCGCCTGCATCTGGCTGTTGGCCTGGTTAATCTGGTTGATGGCAGGGGTCATTTCCAGCACCGGGCCCCGGGCTTTGGCCTGGGCATCGGCCGTCAGGAACAGCCCTTTTGCCGCACGTACTGCGCCATGCTCATCCGTTCGCAGTTCAAAACCGGCCCCGCGCTTTTCACGCTGGCTGTTGACCAGGTGTCCCAGGTTCAGCTGCGTTTTGCCGTATTCCGTCGCGAGCTTGATATGCTCTTCCTGGCGCTTATCCTCCATCCGCAGCTTATTGTTCGCCGGGGTACGCCAGACGTTCCGCGTATGATTGTCACTGGTGACAGGGTCCGGATGTTCTGAATCATGCAGGGCATAAGCGATGTAGGGACGATCCGGATCTCCGCCGTCAAATACGACGGCCACTTCCGTTCCGTCGATAAGCGGGGAGTGGAATCCGTACGTATCACCGGCATACGGTTTCGCCAGCCGCAGCCACACACAGGCATAACCCTGTTCAGAACTGTTGCGGTCAAAGTCCAGCTTCACACGGTAGCGTCCTTCCGGGTCGAGCCAGGAACAGGTGTCGCCTTTCTGTGTGCTTTCCACCCGGGCAGGCAGCGAGCCGGATATCACCGGGCGACTGAGCAGTGCCGGACGATAACAGACGGTTTCACTGTAGGGGATACCCTCAAACGTCAGCGTAAAGCTACTTTTGCGCGAACCGCTGGTGCGCGCCGTGGTGATGACGATGCCTTCCCTGACGGCATCGGGAAGCGTGCCGTCCGTTTCCAGTACCTGACCCGGAGCCAAAAGAGGGCTGGAGGAATGCCCGCTGACGCGATACTGCGCGTTCAGAATGCGTTCGTGACGCAGGCGGGCGAAGTATGCCCCGGACTCTGTACTTTCCGTATCACCCGCCGTCAGGAAGGGTTCCGCGTAATGGTACGTTTCCCCGGCGGTGATCCCTTCCTGACTGCTGATACTTTCCGTACTGTCCTGCGGCGTCAGCGCTTCCCGGTAGTTGTAGTCCCGGGTGGCCACCCTTCCGCTCACAACATTGTATGCAGCCTGAATATCCCAGATGCTCTCCTGCCCGCTGTCACTCATCCCGGCCTGGTTGCGTAACGGCAGCGTGACGCCAAACTCATACTGCTCCTGGCTGTCCTGGAAAATCACCACGTCCTGTTCAAGACGGCCATCCATTTCATAGCGCCAGTAAATGCCCACTTCCGCCAGCAGGCGCTGGATAAACTCAAGATCGGTTTCCCGCCACTGGGTGATGAGCTCCCGGGATGGGTATTCCCGGGTGAGCCGGAACTCAAAATCAGGCCCTTCCAGCCCGTGTTTACGCAGCACCTGTTCAACCACTTCAGTGACCGACTGGTTGAGGTAGATCGCGCTCCCTTTCGTAAAGTCCAGAAGGGCAATACGAGGAACGATCGTCAGTGCATAACGGGTCTCATCATTCGAGGTGGACACGCGGCGAAAGGACTCCACTACGCCAAAAACCGTCCGTACCGGCAGAGCTGGTGTCCCGTCAAACATCGGGGTCTGGAAAGTAAATGACGCCGGTTTCAGCAATAACGACTCACAGGCAATATCTTTAGAGGAGCAGGTAACCGCCACGTCATACCGCCAGGGCTGACTGAGGGATTCCACCGAGCGGAAGTTCAGCACATCAAGAAACTCAGTACAGCCATGAACGTCCATCCAGTAGCGTGACTGCCCTGGCAGTTGCTTTACCAAACTGGTTGCATCGTTTATCAGCCTATTCCTCATCGCTTCACTCCATCTTTTCTGGCATTAACATCCATCCCAAGGTCCTTCATTCGTTACCCTTCGCCGTCCCGCACCGTAGCAGCCCTGTCCCCCCGCCGGTTTTACGCACGCTACCGCCCTCGCTGTCCTCCTAAAAGAACCCAAAGCGCACTGAGTAATGCAGAACGGTGGTCTTTTATTTAACGCCCGGAATAGCAGTCACTCAGCAATAAATGTGCAAGAAAATCCCGTTCGTATCCGCGTACTGCCGGAGTACGTTCAGTTTGAATTCAGCGGCATCTCGGTTCAGATCGGGAGTGACTGCGTAATGCTGAAAAAGACGATAAGCAGAATAAAACAAATAAACTGCCAATATTTTGTCAGACGAGATAATGAAGCCGTCTGGACGCAGGGCGGAAGCGGTGGCTTCGCAATAACATTATTCCATACTGAAAACTATTCCCTGGCGTAAAAAAGCGAGCGCGCGGTACAACAGGGATGAAACCATGCCACAGCAGAATAAATAAAGTCCAGCCCCGACCGGACCAGACTAACTTTTTAAGATTAACGCCCGAATTACATTGAGAAATTACATATAAAAGACCTGAGCCATTGTTCATGTCATAATATGGCGGCCGGTTCGCACATATCCAGAATAAGCGGCGAAAACGCACCATGAAATACATTGCTATCCTGATTTACATCAGTAAGCGCCGCCTGACCGTTATTTCGTATAACCCGCTAATATTATCCATGCGATCCTGACAGGGATAATATTCCCCGGCCATAAAGCGCAGCGGCAGCTTGCGCACCTACCGTCTGACAGACAAAACCCGCATATTGCCTTCAGACACGGCGAAGACTGGCCTGCGCCATCGCCAGGGCATCTTCCCCTGCCGGCAGCCGCGAAGGGGCATCAGGATCGTTCACCATTCGCCAGACGGCCTGAGCCACATCGACAGCCCGCGTCACGCTGGCGTTTTCCTGGATGCTGTCGAGGATCTGCTGGCCGAGCGCCGCATAGCTCTCCGGGAGCTGGCCCATCGTTCGACGCGCGTTTTCCCCGAAGCGGGTCTGGGGATCGCGTCCCGGCAGGATCACCCCGACGCGAATATTGAAGGGCCGCAGCTCCAGCGCCAGGGATGCCGTGAAGGCGTTCACCGCCGCCTTACTCGCGGTATAGACCGCCAGCAGGGGCATCGGCTGTAGGGTGACCGCCGAGGTGATATTCACGATCGTCCCGCTACGGCGCGCTCTGAACCGGGGAAGTACCGCCTGGGTCATGGCGATAGTCCCAAGAGTATTGGTGGCAAACAGGTTCGCTATCGCCTCGTGCGACGCCCCCTCCAGGGCGTTGAGCATCCCCACTCCGGCGTTATTGACCAGAACGTCAATCTCTCCGGCCTCGGCAATCGCCTCGGCGATACTCTGCGCTGAGGTGACGTCAAGGCGCACCAGCCGCAGACGGTCGCTGGCTGGCAACAGATCCTCTCGCAGAACCCGCATCGTGGCGATAACCTTCCAGCCCTGTTCAAGAAAATAACGCGCCGTCTCCAGGCCAAAACCCGATGAACAGCCGGTGATCATAATTGTTTGCATCTCTCTGTCTCAGATTGGCTTCTTCCTTTTCATCATAGACAGCCCGCTCCGGACGATATAGGGTCAATAATCCATCATTCTTTAGCAGGAGTCCGGAAATGAGCGACCCGCTGGCGGAAATCATTGCGATGCTAAATCTCAGAGCGGTGCTGACCAAAACCATTGAGGGGGCGGGAGAATGGCGCGTCATTCGCTCGGACCAGGGCATGTCGTTCTATGGCGTGGTGCTGGAAGGAGGCTGTCGGCTGGAAATAGACCAGCATCCGCCGCAGACCCTGCGCGCCGGGGATTTTATGCTGATCCCGGCGGCGTACCGCTTCGCGCTAACCAGCCTGACCCCGCCGCCTTCACCGGCGCTGGAGACCACCCCGGTGAAACTGGCGGAGGAACACTTTCGCCTGGGAACCCTCGACCAGCCGGCGGAGATGCTGGCGCTGATTGGCCACTGCGCTGCCGATTCGGATAACGCCAGCCTGCTGACCTCGCTGCTGCCCGCCCTGGTGGTGGTTCGCGACCAGCCGCGGCTGGCCACCTTTGTCGGACTGCTGAAAGAGGAAGCCCAGGCGGATCGCGCAGGTAAATCTTTCGTTCTGGCGCGGATGGTTGAGCTGCTGTTTATCGAGGCCATCCGCTCCTGCGAAACACTCGCCACCCCAGGCCTGGTGCGCGGCCTGAGCGACCCGCGGATCGCCCAGGCAATCCGTCTGCTGCATGAGGCCCCCGCCAGACGCTGGACCGTCAACGCCCTGGCCGCCGACTGCGCGCTGTCTCGCTCGACGTTATTTGAACGCTTTACCGGCCTGACCGGAATGACCCCGATGGGCTATCTGTTGAGCTGGCGCATGACCCTGGCGATGCGGTGGCTGGGAGAGCCGGGCATCAGCATGGCGGATATCGCCGAGCGCCTCGGCTATGGCTCGGCCAGCGCGTTCAACGTGGCTTTTACCCGCTATGCCGGGACATCGCCAGGCAAATATGCCCGCCAGCGGGCGGCGCAGCGTACGCCCGGGCCCGCCTTAAGCTAACCTGCCGCAATCGTCGTCTGCAGCCAGCGCTCAAACGCCTGCAGCGCAGGCTCCCCCTCGCCGCCGCCGGGTTTGATCAGGCAGAAGCGCTTGGCCAGCGTCGGGGAGCCCGGCCACGGGGCGACCAGCGTCCCGCTACGCAGCTCGCTCTCCACATACATCTTCGGCACCAGGGCCACGCCCTGCTGGCTGAGTACCGCAGCGATCGCCATCTCATGCAGATCATAGCGCGGCCCCTGCGCCGGGTTATCCAGCGCCAGACCACACTCCCGGGCATAGTGCAGCCAGGCATGCGGATTTTGCCGCCGGTGAATGCGCGGCAGCCGGTTCAGCAGCCCCGGGAGATCGTTATCCGTCAGCAGCGCAGCATGACAGACCGGCAGCAGATACTCCGCAAACAAAAACGTCACATCCATTCCGGTCCACGCCGGGTGATCAAAATGGATAGCCGCATCAAATCCGCTGCCCGGCAGAATGAAGGGGTCGCTGCGAGCGGCGATATTGACCACGATATGCGGATGCTGCGCCGTGAACTGCCCGAGGCGGGGGATGAGCCAGCGGCTGGCGAAGGTGGGGAGCACGGCGATCTCCAGACTGCGGCCATCGGCCGGCATCCCGCTGACGTCGAGGGTTTCCCGCTCCAGCCTGCTGAGGATCTCGCGGACCTGTCTGGCATAGCGGGCGCCGGCCGGATTGAGCCGTACCCGGCTCCCGATTCTGTCGAATAGTTTGCTGTCGAGGAGCGCTTCCAGACGGGCGATCTGCCGGCTGATGGCCCCTTCCGTTAACGCGAGCTCCGCCGCCGCGCGGGCAAAGTTGCCGTGGCGGGCGGCGGCCTCAAAGGCCAGTAGCGCAGCGCTGCTGGGAATTTTACGACGCATAGCCAATGCTCCTTGTGCGGGCTGACTGAAAGTCAGTGACAGAATATCACTGAGTCTTGAATAAACATCGTTTTTCAGCGCCATTTTCGCCAGATAGGATGAAGTAAATTCACTGAAGCGCCTTATGCGCTGAATCATCTGTCTCTCGAGGTCACTATGCTCTATGTCGTCGAATGCGCCTACACCGACCCGCAAAGCGAAGCGGCGTGGAATACCTTTTACAATCTGGAAAAATTACCGGCGCTGGTCTCAGTGCCCGGTTTTCATGCCTCGCAGCGCTTCTGCGCGCTCAGCGAGGGCTGCCCTCGCTACCTGGCGCTACACGATATCCGCGATGCCGCCGTCATCGACAGCGACGCCTATCGCCGCAACGGCGGCGGTCATTTTGCCCGCTGGCAATCGGCGATCGCCGACTGGCATCGCCATCTCTATCTCACAACTAACGCGCTGCGGGAGGTTGCTCCGGACGAGGTGCTGCTGCTGAGCGATACCGCGGAAGCCCTGCCCGTCGCTGCGCCGGTCGTCCTGCAGCCCGGCGGTCTGGCCACCCGGCATACCCGCTATGCCGCCATCGTCCCGCGTGACGACCTGCATCACCACGCCGCCACGGCCGCCGTCTTTGTCTATCAGCCCATTACCGCCCGGTTGCGTCACCCGGCGGAGCAAGCGTGAGGTCAACATGACACCAGCTCCCTTTTATTCCCTGACAGCAGGCGACCTGACGATAAGCGCCATCAGTGATGGCCAGATGACGGCGCCGCTGACGTTGCTGCCGGGGATCGCCCCTGAAGAGGCGGCGCGTCTGCAGCGCCAGGCCGGGTTAATCTCGCCGGAAACCATCGAGATCGGCGCTTACTTGATCCGCGGACGCGGTCACACGGTGCTGGTGGATACCGGCACCGGCGGGGCCAACGGCGTCGGCGGCGCGCTTATCGCCAATCTGGCGCTGCTCGGCGTGCGCCCTGAGGACATTGACACCATCCTCCTCACCCACGCCCACCCGGACCATATCGGCGGCCTGCTGACCGCCGCCGGTACACCGGCTTATCCCAACGCCACGGTGTTCCTGCCCTCGCGGGAAAGCGCTTACTGGCTGGCGCCGTCGACACTGGACAACGCCAGCGAGCGTGCACAACGCAACGTGCTGCTCGTCCGGCGCGTAATGGCGATCTGCGCGACGCAAATTCGTGCTATCGATGAAGCAGAGCGGATCGCCGGGATCCGACCATGTCCCCTGCCCGGCCATACGCCGGGGCATACCGGATATCGCCTCGAGGCGGGCGTAACGTCGCTGCTGATCTGGGGGGATATCGTCCACTTTCCCTCGATCCAGAGCGCCCGGCCAGAGGCATCGGTGGCCTTTGACGTCGATCCTGACCAGGCCCGGCGTACACGGGAAAGTCTCCTGCGCCAGGCCGCCAGCGAGCGGTGGCTCGTCGCCGGTATGCACCTTGGCCTGCCGGGATTCGCCAGCGTGGAGAATACCGCCTCAGGCTACTGCCTGCGCCCGGTGTGACCTTCGCGCAGAACACCGATCGCAGCAAAACCCCGGTCGTGGCATTAACGCGACCGGGGCGTGGTGTCAGGGGAAGTGGATTAGCCGTTAACCGCGGCGCTTCCAGCCTTTTTTACTTTTGCAGCTGGCTGTGGTGGCGACCCAGGGGTGACGCAGCTGGGTCAACTGAAGATCCTGAGAGGCCGGGCTGGCGGCCCAGCGTTTGTTGCACAGAGGCTTACGAGTTGCAATGACCATAAAAACGCTCCTGAAAAGTAATGAACAGTTCCCTGGGTAATTCCATAAGTTCAGAATCAGCTTATCATCACTTAAACGTTGTTATTTCAATCTTTGTTTTGCTATGTAAATGGTGATTACCACCTGAAAGGCATAAAATTGATCTAGATCAAAGTAAATGCAATTTTTTGTTTCCACCACCTATATTTTCAACCGTTTAACTTCGCACACCTCTTGATTAAGACTTTTCCTATACCACATAATCCAACAGAAGTGAGCGATTTTATCAGATTTTTATTCTAGTTATGTATGTGAATGTGGTTAATTGTTTTGATTATTCTAGCTCATAAAATTCACTTGGTCAGACCGCCGCAGGCGGGTACTCTGCACCGGCAATACGGGGATTTGTCAGGGAGTGGTGGATGACTACAGGCTATAAACTACTTGGCTATAAGTTAGCGGATAATATTTTCTACTGCCTGCATCATCGGGAAATTATCGCGTTACGTGGGACGCGAACGCAAGTTCAGCTGCGCAGCACCATGGCGTGTTTACTGGAATATTTGCTGGCGCATGGCAGAGAACGTCTGGTCAGTGATGAAGAGTTAATGATTAACGTCTGGGAGAAAAATAATCTCCGTCCGTCCGCGCAGCGATTATGGCAGGTCATTCAGACCTTAAAATCTCGCTTAAACCAGTCGGGGGTCGAAAGCGTGTTAATTATCCGCGTTAAGTGCGCAGGGTATTATATTAATCCTGCTTGCGTAGCCGAAATTTATTCCTTCAAACCGCCGGGCATGATGAATTATATAAACACCTCGCCTGCTGATATGAATAAACTTCTGGTTCGCAGCTAATCTCCTTCCCGCGCCGTTTAGATCGCTTGTAACAGGGTTTATTCTTTGAATATTTTAATTCACAGCAATAATATTTATTTTAATATCGGCCTCGCCCAGTGTTTCAGAGATATTCAGGAAACCTTGCCCGGTCTGAACATTATTCATTCACTGCCGCTCAGCCATCTGCCCGATCCGGCCGGGCTGGATGTGATTATTTTAGCGCTGGAAAACTATCACGATTATCAGGCCGCTGCTGAATTAGCCCAGCGCTATCCCGGCCTGGTGGTCGGATTTACCTCCGCCAACAACGTCAAACGCGGACGCGCCTTTTACGCGGATACCCTCCTGTGGGTCAGCCAGCGGGAAAGCGTTCAGGAGATCCGCCGCCTTCTGCTCCGTCTGGCAGATCGCAGCCGCCCTTTCGCGCCGCGCCATCAGCGTCAGAGTCGCTCCTCCCGGCTGCGAGCCCCACTCAATGACCTGGAGATGCAGATGATCCGTGGCGTGGTCGGCGGCCAGTCGATTAATCAGATGGCAGACACGCTGGGCGTCAATCGCAAGCGGGTTTACAACGGACTGGAGCGGATCAAAAGTAATTTTCGCCTCGTCAGCCATACCCATTTTCATCATTTTATGACCGCAGAGGCCACGTTTAGCCGCCTCTGCGCCGATCTGAGTTGCTATAGACCAGGGCTACGACCAGCCCGGCAACGACGTGCTGCATCGCGACCGGCCGAAAATCATTCATATTATTTGAATGAGTTTCGCAAATTGTTTTGATTTTAACCGCCAGGCTTTGCGCGTATTCTTTATCACATCAGGGCGACAAGCCCTATATCAGACACCAGATTAAGGAATATGACCATGAAATCCATCAAAACTTTCGTTGCTGTTGCTGCACTGTCGCTGTTCTCTTCCGTCAGCTTCGCCCAGAGCGTCAGCGCCACCGCTTCCACCCTGGACCGTGCAGAAGCCAAAATCGCCGCCCAGGCCGCTGAGCAGGGTGCGTCCTATAAAATCACCAGCGCCCAGTTTAATAATCGCGTTCATATGACGGCTGAGCTGAGCAAATAATCTCTTCCCTCTTTCGCGATTAAAAAAGCGCCGTCAAAAACGGCGCTTTTTTTTCGCCTCTTTCTCCGGACAGTGATTTCCTGACCGATGCGCTATGGCGTTCAGCCGATGACGGGCCAATACTTAGCGCATCCCCCGGATAAAGAGAGCCCCATGATGAAAGCCTGGATCGTCAACAAACCCGGTTCGCTGGACAATCTGCAGCTTGTCGATCTTGCCGACCCCGGCGCGCCGGCGGCAGGCGAGATCCGCGTAGCGCTACACGCCACCTCCCTGAACTATCACGATTTGCTGGTAGCGACGGGGGTGATTCCCACTGCCGATCGGCGGATCCTGATGGCGGACGGCGCGGGAGTGGTCGAAGCGGTTGGCGCCGGGGTCAGCGAGTTTCAGCCAGGCGATCGGGTGGTCGCTGGCTTTTTCCCGCAGTGGCTGGATGGCCGTCCGGGCCCGCAGGTGAAGGACTTCAGCCAGACGCCGGGCGACGGCGCCGAGGGGTTCGCCTGCCAGTATGTGGTCAGACCGGCCAGTCATTTTACCCATGCGCCTGACGGATGGCGCTTCAGGGAGGCGGCGACGATCACCACCTCCGGCCTCACCGCCTGGCGCGCGCTGGTGGTGGAGGGGCGGCTAAAAGCGGGCGATACGGTGCTGACGCTCGGCACCGGCGGCGTGTCGATAACCGCCCTGCAGCTGGCGAAAAGCATGGGCGCGCAGGTCATCGTCACCTCCTCATCCGATGAAAAGCTCGCCCGCGCGCGCGCCCTGGGGGCTGACCATCTCATCAATTACCGCACCACCCCGGCCTGGGGCGCTACGGTGCAGGACATTACCGGTCATCGCGGGGCCGATATTATCCTGGAGCTCGGCGGACCGGGCACCCTGGGCCAGTCGTTCGAGGCCGTCAGTGTTGGCGGACACATCGCGCTGATCGGCGTCCTGACTGGCTTCGAAGGTCATGTGCCCACCCATCTGCTGATGAGTAAACAGGCCCGACTGCAGGGGCTGGTGGTGGGTCATCGCCGGCAACAACAGGACTACGTCAACGCGCTGAACCTGCAGGCGTCGCGGCCGGTCATCGATAAAGTGTTTGATTTTGCGGCCTTACCAGACGCCTTCCGCTATCTGCAAAGCGGCGCCCATTTCGGCAAAATTTGCGTGGAGTGGTAGTGGTGAGGAGATGAGATGAACAGGGCCTCCATGCCCTGGGAACGGCTTTATTCGAAAAAGACGTCCGGATTTTCTGACAGCGAAACAAAGGATTTGGTGTTTTTATCCAGCGCCTGAATCTCGCCGCTTTCAATGTCATAGAACCAGCCGTGCAGGCGCAGGGTCTGGTCGCGAAGACCGACCGCCACCGACGGATGGGTTTTGATGTTGTTCAGCTGAGCGATGACGTTTTCCTGCACCATGCCGTTGACCTTATCGGTTTCGCTGGCCCAGGTTTTCTTTTCCACCACCGCTTTCGCAGCATCAGCGTAGCGCAGCCAGTGAGACACCGCCGGCATCGGCTCCAGGCACTGGCAGGTGGCGATCGCTTTCATCGCCCCGCAGTTAGAGTGGCCGCAGATCACGATATCCGTCACGCCCAGCGCAACCACGGCATACTCAATGGTCGCAGATACACCGCCCGGCTCCGGCCCGAAAGACGGCACGATATTCCCGGCATTACGAATAACAAAGAGCTGTCCCGGCTCCTGCTGGGTAACCAGTTCGGGCACCAGACGGCTATCAGAACAGGAGATGAAAAGCGCTTTGGGATTCTGGCTGGAGGCCAGGCTGCGGAAGAGCTCTTTACGCTGGGGGAAGATCTCTTTCTGGAAGTTGAGGAAGCCCTCAATGATATGTTGCATAGCAGTGTCTCTTCTCTGTAGTTATTACGGTATGACAAAGATCACAGTTATTCAGTTTACCATCGCTGACAGGAATGGGAATCGTTATTCAAACAGTTGCGCAGAAAACGCGCGCCGCGGCTTCCCGTTCAGCCTCGCCTTTTCCACAGGGTTTTCACGTGCTTTCCTGAGCCAGTTTGTTACTCTGTTTGCTCGTACCGTCCCCACGTTGCCGACCGCCTGCCGGCGGCGGACATACCAGGAGTTGCTATGTTCTTATCCAGCCTGATGGCCCTTGCCGCGGTGCTGATCATGGGGGTGATCAGTCCCGGCCCGAGCTTTATTTTTGTCGCGCGAAATGCGGTCGCCCGCTCGCGTCTGCACGGTCTGGTGACCGCCCTGGGTACCGGCGCCGGCGCCGCCATTTTTTCTATTATGGCGATGCTGGGCCTGCAGAAGGTGCTCACCGCGGTGCCGGAGCTGTTTATTGGCTTGAAAGTAGCGGGCGGGCTCTACCTGCTATGGTTGGGCTATAAGATTTTCCGCGGTTCGGCGCAGACGATGGATTTTTCCGCCAGCGGCATGGCCGGCAACCGTTCGTTGCTGAAGACTTTCCGCGACGGGCTGTATACTCAGTTGAGTAATCCCAAAACCGCGCTGGTGTTTGCCTCGATTTTTACCGCCGTGCTGCCGGCGCAGATCCCCACCGCCTTCTATTACATCGTGCCGCTGATGAGTTTCCTGATTGACGTCAGCTGGTATTCGCTGGTGGCGCTGGTGCTCTCCGCTGATCGTCCGCGTCGGGTCTACCTGCGGCTGAAGCGGCGAATCGATATCGCCACCGCGACGGTGCTGGGGGCGCTGGGACTGCGGCTTATCGCCACCTCCCTCACCCGCTAGCGGCTACACGGTATGGATGCGAATATCGTGTTGCTGGAAGGCAACGCGATATTCGCGACTGATGTTCTCCTCCACCACCAGCACATCGATATCGCTGCTCGCGGCCACCACGAATCGCGCCACCGCCGGAATTTTATCCGAGGTCAGGCCGATGATAATTTCGCTGCACTGCTTAATCACCGCTTTCTTAAACTCGCAGTCGGCATAGTCAAAGCCGGTCAGGCCCGACTCTGGCGCCATGGCGCAGCCGCCGATAAACCCCTGGTCGAATAACATTCCCTGCACCTGAGCCACCGCCGCGGCCCCAACGCAGCCCCCGCTCGCCCGCTGCACCTGGCCGCCGAGCATCACCACCTCGTAGAGCGGCTTTTTCACCAGTACCGCGGCGATCTCCGGAGAGTTCGTTACTACCGTCAGCGCCAGCTCGGCGGGCAGCGCCTCGGCCATCGCCAGATTGGTGGTGCCGGTATCAATGAAAAGGATGCCGCCGGGTTTCACCAGCCGGGCGCACTGCTGCGCGATCCTGAGTTTTGTTGCTCGGTTTTTATCTTTCCGTTCACTGTAATCTCCCGCTTCCGGCAGGCTCAACACCGCCCCGCCGTAGACTTTTTTACAGACGCCTTCGCGGCTAAGCTCATGCAGATCGCGGCGGATGGTGTGCTCAGACACCTGAAGACGCGCCGCCAGCTCCGCACACACCACCCTGCCGTTTTCCTGCAGGATCTGGCAAATCAGCGCTTGTCGCTGTTGAGGAAAAGCAGCATAATCGAGCAAAGAAACTCCTTAAATCATCATAAACGAGCAACAGCAAGCATGATCGTCTGCCCTGCCGTGATTGTCAATGTTCCTGCCCGGAGGTTTACCATGAAAATTGCCCATTTCGCCCTGTGGACCCAACGGCTTGAGGCTCAGGCCCGCTTCTGGGTCGAGTTCTTTGCCGCCAGCATCAATGAAAAATACCTCAGCCAAACCAATCCCGGCTTTGCCTCCTATTTTGTCACCATCGACGACGAGGTGGTGATCGAGCTGATGACCAAGCCTGGCCTGCAGCAGGCCAGCGCCGATAATAACCATACCGGCTGGGCGCACCTGGCCCTCTCGGTGGGCGGCGCAGAACAGGTCGATGCCCTTGCCCAGCGCGCCGGCGCGGCGGGAATACTGGTTTCACCGCCGCGCACCACCGGCGACGGCTATTATGAGGCGGTGATCGCCGATCCCGATGGCAACCTGATTGAAATCGTCGCATAGTCAGCAGACCGCCAGCCATAAGGAGGCATCCATGGCACATTACCGGATCATCGACACCGCGGCCTGGCCCCGCCGGGACCATTTCACCTTTTACCGACAATTTGCCAACCCCAGCTTTAATCTCTGCGTTCCGATAGAGGCGCAGCGCCTGTACGAATGTGCGAAGGACCGTCGGGTCTCGTTTTTTCAGCTCACGCTCTATGCCCTGCTGCGCGCGGCCAACGGGGTACCGCAGCTCCGACAGCGCTTGCGCAATGGCGAGGTGATTGAATATGACAGTCTGGCGGTCATGACGCCGGTGATGACCGTCGAGGAGGGCTTCCGCCAGGTATGGTGCGACAACGCTCCCGAGTTCACCACCTTCAGCGCCGCGGCAACGCCAAAGATCGTCGCGGCAAGAGAGACATCGCCTGCGCCGCTCATCGTCGATGGCGAACATTTTATCTGCGCCAGCTGTCTGCCGTGGCTCCACTTCACCTCGATGACCCATGCGGAATACGCGGTGGGCGCCGCGGTTCCGGCGCTCACCTGGGGGAAACTGCAGAACGGCGTGATCCCGGTGGCCGGGCGATTTAACCATGCCTTCGTCGACGGTCTCCACGCCAGCCGCTTTTATGCCCTCATCGAAGAGGGGTTTCGCGACCCCGAGCGGCTCTGGCAGCCGCTAGCCGCAACCGCCCCCTCACTGCTTCCCCCTGCGGCGAAGGAGCGTTAACGTCTGCCCGGAACCGACCGCCACGGTGCCTTACGCCGTACACGGCGGTCGGTACGGGTTCACTTTCATCGTTCTCGCCCAGCCGGCGAATACCGCGCAGGTGTGACGCCTGTTCAGAACCTCGCGATGGAAAGGCTGGGTCGCGGACAGCATGTTGCCTCCCTCATCGCACAGCGGAAACCACTGCTTCATAGCCATAGAATGGGATTATATTGCCGATCCTTTGCTAAGGATAATTGGTTATAAATCATAGCGTTTCAGTGTTAGACAGGGCGAAGTGCGCCTCTTATCTTTCGTCATGAATTGTAAATCACCACGCAATCACTTGATGAGGTAGCACTTTTGTCCAGATTACAACAAGGATTAAAAACCAGAAAAACCCGCTTTGCCCTGGCGCTAAAAGTGGCCCTGCTCGGCGGCGTGGTAGCATTTTCTTCTGCCATCTTTGCTGAGGGTCTCCTGAAAGAAGGTATCACCCCGGCCGCCGACGCCAGTCAGATCCCGGCCAGCGCTAAGCTGCGCAAGGACACGGTAGTGGCCGGGATCTCCGAGCCGCAGGGGATCTTCAACCCCTACTTTTTCGTCAACGGCTGGGATGAGAACGTCACTAACGTCATTTTTTCACGCCTGATCGACTGGGACAGCCAGGGCAAGCTGGTCCCGGGGCTGGCGGAGAGCTGGACGGTCAGCCCGGACAATAAAGTCTATACCATCAAATTGCGCCCTGGCCTGACCTTCAGCGACGGTTCACCGCTGACGGCGGAAGATGTCGCCTTTACCCTGACGGTCCTGCTCGACCCCAAATATGATGGCGATACCGACATCACTCTGGCCAATATCGCCGGCGGCGCAGAATACAAAGCCGGCAAGGCTGACCGCGTCAGCGGCCTGAAGGTCATCGACCCGCTCACCCTGCAGGTAACCACCACCCAGCCAGGCGCCACCACGCTGGCCAAAATTGGCGGGCCGGTGTTGTCGAAAGCCTGGTACGGCAAAGGATATCAGCGGGGAAATCTCGACTATCTGCGCTCACTGCACGGCAAGCCGCTGGGCAACGGCCCTTACGTGTACGATACCTATATTCCCGGTCAGGAAATTCGCTTCCATGCCAATAGCCACTTTTACCGTGGGACGCCGCCAACGCCGCGCTTTATCTATCGCGTAACCAATCCGTCGACCAACTTCCAGCTGTTCCAGACCGGGGAGACCGACTACGACGCCTTTACCTCACGTCCTGACGATATCGAACAGCTGAAGATGCTCGGCTTCGCCAACATTAACCTTTACGGCTCCAGCGACTACAGCCAGGTGGAATTCAACGTTCATCGCCCGGCGCTGCAGGATAAGCGGGTGCGCCAGGCGCTGATTTACGGCCTGGACCGGCAAAAGCTGATCGACGTGGTCTATCAGGGATACGGCAAAGTCGCCATCGAGCCGATCGCCCCTATCTCCTGGGCCTTTAACGCAGAAGGCGTCAATCCTTACCCTTACGATCCGGCGCAGGCGAAAAAGCTGCTCGATGAGGCCGGCTGGAAAGCTGGCGCCGACGGTATCCGCGTCAAAGAGGGCCAGCGTCTGGAGCTGACCCTGCTGGTGAGCAAGAAGGTGCTCAACGATGCGTTGATCCCCATCGCCAAAGAGAACTGGCGGCAGATCGGCGTGCTGCTTAAGCCGCAGGTGGTGGATTTCAACGCCCTGATGGCGCAGCGCAAAGCCGGAAATTACGATCTGGCCTCGTTCAGCACCAGCACCCTCAACGACCCGCATGATGGGGTATGGGATTTTTACAGCAGCGAAGCGAAAGCGTCCGGCTACCACAACGCGGAGGTCGATAAGCTGATTAACGCCGGCAACGCGGTGCTCGACATCGAACAGCGCAAGCCGATCTATCACCAGCTGTACAAAGTGCTGGCCGACGATCCACCGGTGATCCTGCTCGGCTATCGCAACATTCTTTCCGCCAGCAGCGCCCGCGTCACCGGCTTTAAACCGGATATCTACAACGGCCTGACCGGCAGCCTGCCGGATGTGAAAATCGTCAAGTAAATCCCCTGGCCGCCGGGTTAACCGGCGGCTGATGCGAGATCGTCATGAAAAATTTCATCCTGAGGCGCCTGCTGCAAACGCTGCCGATGCTGCTGCTGGCCTCGTTCATTATTTTTATGCTGTTTGCCAAAACCCCCGGCGACTTTATCGATGGCAATATCACCCTGACCGCCGCCCGCGCCGCGGAGCTGAAGGCGATCTATGGCCTTGACCAGCCGCTGTTCACCCGCTATCTCCACTGGCTGGGACAGCTGCTGCGCGGCGATTTAGGCTTTTCGCTGCAGTATCAGATCCCGGTCAGCCAGCTGCTCAACCAGTACATCTGGAACTCTTTTCTGCTGGCCAGCGTCGCGCTGGTCTTTTACTGGGGCATTGGCCTGGCGGTCGGCGTGGTGTCAGCCCTGCGACCCGGCTCCTGGTTTGATCATCTGGTGAGCGTCGCGGTGTTTGCCGCCATGTCGTTCCCCACCTTTTTCCTCTGCCTGCTGCTGATTAAATGGTTTGCCGTCGATCTCCACTGGCTGCCGGTAGGCGGGATGACCAATACCGGCAGCGACGAGAGCGGCTGGCAGTATGTGCTGCAGGTGGCGGCCCACCTGGCGCTGCCGGTGCTGGCGCTGGTGATGCTGCAGGCGGGCAGCCTGACGCGCTATGTGCGCGCCAGTATGCTCGACGTGGTGAAAATGGATTTTATCCGTACCGCCCGCGCCAAGGGGTTGCAGGAGCGCACGGTGATCCTCAAACATGCGCTGCGCAACGCCCTGCTGCCGATCATCACCCTGCTGGGCTTCGAGCTGCCGGGGCTGTTCTCCGGGGCGATCATTACCGAAAAGGTATTCAACTGGCCGGGGGCGGGCCACATCCATATCGACTCGCTGGCCGCCCGCGACTATCCGGTGCTGATGGGGTTCACCCTGTTTCTGGCGGTGCTGACGATCGTCGGTAATTTGCTCGCCGACGTGCTGTACGCCTGGGCCGATCCGCGTATTCGGGTGAGGTCATGATGATTCCGTCTTACTTTGCTACCCGTCGTCGCCAGCGGCAGGCGGCTATCCCGGCGCTGGCGCACATTACCCCCTCTCCCTGGCGCCAGGGGTGGCGACAGCTGCGCCGTAACCGGCTGGCCATGTTCTGCCTGTTCCTGCTGGCGGTCATGGCGGTGTGGTGCGCGCTGGGGCCCGTCTGGTCGCCGTGGAAAGAGGATGCCACCGACGCCCTGAGCATCAACCACCCGCCCGGTGCCGAACACTGGCTGGGGACCGATTTCCTCGGCCGTGATGTTTACACCCGCCTGCTGCTGGCCGGGCGCATCTCGCTGATTATCGGTCTGCTGACCATGGTGATGTCGGTGTTCCTGGGCTATCTGCTCGGCGCTCTCTCGGGGTATGTCGGCGGGTTAACCGACAGAGTGATCATGCGCGTGGCCGACCTGGTGATGACCATCCCCGGATTGCCGCTGTTGATCGTCGCCGGGGCGATGCTTTCCGAGCTCGATTTTTCTCCGGACTCGCGCATCTATATGGTGGTGGTGATGCTCAGCCTGCTGGAGTGGCCCCGACTGGCGCGGCTGGTGCGCGGACAATGTCTCTCCCTGCGCGAACGCGATTTTATGCTGGCCACCCAGGTGCTGGGCCTGTCGGCGCGTCGCCGGCTGTTTGGCCACCTGCTGCCGAATACCATTCCGATTATGGTGGTGATGGCGACCATGGCTGTCGCCAACGCCATTCTCAGCGAATCCGCGCTGAGCTATCTCGGCCTCGGCGTGGTGCCGCCGACGCCGTCGTGGGGCAATATGATGGACGCCGCCAATGGCCTGATCGATTTCCAGCGCCGTCCCTGGCTGTGGATGCCGCCAGGGATCGCCATCTTTATCACCGTGATCGCCATTAACGTGCTGGGCGATGGCCTGCGCGACGCCATGGATCCCAATATGAAACCGAGGCTGAAATGAGCATACCGTTAGTCTCCTTTAATCATCTCTCCGTCTCTTTCGCTGGCGAACGCCATCGCGTGCGCGCGGTGCAGGACGTCTCTTTCATGATTCAGGCCGGGCAAACCGTTGGCGTGGTGGGCGAGTCCGGCTGCGGCAAAAGCGTCACCGCGATGGCGCTGATGGGCCTCCTGCCGCCGCAGGCCGCGCGCATCGACGGCGGCGAGATCCGTTTCGCGGACCGCGATCTGCTGCGGCTAAAAGCCAGACAGATGGCCGACCTGCGCGGCCACCAGCTGGCAATGATCTTTCAGGAACCGATGTCGGCCCTGAACCCGGTGTTGACCATCGGAGAGCAGCTGTGCGAACCACCGATCCGCCACCTCGGCGCCACGCCGAAAGCCGCCTGGCAGCAGGCTACCCGGCTGCTAAGCGAGGTCGGCCTGGCGCGCGGCGACAGCCTGATGGTCAGCTATCCCCACCAGCTTTCCGGCGGCATGCTGCAGCGGGTGATGATCGCCATGGCGCTGAGCTGTCAGCCCAAACTGCTGATTGCCGACGAACCCACCACCGCGCTCGACGTCACCGTGCAGGCGCAGATCCTGCGCCTGCTGCGGGACCGGGCGCGGGCCAGCCAGATGGCGATGATGCTGATTACCCACGACCTGGGGGTGATCGCGCAGATGGCCGAGCAGGTAGTGGTGATGTATGCCGGACGGATTGTGGAACAGGGCGCCACCGCGGAGGTATTACGCCATCCGCAGCACCCTTATACGCGTGGGCTCATCGCCTCCCGCCCGGTGCCGGGCGAGCGGCGTCGGCGGCTGTACTCGATTCCCGGCCAGGTGCCGGACCTGGCCGCCCTGCCGACGGGCTGCGCCTTTGCCGGGCGCTGCGAGCGGGCGACGGCGCGCTGCCGGGAGGCGATTCCGCCGCTGCTCGGCGAGCGCCAGCGGGCCGCCTGCTTTTACAGCGAATTTGCGGAGGCGACAGCATGAGCGAACGCTATGTTATTGAAGTGGATGGATTGAAAAAATATTTTCCGCTGCGCGACGGCCTGTTTGGCCAACAGACCGGCGAGCTTCGCGCGGTGGACGGCGTCAGCTTTAACATCCGTCCGGGCACCATTTTTGGCCTGGTGGGCGAGTCCGGCAGCGGGAAAACCACCGTCGGCCGAACCCTGCTTGGCCTGTACGAGAAGAGCGCCGGCAGCGTGAAATTTCACGGTCAGGAGCTGGCCGACCTGACCGCGCCTGCCCTGCGCGCCATTCGGCCGAAGATGCAGCTGGTATTTCAGGATCCCTACAGCTCGCTGAACCCGCGGCTGCGTATTGGCGAGGCGATAGGCGAAGCTATGCTGCAGCACAAGCTCTGCGCCCGCGATGAGCTGTATGACCGGGTGATCGACGTGATGAAGATCTGCGGCCTGGCGCCGGAACACTACGCCCGCTTCCCGCATCAGTTTTCCGGCGGCCAGCGCCAGCGGATCGGTATTGCCCGGGCGCTGATCCTCAACCCGGATTTTATCGTCGCCGATGAGCCCATCTCGGCCCTCGATGTGTCCATTCAGGCGCAGATCATCAATTTGTTTTCCGACCTGCGCGACGACCGCGGCGTCACGTTTCTGTTTATCTCCCACGACCTCGGGGTGGTGGAGCATCTATGTGACGATGTGGCGGTGATGTATCTCGGGCAAATGGTGGAAAGCGCCAGCCGCGATGCGCTGTTCAGCCGCCCCCTCCACCCCTACACCCGCGCGCTTCTGGCCGCGGTGCCGACCCTCGACCCGCACAGCGAACCGCAGACGCTGGTGCAAGGCGAGATCCCGGATCCGGTCAATCCTCCCGCCGGCTGCCGTTTTTCATCCCGTTGCCCGCAGGTCGGCGAGCGGTGCCGCAGAGAAGCGCCGGCGCTGCGCGAGGTGGCCCCTGGCCATCGGGTCGCCTGCCATTGGATCGCGTCCTGAGCGCGGTCGGCGGGGGTTATTTATTTCTAAACAAGCGGCCGATTGTGCGCAGCGGCGCCAGGATTTACTATCCGCTCCGTCTTGTGAGACGCGTTATGAATGAAGCGTAATATTTTTATTCATTTTTGCCCGATGGCTTCGGGCATTTTTTTGCGACACGCCCGGGAGCGATCCTGCCGGCGACACATTTAGCGGGGCGCGGTCGCCCGTCTGTCAAAACGCAGCAATGGAACTGCTCGTCCGCGCCCCGCTATCCCTTTGTGACCTTCCCGTGAAAGCCCGGCAAAAAATAAGACTATATGAGATTGCCTGGGGCATAGCTTTATCTTATTTTTTATGCGTGTACTCCACATTAAGGAATCAAGATCATGCTTAAGCGTCGCACTATTAAAACAGCACTGGCGGCGGTTATTTCTCTCGCCGTCATGGCGGCTCCGGCCTATGCCAACCCGGGTAACGGCAATGGCAATGGCGGCGGCGGTGGTAATCACGGGAACAGTGGTAACCATGGCAATAGTGGCAATCATGGTAACAGCGGTAACAGCGGCGACCATGGCAATAAAGGACAAAATAAAGGTCAGTCCAATGACGATCATGGCAACCGCAAAAACTACGGCAAGCCCGACCACGTCGACAGCGATATTAGCTTCTCACGGGCGCGCTCTCTTGCGGTGAACTACGGTCTGGTCGGCTATCAGGCGCTGCCTCCGGGTATCGCCAAAAATGTCGCCCGCGGCAAACCGTTACCTCCGGGTATCGCGAAAAAGACCCTGCCCGCTTCTATGATTAACGACCTGCCCTATTATCCGGGCTATGAATGGCGCGCGGTCGGCGATGACCTGGTGCTGGTCGCCCTGAGCACCGCCATCGTTACCGCCGTGATTAACGGTGTGTTTGACTAAATCACCTGCTGATTAAAAAGCCTCGCCCCGGCGAGGCTTTTTTGTGCCTGGCGCGGGAGAGTGACAACTCGCTGGCATCATCGCTAAGATAGTGGCTCAACCAACCCGGGACCGACAATGGACAAAGACACCGTAGTGACGCTGTTGAAATACAAGCGCTGGATTGACCTTGCCACCTTGCAGGCAATCCGCGCGATAGACGGTACAGTACATGGCGAAAAGCGTCACCTGACCCTCAGACTGATGAACCATATCCATGTCGTTGACATGATTTTCCGGGCGAATCTGCGCGGCAAGACGCACGGTTACACCGCGCTGAATACCCCCGAGACGCCAACCGTTGATGAGCTGGAAACGGCCATGACCGCCTGTACGGACGAATACATTCAGTACGTCAGCGCCATGACGCCCGCCGATTTCCACGAACGTATCGCCTTCACATTTGTCGACGGCGGCGACGGCAATATGACCGCGATGGAGATGCTCAACCACATGCTCTTTCACGGCGCCTATCACCGCGGCGCGGTGGGCTGGATGATCGGCGAATGCGGCGGCGTGCCGCCGAAAGAGGTGCTGACCGTTTTCCTGCGCGACCATCATTCCTGAGCAAGCTGTCAGCCGTGGATCGCGCGGATGATCAGCAACAGTTCTGCCTGATTACGGGTGTGGGTTTTCCGGTACAGGGCGCTGAGGTGGGTTCTGATGGTGGCGATAGATACGCCCAGATGTAAGGCGCACTCATCCGGCGTCATGCCCCGCACCAGCAGCTCCGCCACTGCGTTCTCGGCAGGCTTGACGTTAAACAGCTCCATCACGGCGCTGCCGGTGAGAAACGGCTCGGGAATAATCACGCAGGCCACCCCGGCAAGGCGGGCCGCCGGGATCACCAGGATCGGTTTCGGCTGGCGGCCGGCGGTATAGCACAGTCCTGCCCTTGGCGGCTCTGCCGTTCGGGTGGCCTGCTCAATAGCCCGTTTCAGTTTTTTGCTGTCGGTATTAAGGCACAGCGTATCGCCCCCGCTGTACCAGGAGAGGCGAGCGTTGGCGCGCAGGTAGCGTTCGGCATGCGCGCTGGCGTAGAGAATGTTACCGCCATGATCCACCAGCCATACCGGGTAGATCCCATTGTCCATTACCGCGCTCTGGTATTTTATGGTGTCCCGCAGCTGTTCAAACCGGGCGTGTAGCTGGCAGGCGGTTTTTAGCGCCGGGATCAGGCGCCTGAACAGTTCAAACTGCGCCGGCTGCGGATAAGCTGCCGTATTGGCCGTCATCAGTGACAGATAGGTGGCATAGCCATTGAGGGTGCACAGCTTGACGCTGGTAAGATTATTCAGATCGTTGGGGTGATGAAACTCATTGTAATAGACGCTGCCGGCAATAAACTTATCGCCTAAATACTCGCGGTCCCGGTACATCTGCCCGACCGGTAACGCGGTCAGTATTTTTTCGGCGGGATCGATGGCCAGAAACACGTCGCGATAGGCGGTGAAAACCTTCTCCTCCAGCAGGAGTGAATCGGTCAACAGGTGCGCGTTGCCTTTATCGTAGAACAGAAATGCCGCGTACTGATGGCCGGTGAGGAACGCCAGTTTCTGCAGCGCCGATTTCCACAAATCAGGATCCAGGGTGGCCATCAGCACCGTTTCAAGGATCTCGATGTAAATCAGTTCCGGATCGCTCGCCATACCGCCACCTGTGAGTCACTGTTTCCGCTGCCGGAGCGGCGCATGTGGCCGCCCTAATCAGCATAGTTCCGCCAGCGAAACAATGACAGTCCCGGTTCGCTGAGCAGACCGGGAAAGGCGATTGCCGGGAGCGTGACGCCAGTGCACCGTCATGGGGGTTCAGGATCCGCTGTGGCGGGTCTGGATAGCGCCCCCCTTGCGGCATAGCGTCCGCCAGACCATCAGGGCGCACAGCAGGGTGACGACCGCCAGCCCGCTAAACAGTACCGTATAAGCAGTGTCATAGCTCTCGCGCAGCGCCCGAAGGGAAAAGTCAGGCAAAAGCGCAGCCGCCTGCGGCACATTACCAGCCCCCAGCCAGCCTGCGGCGCGGTGAATCACCTCGGGCGCATACCCATGAACGCGACTCTGCAGAGTCAGGTTATTGCTTGCCGTTAATACCGCGGTGACGACCGCCAGGGCGATCCCCTCGCCGGCAACGCGAACGGTGTTGAACAGGCCTGCCGCCATACCGGCTTTGGCGACCGGCACTGCGGATATCGCCAGGCCATCCATCAATCCCCAGGGAAGCGCCGCCCCCGCCCCGCACAGGATCAGCGCCAGCACCAGCTGCGGGAGGCGGTGGCTGTGAAAAGCATCACCCAGCAACAGCAACCCAACGGAGGCAATCATCAGCCCCCCCGTGGCCACCTGCCCCGGTGAAAACCAGCGGGTGAGCAGGGCCGCAAGGGATGGGAAAATCAGCATCGGCGCGGTCAGCGCCATCAGATACAGCGCGCTCTGCGACTCACTCATCCCCTCTCCGCCCATAAAATGCAGTGGAACGATAATCAGCAGGACAACGTAGCAACAGCAGGTGGCGACAGGCAGCAACAGTACGCCGACAAAACGCGGATGGCGCAGCAGGGCGAGTTCCAGCACCGGGTTGTTCACTCTTCGGCAGCGCACGGCAAACGCGACGAACAGCCCCCCCGATACGATGAACAAGGCCAGCGTGGTCAGCGATAAAAAACCGCGGGCCGGAATGACCATCAGCGAGGCAGTGAACAGCATCAGGGCCAGCGTAAACAGGGTTAAGCCGAGATTGTCGGGTGTCCGCGGCTCGCTTTTTTCTGCCGCGGGCAGACAGGCAAGACCGAGAAACAGAACCATCGCCGAGAGCAGCGCAAACAGGGCGTATACGCCGCGCCAGCCCACCGCGTCGGTCATGAAGCCGATCAGCAGCGGACCGAACGCCAGGCCGGCGCCGAACACCGTGCCCAGGATGCTGAATGCCCGCGTCCGCTGAGCGCCGTCATACAACTGGGCCAGCGCCGCACTGCCGCTGGCTAAAATCATCGCCGCGGCCAGACCTTGCAGAGCCCTCAGCACGCCTGACAGGAAGAGTTCGTGCGTCAGGCAAAACAGCAGACTGCTCAGGCAAAACAGCGCGGCGCCAGCGAGAAAGATGCGTTTTCTGTCAATGGCATCCGCGGTCACGCCTGCGGCCAGCAAAAAGCTGCCGAAGGTCAGCATAAAGCCATTGGTCAGCCACGACAGCGCAGCGGGAGAGCCGCCCAGCGACTGCTGTATCGCCGGGGTGGTCATGACGCCGCCGGTAAAACTTAACGGCAGCAGCATGGCCGCCATAAAGACAGAAAGCGCGGCCAGGGCGCTGGCGGATCGGGAATGTGTTCTGGCGGTGAGTAACATCAGGCGGCCCTCATCAGTCGGCAAGGAAGGAATGAATAAACTGCCGCCATTCTATTGCGGATGTTAATGCCGATAAATAGACTGAAAATATCTTCTTAAGAGACATAAGGTTTATAATCGATGGACAGCCTCACCTCGCTAACGTCCTTTGTCCGCACCGCCGAAACGCTAAGCTTTGTTCAGGCCGCCAGGCTGCTGGGCATTTCAGCCTCGGCGGTGGGTAAGAATGTCGCCCGGCTTGAGCATAAACTGGGGGTCCGGCTGTTTAACCGCAGCACCAGAAACGTCAGCCTGACGGCGGAGGGGGCCGCGTTTCTGACCCGCTGCCAGAGTATCCTGGAGCAGATCCAGGAGGCCGAATCTGAGCTGACGAGCAGTCTCTCACAGCCCTCCGGCAAACTAAGAATTTCACTGCCTGTCATCGGCTACCGCCTGCTGCTCCCTGCCCTCACCGCCTTTAGCCGTCGTTATCCGCAGGTTGAACTGGATCTCGATTTTAGTGACCGGCTGGTCAATCTGATCGATGAAGGATTTGATATCGCTATCCGCAGCGGTGAACTAGCGGACTCCCGATTGATCGCCAGAAAGCTGGGGGGTTTTCGTTTTGTGCTCTGCGCCAGCCCGGCATATCTGGCGGAATACGGCGTTCCCGGCTCGCCAGCGGAATTGGCGGCGCACAAGTGCATTTTTTTTCGCTTCCCTTCGACGGGGCTGATCCAGCCCTGGGAACTGCGTGATATGCGGCTGACGGGGGATTTCAGGGCCGCTTCCGTGATGAGGGTCAATAACATTGAGGCTGCCATTCGCTTAAGCGCGGCGGGGATGGGTATCGCCTATGTTCCTGATTTTGTTGTGCGTGAGGCCATCAATGAGGGACACCTGCAGGAGGTGTTGCCCGGCTGTTGCGTCAAGGATGGGCATTTCTCCGTCCTGTGGCCTGCCAGCCGCTACCTGTCGCCGCGAATACGCTGTTTTATCGATTTTATGGCTGCGGCAGAGATACCCTTGTCGCCCGCATCGGCAACCCCGACCCCGTGAAAAGCCCAGCGCCGGATATCCTGCCGCCGGGCCAGCGAAAGCCAGCGACAGGAAAACCACTCAAGAGTACATCCTACCCTTTGGCGAAATTGGCCTGGATCCGCTGCTGCAGATAATCCTCGGCGCTGATGGGCGGGTACTTCCTCTGCGGCCCAAGGATCTCGATATCTTTATTGGCCTGGCAGAAAAACGCCAGGCTGTAGCGCGGCCCCTGATATTCGTGGGGCTGCGGGTTTCTCACCCGGTGGAAGTTAGACGGCAGCTGGTCGTCGCTCCAGCGCATCAGCATATCGCCGATATTGCAGGTGATGACCTCTTCCCTTGGCTCAATGCTGGTCCACTGCTGGCTTTCGCGGTCCTTGCCAGGGCAGACCTGCAGGCCGCCCTGACCGGGGCGCTGGAACAGCAGCGTCAGGCAGTCAAAATCGGTATGCGCGCCGGCCCGCCACATCCCCTGCTGCGACTGCTCGGTTGCATAGTAGTGCAGCATGCGCAAGGTGCTCTGATAGGTGTCACGCTGCGGATCGTGCGCGGTGGTAAAAAACGATTCCGGAAAACCGAGCTTTAAAGCAAAGCAGGAGAGGATCTTCATCCCCAGCTGCCAGCACTGCGATTCAAATCCGAGCATCGTCTGTCGGAAGCCTGGCAGCTCCCGGTCGCTTGGCCAGCGCCCGTCCATCAGCGGACGGGTTATCTGATATGACTCTTTTTGATCCGGCGTGCGGGTCGATGGCCGGACCTGCGCCTTGCTCTCCCAGCCGGCGTTGCCGGCCAGCGGATACTGGCGCTTCACCTCGTCGGGCAGGTCGAAAAACGCCTCGGTCGTGCTGAACGCCTTGCGGATCTCCGCCAGCGGAATACCATGGTGGCTGACCTGGAAGAAACCGATCTCCACCGCCGCCTCCCACAGTTGTTCGGCAATGTCATTTTTTCTTTCTGCAAAGTTAGACAGGTCGATACAGCGCACTTCGCGGGCGAAGGTCTCTTCGCCCTGGGCGCCCATCAGCGCCTCTTTTTCCAGTTCCTGTAAGGCATAGCGTTGATTTTGGGTGGTTGCGTTCATCGTCATTATCCTGTTATCAGTTAAACAGCGGCGCGCTGTTGGAGGGTACGGACTGCCGCCAGCGCGTCGTGGCGCATCGCGTCAAGGTCGAGACCGGGAATGGCGTCATCTTCCACGATGGGCCGGCCATTCAGCAGCAGCGCCTTCAGCGCGGCGCGGCCGCCGCAGGCCACCGGGCCAATCGCCATATCATGCAGGCCGAAGTAGCGCGGATCGTCCAGCCGGTAAATGGCGAGGTCCGCCTGCATCCCGACCTGCAGGGTGCCGCTCTGCGCTAAGCCAAGGATCTGCGCCCCGCCGGCGCTGCCCCAGCGCACCACATCCTCCACCGTGGCCGCATCGGCTCCGCCCTCGAAGGTGCCTCCGGCGTAGCGCGGCTGCGCCAGCATCCCTTTGCGCGCGCGCTGTAGCAGCCATGCGGCATGGGCTTCGCTTTGCATATCCGCCGCTTCATTGGAGGCAGCGCCGTCCACCCCCAGCGAGACCGGGACCCCGGCCTGCTCCAGCGCCAGCAGATCGGCGATGCCGCTGCCCAGCCGGCCATTGCTTTGCGGACAATGAGCAATGCCGGTACCGGTGCGGCCCAGCAGGGCAATCTCCTCCGGCAGAAGCTTCACCAGATGGGCAAACCACACGTCATTTCCCAGCCAGTCGTGCTCCGCGCAGAACTGCACCGGCGTCATGGCGAATTTCTGCCGCGCGGCGTCAAGATAATCGACGGTTTCCGATAAATGGCTGTGCAGCCGGATCCCCAGCTGGCGGGCCAGCTTCGCCATCTCCCGCAGCTGGGCGCCCGGCGCGGAGTGCAGGATGGTAGTGGGCGCCATCACCACCCGGCGCAGCGAGTCGGGCCGCGGGTCGTGATAGCGGCTGACCAGCCGTTCGATATCCGCCATATAGCCGTCGAAGGTTTCCGGACGCAGCGCCACCGGCAGATCCTGCTCCACCGCCCGGCCCTGGGTCGCCCCACCCCGGCACAGAACGATGCGCATCCCCAGCGCTTCCCCTTCGCTGAAGAGAATCTCCGACGTATCGAAAGGCATATCCGGCCAGTACAGGTAGTTGTGATCCGCCACGCTGGCGCAGCCCGAGCGCAGGAGCTCCACCAGACCAATGCGCACCGCCAGACGAAAAGTATGTTCATCGAAAGCCGCGCGAAAGCGGTACGGCGTGGCGCTCAGCCAGGCCGTCAGGCTCTGGTTCAGCCCCTGCGGCTCGCCCTTCAGCAGCGACTGAAAAAGATGATGGTGCGTATTCACCCATGCCGGATAGATTACGCAGTCGCGGGCGTCGATCAGTCGCTCTTCCGGCAGCGGCGTCAGGCTGCCGATGGCCGCAATCTTGCCGTCGCGGATGCGAATATCCGGCCCGGCCAGCCGCGCCGCCTCTCCGGACAGACCGCTGAGGATGGCATGGGCATTTTTAATGATGAATGACATGGCGTCGCTCCTCAGGGTTTAACCTGCATGGTCTGGACAAAGTCGGTGGTATAGGCCTGTTTCCAGTCGGTGGCCGCCGCCAGCAGACCGGCGCTGACCATAAAATCGCGCGTCTTTTGCCAGCGGGCGTCGGTCATCGTCCCCCAGCCCTGGCTGGCGGCATCCCCGCCGTCGATCAGGTGATGCTCACGGATCTGGGTCACGCCCCAGGCGAGCAGATCGTCGGTCATTTTCGGGTTGTCCTGCTTAATCAACGCATTTCCCGGCGCCGGATCCTTGAGATAGCTCACCCAACCCTCCATTGAGGCGCGGACAAACTTCGCCATCGCCGCTTTACGCTCAGCGATGGTGTCCGGGCGGGCGATGAGAATGCCGCCATAGGGAGGGTAACCATGCTCAGAAAAGAGGAAGAAGTTCGCCTTCACCCCGGCCTTCTGCACCTGGAACACCTCGGAGCTGACATAGGCCTGCTGGGCGACAGCGTCGTCGACGACAAAGGGTTGAATATTGAAGGTATAGGGGCGAACCTGAGCGTCGCTCAGCTGGTATTGCGCCTTCAGCCACGGCCACCAGGTCGCCTGACCGGAGCTGGAGACCAGAATGGTTTTGTCTTTCAGCCCCTGCAGGGAGCTGACATCGGCGTGGGTCAGCAGCCCCTGGGGATCGTACTGAAAGGGCGCGGCAATGGCTTTCGCCTGGAAGCCGCGCTGAATGCCTTCCAGCAGCTGCAGATCGTAACCGATGATCACATCGGCCCGCTTGGACAACAGCAACTGCATGCCGTTGACCTGCGGTCCGCCGGAGCGGATCTCGACGTCGAGACCATATTTTTTGTACAGCCCAGTAGCCTGAGCCTGATAATAACCCCCCTGCTCCGCCTGAGCGTACCAGGAGGTCAGCAGAACGATTTTTTCCTCGGCCTGAACGGCCAGCGAGACACCGCCGAGGGCCATCAGGCCCAGCCAGCGTAAACCCCGGGGAAGGCGTGCGCCTGTTTTCATTATCCCTCTCCTCTTTACGCCGGGAGGGGGAGCGAGCGAATGTGGCTCAGCCTCCCATCCCGGTCAACATTGAACCGCGACATGGTGACTGAGCAATGTCCCGTATGGATAACCCGTACTGACCGCTTCTACTCACACTCAGCTATACAAAAACAATGCCAGATTTGATGGCCCGCGAGCGGCCGCGAAAAATCGCCTGCGCCGCCGCCCTTGGGCATGCAACCTTTGATTCATGCACACAATAAATGCACCACTTTGGTGCGTTGATGAATGATTTTAGTGCCTGTCCGGTCTCTCACAGCTGGCTGAAGAGCATCTCCAGCTGGTTCAGCATCATCGAGGCGGCAAGGGAAAGCTGGCGGGCGGGCGAGACGCATAGCGCCAGGGTGAAAGGCTTAAGCTGCGGATCGGTTAGCGGCACAAACGCCAGCTGGCCGGACTCGATCTCATCGAGAATATCCAGCCGGCACAGGATGCCGATGCCCATCTGCTCTTTGATCAGGGTGCGGATCATGTGGATGTTATTCGATACCGCCACCTCCTTCACCTCGTTGCCGCTGATGTTCACCAGCGCCTCCACCGGTTCGCTGATCATCAACGGGGCGGATGGCAGGATAAACGGGTAGTCGATGCACTGGCTAAAGCGCACAGCGCTGCGGCTGGCCAGCGGATGGCCGGTCGGCACTACGATCCCCATATTCATTTCGGCAAACGCCCGCACCTGCAGTTCGCGGGAGGTCTGCGGATTGAGCATGATGCCGAAATCCGCCTCGCCGGAGATCAGCGCCTGCTGGATGTGGATATTGTTGATGGTGGTCAATGTAAAAGAGATGTTGGGATAATGTTTGTGCACCTCTTTAAGCATCGTCGAAAAGAAATGCCGGTTAATGGCATCGATAGTGGCGATGCGCACATGCCCCCGCCGCAGTCCGCGCAGGTCATCCAGCTGCTCGCAGACCCGGGTAAAGTCCTTTTTCCAGTTATTGGCCGCGTGCAGCAGCAGCTCCCCGGCGGCGGTCAGCCGCAGCCCGGTGGGATGGCGCTCGAAGAGCGGCATCGCCAGCTCCTGTTCCACGCGCAAAATCTGACGGTCAATAGAAGACGCAGACACATGCAGCGCCTCTGACGCTTTACGAAACGACCCCTGACGGGCCACTTCGGTGAAATAGAGCAGAAATCGGGAGAAGGCAAACATCGTTTGGGTGCTCTCTTTTTTGCAACGGGTTGTGCGAATCAAAGCTCTGGACGCAACAGTTTTATCACAATACCGTAGCATTCATAGCGGAGAAACGATCGTTTCATCCATTTTTGCACGCCGGACAGTCACCGCGAAGGAGCGGGTATCCCTTCGCTGCCCCTGGCCGCCCTGCAGACAGCGGATTGAGGGAGAGAAAACGGTAATGCACAGCCACGATCTTATTTCGGTCTCGGTGGGGGAAATACGCCCCAACGGCGAGGGAAATCTATCTTTAATATTGCAGGCGGCAGCCGGGGAAATATTACCGGCCTATTCCGCCGGGGCGCATATCGATATTATTATTCCCGGCGTTGGCCCGCGGCAATATTCCCTGTGCGGCATGCCTGACCGCGGTAATCATTATGAAGTTTGCGTCCGGCTGACGGACGCGTCGACCGGCGGCTCACGCTATTTGCACCAGCAGCTCAAACACGGCGATCGGCTCTCCATTTCGTCGCCGCGCAACCATTTTCCCCTGCCGGAGGCCGGGCGCTACCTGCTGTTTGCCGGCGGCATCGGCATCACGCCTTTGCTGGCGATGGCCGAAGCGATTGCCGCCAGAAAAGGGGCGCTGGAGCTGCATTATTATGTCGCCAGCTCGCGCCAGACGGCCTTCACATCACGCCTGGCCCAGCTGGCCGCGAGCGGCACGGTGGCGATCCACTGCAGCGAGGAAGGCGCGTCGTTTCGCCAGCGGATCCCCGAATGCTTAACCACGCCCCACCCTGATACCGCAGTGGTGGCCTGCGGCCCGGAGGGCTTTATTCAGCGACTGCGGTCAGTCATGGAGGAATATCGCTGGTCGCCGTCGCAATTCGTATTCGAGCGCTTTACTCCCGCGGCGGAAAATAATATCGCGGCGAACAACGCATTTTATATTGAGCTGGCCTCCAGCGGGCAGCGTCTGCAGGTCGCCGCGGATCAAACCATTGCTCAGGTATTACAGCACGCCGGGGTGGAGGTGATGCTCTCCTGCGAACAGGGAATGTGCGGATCGTGTATTACCGGGGTTCTCGACGGGCTCCCCGAGCACCGGGACAGCGTGCTGACGGCGGAGGAGAAAGCCGGCAACGACCAGATCACGCTCTGCTGTTCGCGGGCGAAATCGCCGGGTCTGGTTTTGGATCTGTGAGGAGACTGACGATGACGTTCCCCTCCTCTTGCGCGCCGCTCACCGGCATCAGCCGCGCCCGACTTCCGGCCTGGGCGCTGCCCGACGGCTGGCCGACGCAGGCCAACGGTGAACCGCGGCTGGCGGACCTGGCCTTTCGCGATGGACGGATCGCCGCCGTGACGCCCTCCGTCGAGCCGGCTCCCGGCCTGTGGGACCTGGCGGGGACCCTGACGCTCCCCGGCCTGGTGGAACCCCATGCCCATCTGGACAAAACCTTTACCATTGAACGCTGCCGTCCGGCGCAGGCCGGGCTGCTGGCGGCGATCCACGCCATGCACGAGGATCGCCGACACTGGACCAGGGCGGATATTCAACGTCGGGCGTCCGCCGCGCTGGCCCGGGCGGCCGCAAATGGCGTGACCTATTTACGCAGCCATATCGACTGGTTTACCGCCGACGCGCCGGACGCCTGGCAGGAGATCGCCCGTCTCGATACCGGCGGCATCACCCTGGAACGGGTGGCGCTGGTCCCGCTGCCCCTGTTTCGCGATCCGGCGGATGCCGAGGCCATTGCCCGGACGGTCGCCAACAGCGGGGAGCGCTGCCTGCTGGGGGGCTTCATTCACTCCTCCAACTGGGACGCCGCCGCCATGGCAAACCTGCTGCGCAGCGCGGCCCGCTGGGAACTGGATCTGGATTTGCATATCGATGAGGAGCTCAGCAAGGTGTCTCAGGGGCTGACCTGGCTGGCGGATCATCTCTCCCGCCACCCATTCCCCGGGCATATCTGCTGCAGCCACGGCTGCGCGCTGGCCGCCGGCAGCGACGCGCAGGCGGCGCTGATCCTGCGCCAGCTGGCGGCGCACGGCGTCACCCTTATCGCCCTGCCGATGACCAACCTGCTGCTGCAGGATGCGACGTTCGGCCGCACGCCGCGCCAGCGGGGGATCACCCTGCTGCACGAGGCGCAGGCCGTCGGCGTGGCCACCCTGCTTGGGTGCGACAACGTACAGGACGCCTTTTGTCCGGCGGGAAGCTACGACCCGCTGGACACCCTGGCCTGCGGCCTGTTCAGCGCCCAGCTCAGCGACCCGTTCGACCGGCAGTCTCGGCTGATCTGCGATCGCGCGGCGCTAACCGGTTCGCCGGCAGACGCGGCCCCTTTTGCCGTCGGGGCGGCGGCCAGCGTGGTGATTTTCCCGGGTAGCGACCGTTTTACCTGGCCTTTAAACAGCGCCGCCCGTCTGGTGGTTAACCATGGCAGGTTAACCCACCGGCGAGTGTGGCAGGAGGAGATGGCACATGAGTCTTGAAGCAGGCGCGGGGGCGCCGCTGGCGCGGTATGCCGCCTGGCGCAGAGCCGGCGATTTTATTTTTCTCTCCGGCATTATTCCGGTCAATCCCCTGACCGGCACCATCGTCAACGGCTTTCAGGATGTGCCTGAGCCGGTGCGGGAGCTGCTGGGGGCGACCGGGGAATTTTCAACCGATGCGAAGCAGGGGCCGATCCTCGCCCAGAGCTGGTACGTACTGGAAAGCATCCGCCGCACCGTGGCGTCCGCGGGGGGGCAGATGAGCGACGTTATCAAGCTGGTGCAGTACTTTCGCAACCTTGACCATTTTCCCTATTACAGCCGGGTCAGGAAGCTGTTTTATCCCGACCAGCCGCCCGTATCCACCGTGGTGCAGGTCAGCGAAATGCTGCCCGACGCCACGGTATTGATTGAAGTCGAAGCAACCGTCTGGTTACCCCAGCCAATTCACTCCGAGGCACCGCGATGATTAACGGTTACATTCCTGCAGCGCGCTTTCTCCCTTTTCTGAGCTGGACGGACGTGGCCGCCCTGCCGGATAAAAGCAATACGGTTATCGTCCTCCCCACCGGGGCGATTGAACAGCACGGCCCCCATCTGCCCTGCTCGGTGGACAGCGTGATCTCCTCCGGCGTGGCGGGCCATGCCCTCGCCCGGCTGCCGGCGGCGATCCCGGCCTACGCCATCCCGCCGATCGTCTACGGTAAGTCAGAGGAGCATCTGCATTTTCCCGGCACCCTGACCCTCAGCGGCGACACCCTGCTGCATACCCTGCTGGAGATCGCCGAATCCCTCTATCGGGCCGGTTTTCGCAAGCTGCTGATGATCAACGGCCACGGCGGCCAGCCGCAGATCCTGCAGATCGCCTGCCGGGAAATGCGCCTGCGCCACGGGGATTTCATCGCCATCCCGCACGACGTGTTCAACGTGCCCAACTGCGAAAAACAGTTCCTCAGCCCGCATGAACAGCGGATGGCAATGCACGCCGGGCATAGCGAAACGGCGCTGATGCTGGCGCTGGCGCCGGAGTGCGTTCATATGGAGCGAGCGGTCGCCAACTTCCCGCCGGAATTCCCCTGCCCGACCCTGTCGAAAGGCCGTCCTGCGGCGGCGTGGGCGTCCTATGACTTTGGCCCCAGCGGGGTGATTGGCGACCCAACCCCGGCGACGCGGGAGCAAGGCGAAGGGCTTCTCGACTCCCTCGCCGCCAGCTGGGCGCAGGCAATCATCGAGATCCACCGCATGGCCTGGGTCGAACGTCGCGAACCGACCTGGGGCAAACAGCACTGGCACGGCTTTGTGCAGTCCCTACCACCCTCTTTCGCTGCTGAATCCAAGGAGCCCTGATGAATACCAGATCAACGCCAGTTTTTACCCTGCTGACCGTGGCCGCCCTCGCGGCCTCAGCCTCCTGCGTCGCGGCGGAGAAGTTCACGTTTCTCACCAACTGGTATGCTCAGGCGGAGCATGGCGGTTTTTACCAGGCCCAGGCCACCGGGCTGTATAAGCACGCCGGACTTGATGTCGAAATTAAAATGGGCGGCCCGCAGATCAACGTCATGCAGCTGATGGCGGCCGGCCAGGCGGACTGCACCCTTGGCGACAACGGCCAGGCGCTGGAGACCTGGCAGGCCGGGGTGCATGCGGTAACCGTCGCCACCGTGTTCCAGCACTCGCCGACGGTGTTTATCACTCATGACAAAGTGAGCAACCCGGCGGAGCTTAAAGACAAAACCTTCCTGCTCGCCACCGAGGCCTATACCTCCTTCTGGCCGTGGGCGAAGAGCGAGCTGGGTCTGGCTGGCAGCAAAGTGCGCCCCTATACCTTTAACGTCCAGCCGTTCCTCGCCGATAAAAATCTGGTGCAGCAGGGCTACGTGACCTCCGAGCCGTTCTCCGTCGCCAAAGGCGGGCAGCCGTTCTATGTCTATCCGCTCAGCGACTGGGGCTACCCGCCCTACGGCAACTCGATTATCTGTATGGCGGACACCATCCGCAAACGTCCGGCGGCGGTGGCGGCCTTCGTCAAAGCCTCCATGGAAGGGTGGAAAAGCTACCTGCAGGATCCTGGCCCCGGCAACAGCCTGATCGGCAAAGCGAACCCGCAAATGAGCGCCGAGCAGATCGCCTTTGGCATTGCCCAGATGAAGCAGTACCAGCTGGTGACCGGCGGCGACGCCATGACCGGCGGCATCGGCATCATCACCGAGCCGCGGCTGAAGAAAACCTGGGACATGCTGGTGAAAAACAAACTGATCGACGCCAGCAAGGTGCCGTTTGAGCAGACTTACACCCTGGAGATGGTCAAAGACGCCGGAGTGATGCCATGAATACTGCCCCGAAACTGACCGTGATGAGCGACACCCGCTTTATGCCCGCCTCCGCCACGCCGGCCATCGAGGTGCTGTCGGCGGAGAAGATCTACAGCAACGGCACCCGGGCGCTGCTGCCCGTTAACCTGACCATCAACCAGGGGGAGTTCATTACCCTGCTCGGCCCGTCCGGCTGCGGTAAGAGTACGCTGCTGAAGATGGTCGCCGGCCTGGTGGAGCCCAGCGACGGCAAGCTGATGCTGTGGCGGCGCGACAGCCGGGAAAAAGCGCAGCATCCGCTCTCGTTCGTCTTTCAGGAGGCCACCCTGATGCCCTGGAGCAGCGTGCGCAATAACGTCAGGCTGCCGCTGGATCTGGCCGGCGTGCCGCGGGCGGAGGGGAATACCCGGGTGAGTGAAGTCCTTGAGCTGGTGGGGCTCGGCAAGTTCGCCGACGTCCTGCCGCGCGAACTCTCCGGCGGCATGCAAATGCGCGTCTCCATCGCCCGCGGCCTGGTCACCCGGCCAAAGCTGCTGCTGATGGATGAGCCCTTCGGCGCGCTGGATGAAATTACGCGGAACAAGCTCGACAGCGATCTGCTGCGCCTGTGGCAGGAGCAGAATCTGACGGTGGTCTTCGTCACCCACTCGATCCACGAAGCGGTGTTTCTCTCGCAGCGGGTGATCATGATGGCGGCCCGTCCCGGACGGGTGGTGGAAGATATCGCCATCCGGGAGCCGTTCCCGCGCAGCGAGGCGTTCCGCGTCAGTCCGGCATTTTCCCTGTATGCCCGTCAGCTGCAGGACAGTCTGTTGCAGGCCAGCCAGTCCGGTATGGAGCCATAATATGAAGACCACAACCTCAACGCCGTGGATCCAGCATCCGCGTTTTCTCAAAATTCTCTATCCGACCCTCGTCGCGGTGGCGGTGGTGCTCCTCTGGCAGGGCGCGGTAAGCTATTTCCGCATCCCGGCCTTTCTCGTGCCGTCGCCGCTGGTGATGCTGGACAGTCTGTGGACGCATCTCACGCCGCTGCTACTGGCGCTGCTGTTCACCCTCAAGATCACCCTGATCTCGTTTCTGCTGTCGATTGTCATCGGCGCCGCCGTGGCGTTTATCCTGGTGCAGAACCGCTTTGTGGAGACCGCCCTGTTTCCCTACATCGTGTTTTTGCAGGTGACGCCGATCGTCGCCATCGCCCCGCTGATCATCATCTGGGTGAAGGACGCCACCCTCTCGCTGGTGGTGTGCGCCACCCTGATGGCGGTCTTCCCCATCATCTCCAATACCACCCAGGGACTGCGCAGCGTCTCCCCCGGCCTGCTGAGCTATTTCCGCCTCAATCACGCCAGCCGCTGGCAGACCCTGGTGCGGCTGCGTATCCCCTCGGCGCTGCCCTATTTCTTCGGCGCGCTGCGTATTTCCAGCGGGCTGTCGCTGATTGGCGCGGTGGTGGCGGAGTTTGTCGCCGGCACTGGCGGGACCAATACCGGGCTGGCCTATCAGATCCTGCAGGCCGGCTACCAGCTGGATATCCCGCTGATGTTTGCCGCGCTGCTGCTGATCTCTCTCGCCGGGATCGCGCTGTTCGGCGTGATGTCCTGGGTCTCGCGCCGGGCGCTCAGCGCCTGGCATGAAAGCGAAGCCGTGCAATCTCATTAATGTTTTGCTGACGAACAGGAAAAAGAATGATGACTGATGAACAGCGGCAACAAGCGGTCGCGGCGATCCAGCAGGCACTCCCGGCGCTGGAGTGGACCCTGCAGCCGGCGAAACTCAAACGGCTTTCCCGCGATTTTCACTGGTTCAGTCCGGTACTCGCCGAGCAGCTGGCGGGAAAACAGGCGGACGCGGTGGTTCGCCCGCGCGATGAAGAGGAGCTGCGCCAGCTGGTCGCCGCCTGCGCGCAGCATCAGCTGCCGCTGACCTTGCGCGGCAGCGCCACCGGCAACTACGGACAGCTGGTCCCTCTCGAAGGAGGGATGCTGGTGGATATGACCGGGCTCAACCAGATCGTCGCCCTCGGCAACGGCACGGTGAGGGCCCAGGCCGGTATTCGCCTGGCGGACATCGAAACCGCCGCCCGCCCGACGGGCTGGGAGCTGCGCTGTATGCCGTCGACCTATCGACTGGCGAGCCTGGGCGGCCTCTACGGCGGCGGGTTCGGCGGCATCGGCTCCATCAACTATGGGCCGCTGGCGGCGCCCGGCAATGTGCTCAGCGTCAAAGTGATGACCGTCGAGCCGGTCCCTCGCGTACTGACCGTCCCGGCTCCCGAAGCGCTGCTGCTGCATCATGCCTACGGCACCAACGGCATCATTCTCGAGGTTGAGCTGGCGCTGGCTCCCGTGCACCAGTGGATAGAACGCCTGGACGTGTTTGACGATTTCGCCGATGCCCTGAACTATGCCAACGCCTGCGTCCGCTCGCCGGGGCTGGTGAAGCGCCAGGTAGCGCTGCTGGCCACCCCGATCGCCGACTATTTTAGCCACCTCAACGATCGTTATCGCGCCGGGCAGCATGCGGTTATCAGCCTGATCGCCGAAGAGAGCGAAGGCGTGTGCGCCAGCCTGTTACAGCGCCATCGCGGGGTCAACGCCATCCGCCAGGCCAGCGACGAGGCCCGGGCGCGCAATGGCTCGTTAATGGAATACTGCTGGAACCACACCACCCTGCATGCGCTCAAGGTGGACAATACGCTGACCTATCTGCAGACCGCGTTTGATGCGCAGCGCTATCCGCAGCAAATTTTACAGATGAAACAGCATTTCGCCGGGGAGGTGATGTCCCATATTGAATTTCTGCGCGATATCGAAGGCAACCTCACCGCCAGCGGTCTGCAGCTGGTGCGCTATACCACGCCCGAACGTCTCAACGCGATCATGCAGATATTTCGCGATAACGACGTCAAAATTAATAACCCCCACGTGCTGCAGGTTGAGGACGGCAAACAAGGGGTGATTCGCCCTGACGTGGTGGCGGTGAAACAATCTCTCGACCCCGCGGGATTGCTTAACCCCGGCAAGCTGCGCGGCTGGGCGCTGCGCGACCAGCTGGAACTGGACAGCAACCCGCTGGCGCGGGCCACCCGCGAAACGCCCGCGACCTGATCGCCCCGCTCCGCTCCGCGTGCGGGCAAACGCGGAGCGGGCCCGTCTCTCTTCCCCCTGCCCGCACGGCGAGTTTTTTTACGCCACTCATTCATATGAATGAGTGGCGTCTCTGTTTCCTCCGTTATACTTTTCTTTAGCTGACGAGACGGTCGTTAAAAAATTGTTCACAGCATTTTCTTAATTTTTTCTTTGAGCAAAAAAAGAGGTCTTCTGATAACGACCAATAAATTCCCTTGTATGACCAACAATGTTCAGATCCGTTGCTAAGGAAATTAAAATGTCATTACCCGTGAATAGTTACCTAAAAGAAGTTGAAGAAATAAAAAATAAAACCACCGCCCTGTCCAATAAAGAATTCAGTGACACTATTGATGAAAATGGCCATCAATACGTTGATCTGGTAATGGAGGGTGGCGGCGTCCTCGGATTAGCCCTTGTAGGTTACATATATATTTTAGAGAAAGCAGGGATAAGATTCATTGGTATCGCAGGTACTTCAGCCGGTTCAATTGCCGCCTTACTATTATCTGCAGTAGATATACCTGAAAAAGAAAAAAGCGAACAGTTAATAAACATGATCGCCAACATGCCTATAAATACATTTATTGATGGGAAAAAAGACGGAGATTATGATCCAAAGAAATTTATGGATACTGCAACTGGCTTAATGAATGCTGAAAACAAATCAGGGTTTAAATACTTTCGTGCATTTTTGAGACTTCTTTCAACAACGGACAACTTAAAAATAATGCATGGACTTAATAGAGGTGATGAATTCGAGTCCTGGCTTAAAAAACAGCTATCATCTTTTAATATTTATACTGTCAGCGACCTTAGAAAAAGAATGGCGACAACTCCACCCGGATGGAAGCTTAGAAGCACCAGTATCGATAAAGCATCCCAGCTTGAAGGTAAACTTTACCTTGATAAGTTAGATGTTAATCATGACTATTTATGCTTGATAACGGCGGATTTGGCCACCGAATACAAGGTTGAACTTCCTGTCATGGCAGATCTATATTGGGAAAAACCGAAAGATGTAAATCCCGCGGTCTTCTGCCGCTGCTCTATGTCTATCCCTTTTGTGTTTCAGCCCTACACGGTAAAAATACCTCATATGGATAATAATCTACAATTGAAATGGCAAAAATATACCGGCATTAGTTTTCAAAGCAGATTAGCGACTCTATTTCCGCCACCTATCGCTTGTTTTGTTGATGGCGGAATCATGTCAAACTTTCCGATTGATGTTTTTCACAACCCCACAAAAATTCCAGCAAGACCCACATTTGGTGTCAAACTGCAACTTGATGATCACAGTCATGAAATTAACAGTACCCTTGATATATTTGCTCAATCTTTCAACACCGCAAGACATGCCATGAATTACGATTTCATTAAAAAAAACCCTGATTACAATAAGCTAGTATCATTCATAGACACTGGAGACATCGGCTGGTTAGACTTCAGTATGAGCGACGCCAACAAACTTAAACTTTTTAGACTTGGCGCAGAAACAGCTTATCAATTCCTTATTAATTTTGATTGGCAAAATTACAAAAAAATCAGGCGAGATATTACTTCCGCTTATCAGACAAGCCTTCCCCTTGCAAAATTAAATAGATACTTCAAGAATAAATAAATACTGCAAAGATAAAAAGCAGAAAAGTTTAGCCAGATAAGGAGCGAAACTCGAGCAAATCATTCTCTGCCATCCACAAATTAACAATCTACCTGATGAGGATAAGACCATGCCTAATGGTAACGACTTGATAGAAAAAGCAAGAAGTCAGCTTAATGTCAAAGAGCAGCCGCTTAACAGCAACTCTGGCCCAATGGTAAATACCTATCTCAAATCAGCGGGCAGCGCACCTGGCTCGCCATGGTGTATGGCTTTTATCTACTGGTGTAGCTGTCAGGCTGGTATTCCCGGCCTGCCTAAAACCGCCAGCGTAGAGAAATTCTATCAGGCGTCATTAGCGCTCGGGAAAATAATAGCCATATCTGACATTGCCGTTGGCGATATCGTTTTAAGAGTTGATTATCCCGTCCAGTCTAAAGGCCAAAAGCCAGGAGATCACGCTGGGATTTACACAGGTAAAAATAAGGCAGGTATCCCGTTATATATCTCAGGTAATACCGTCTCCACAAATCCTGTAGTCACCGATGAAACTAGCTCATATGTCGATGAGCATCAGATGAAGCATTTTAATTACGCAGCTCGTTTTTGGTAACGCGAAGTCTTAAAGATGATTTGAGAAATAGAGGCATTGCCATTACCACACCTTCCGGCCGACGACTGTTTCACCAGACATCGGCCCCTTTCCCCATCCCGCCCCTGCCTCCGGCCTTTTCAGCCCGACGCCGACCTTATCCTGCGCCGGACAGTCCCGTCATATGGACGATAAGGCCCACCGCGGCGGCGGCGGCCAGTACCCAGGTCAGCTTCCACTTATAGCGAAACAGCAGCCCGGCGGCGCCCAGGGCAATGGCTGCGGACCACGGGTCGAAACCGGACGGTCCCCAGACGCTATGCCAGATAAAAAACAGCGCCAGATTCAGGATAACGCCTACCACCGCGGCGGTGATAGCAGTCAACGGCGCGGTAAATCCCACTTTATTATGCGTGGTTTCAATAAACGGCCCGCCGGCGAGAATAAAGATAAACGAGGGTAAAAAGGTAAACCATGTCACCAGGCACGCCGCCGCGATGCCCCCCAGCAGCGCATCATCGACGCCCAACACCGCTTTGGTGTAGCCGCCGACAAACCCGACAAAGGTCACCACCATGATCAACGGCCCGGGGGTAGATTCCCCAAGGGCGAGGCCGTCCATCATCTGCCCTGCCGTCAGCCAGCCATAGTGGGTCACCGCCCCCTGGTAAACATAAGGTAAGACGGCATATGCCCCGCCAAAGGTCATCAGCGCGGCTTTGGTAAAGAACCAGCTCATCTGGGTCAGCGGATGCGCCCAGCCCAACATTAGCGTCAGGGCGGCCATCGGCACCAGCCACAGCAGCATCCCGGCGATCAGCACCTGAGAGGTACGCCGCCAGCTGAAAATGGCATGGGCCGGGATCGGCGTCGCGTCATCAATGATGGCGGCCCCGCCGGGATGACTCTGCGCACGGTGGGCGTCCGCTTTGCCGAATGTCGCCGGCGCCATCCATCCGCCGATAAACCCGACGATCGCCGCGGTCAGGACGATCAGCGGAAAAGGAACGTTCAGCGCAAAAATAGCGACAAAGGCAGCGGCGGCGATGGCCCAGTAGGCGCCATTTTTCAGCGCCCGCGAGCCGATGCGGTGCGCCGCCTGCAGCACGATCGCCGCCACGGCGGGTTTGATGCCATAAAAAATCCCCGCTACCACCGCGACATCTCCCCAGACGAGGTAGATCCACGCCAGCGCGATAAGTAACACCAGCGAGGGCAAAATAAACAGCACCCCGGCGATGACGCCTCCCCAGGTTTTATGCATCAGCCAGCCGATATAGGTCGCCAGCTGCTGCGCCTCCGGGCCGGGCAGGACCATACAAAAGTTGAGCGCGTGCAGGAATCGTCCTTCCGAGATCCAGCGGCGGTTATCCACCAGCTCCTGGTGCATCATGGCGATCTGCCCGGCAGGCCCGCCGAAGCTGATAAAGCCGAGCTTCAGCCAGAAGCGAAAGGCCTGCCAGAAGGAGACGGAGGCGACGACGGAAGGACTGTCACTCTGCGGAAGAACCACCGTTTTGCTCATGATTGCCAGACCTCATTTCACAGGACGTCAATAAGCCGTCGAACAGCGAGCAGGCTGCCGCCAGCAGTTGGTCATCGTCCGTAATGGTTTCCCGCAGCCCTGCAAGCACACTCTCCACTCCCGCCGCCTCCGGGGTCGGTTCCCCACCGACGTCCAGGAAGTGGATAAGCCACCCCGGGGTATCGGGGATCGCGGCCTCCAGAGCACAGCGTCGGGCCAGAACGTCGAAGGTCACCCGCGGGCCGACGTGCTCTTCAGGGTTCAGCGGCTTGAGACATCGTCAGGTTGAGGGTCAGGAGATGCATTCTCATGCTGTAGACATTACTACAGCATGTCGCGTATGTGACGTTTTCCCACGCGCTGGCTTTGATAAAGTTCGGCAACGCATTTGCGAAAAGCGCAAAAAGACGGCCCGCGCAGCGGCAGACCAGGTGCTAAGCGCGGGGTGGCGATAAGGGGCGCAACGGCAGGGTGAACAGCGCCAGCCCCACCGGCACCAGGGAGCCCCACAGCACCGCGTTCCAGCCGAAGGCGTTTAGCAGAACGCCGGACGAAAACGAACCCACGATCATCACGCCGAAGACCAGAAAATCGTTGAGCGACTGCACCTGGGTCTTCTCTTCCGGGCGGTGGAAATCGATGATTTTCGCCGAGGCGCCGGTGAAGCCAAAGTTCCAGCCGATGCCGAGCAAAATCAGCGACAGCCAGTAATGATATACCCCGACGCCACTGAGACCGACCGCCACCGACGCGCCGGTGATCAGCAATCCCGCCGCCGCCATGCGCACGGCGCCGAAGCGCTGGATCAACCGGCCGGTGACAAATCCCGGGCCGTACATCGCCATCACATGCCACTGGATCCCGAGGTTGGCGGCCTGCTGGGAAAGACCGTGCATATGCATGGAGAGCGGCGCGGCGGTCATCAGAAAATTCATCACCATATAGGCCACCGCCCCGCTGAACACCGTGGTGGCGAAGCCCGGCTGGCGGATAATCTCGCGCAGCGGCCGTCCTCCGCGCACGCTGGCCGCCGCGGGCTCTGCCGACGTCACGCCTGCCAGCAGAATGGCGGCGAGCGCCGCCACCAGCGCCTGAGCGAGAAAGGTGAAGGCGAAGGTATGGGTCGGCCAGAGGTGCATGGTGCCGGTGACCAGCATCGGGCCAATGATCCCGGCGGCCACGCCGCCGCCCATCACCAGCGACAGCGCGCGGGCGCGACGTTCCGGAGCGACGCCGTCGGTGGCGGCAAAGCGAAAACTGAGCGCCACCGCGGCATAGGCGCCGCCGAGCATCGCGGCGAAGCAAAACAGCAGAAAAGAGCCCAGCACCACCGCCAGAGCGGCCGCCAGACCGGTGACCACCCCGGCGCCGGTACCGGCCATAAACGCGGCTTTGCGGCCCCGCTTTCGCGCCAGCGCGCCGAAAGGCAAAATCGAGGCCGCCATCCCCAGCACAAACAGGGTGATCGGCAGCGTGGCCAGCGACGGGCTGGGGGCGAGGGTATTGCCGACGATAGCGCCGGTGGCGTAGAACACCACCGAATTGGCGCCGGCCAGCGCCTGAGCGGCGGCCAGGCGGATGATATTTTTGTTCTGCGCCGCCAGCGGCAGCATCTGTTCTGTAGACATCCGTTGTTTTCACCGGTGTGAGAGTGGCGCCAGGCTGGCCGTCTGGCATCGCGCCCTGTTTGTTGGGTTCCCTGACCGTTACCTTAGCCGCAAAATACGCTTTTGCACCATAGCGAATAGCAATATTACCCGGCGATCTGACTCCTCTTCTGCGCCAGATCGCCGGGGCGGGCTTCGCAGCCCGGTTTATTCAGGGGATCAGTCGCGCCGCGCCGCGGCGAATTTAGCCGCAATCATCGCGGCCGTCGGCTGGACGCCCCCGAGGCTCCACTGTTCCGGGTCATGTTCATCAATGCGGATCCATACTGACTGGCGGAACTGCGGATCGCCCTGCCCCTCAATCTCCACCAGCAGATCGGTCATCCGCCGCAGCAGCTCACTTTTCTGTTCCGCGGTCATGATCCCTTTAATGGTTTGCACGTTAACAAATGGCACGCTATGCTCCTTCGCATCTAAGTCTAAAATTCAAACTCAGAGTAGAAGGTCAATCTCGCGATGTCAAAAAATAAATCACTGCCCTACCTCGATCCGGAGCTGTGCGGCCTGGCGGAAGGAGCCAAAATACTCGGCGACCGCTGGGTGCTGCTGATCCTCCGCGAGGCGTTTTACGGTGTGACGCGCTTTGAAACGATGCAGACGCATACCCATATCACCCGCCAGACGCTCACCACCCGGTTGAAAACGATGACCGAAATGGGATTGCTCCGCAAAGTCCCCTACCGGGAAGCGGGGGCTCGCGAGCGCTATGAATATGTTCTCACCGATAAAAGCCGTAGCCTGGCGCTGGTGCTGTTCGCCCTGATGGAATGGGGCCACCAGCAGGTGCTGCACAGCGCGCCGCATATTGCGCTGGTGGACAGCGTCAGCGGCGAGGCCGTCCATCCGGGGTTCGTCACCGCCAGCGGCAGCGTGGCGAATCCCGCCACGCTGCAGATCGTTAAAGCAGACGAACGCTGATAGCCCCGCGGCGCAGGCTGCGGCGCGGTTGCCCCGTTACAGAACTTTCGTAGACCTCTGGCGGAAGCCGCGACGAGCAGGTATGTTGCATTGCCACGTTACCCGAAGACAGCGGGACATTTTGCTTTCATCGAACGGTGCGATAAAGGATGACGCTCTCTGCCGGGTCCGATCCCGGCCATTATCCGTGGCGCACGCCATGACCGCCCTGGTCCGCCGCTGATCCGCGGATCGCTCATGCTAAAGGTAGAAAATGTCGCTTCGTTCACTGCGGGCTTTATGTTTGACCAGTTTCTTTATCGCCGACGTTCGCGACGGCCTCGGGCCGTTTCTGGGGATCTTTCTCACCCAACGTCACTGGCAGGCGGAGGATATCGGCCTGTTGAGGACCATCGGCGGCGTTGCTGGCCTGCTGGCGACCCTGCCCGCCGGCTTCATCACCGACACCTCGCGGCATAAGCGCGTGCTGCTGGCCGTGGTCTGCCTGGTGATAACCCTCACCACCCTGCTGCTCTGGTTCAGTCAGAAGACCAGCGTGGTGGCCCTTTCGCAAGTCGCCAGCGGGATCTGCGCGGCCTTTGTCGGACCGTTAATCGCCGGGATCACCCTTGGGCTGACCCGACAGCGCGGCTTTAGCGCCCAGATGGGCAAAAACGAAGCCTTCAACCACGCGGGGAATTTCTTCACCGCGCTGATTGCCGGGGCCATCGCCTGGTACTGGGGCATCGGCGGTATTTTCATTCTGATGGCCGGTACCACCCTGTTCACCCTCATCGCCCTGCTGGCGATCCGCGGCAGCGATATCGACGATGACGCCGCCCGCGGCCTCGAGTCGGCCGTCCCGCCCGCGCTGCCTGGGTTTGCCATCCTGTTCCGCCATACGCCGCTGCTGATCGCCGGCGTGACCCTGATGCTGTTCCATCTCGCCAACGCCGCGCTGTTGCCGATGCTGAGCATGCGGATCGCCGCCGCGCCGGGACACCTCAATCCGGGGCTGTTTGCCGCCGCCACGGTGATTATTTCGCAGGTGGTGATGATCCCGGTGGCCATTCGGGTCGCCGGCAGCATCGACAAATATGGTTACTGGCGATGCATCCTGCTGGCGCTGCTGATCATGCCCATCCGCGCGGCGCTGGCGGCCTCCAGCGACGCCCCGGCGATGATGGTCCCGGTGCAAATTCTTGATGGTCTGGCGGCAGGGATTTTGGGGGTGGCGGTGCCCAGCTTTATCGTCTCGCTGCTGCGCGGCAGCGGGCACGTCAACGCCGGACAGAGCGTGGTGATGCTGATGCAGGGGGCCGGGGCGGCAATGAGTCCGGCGTTAACCGGCGCTATCGCCGGACGCTACTCCTTTGCCACCGCCTTCGGGGTGCTGAGCGTTATCGCGCTGGTCGCGCTGATGGTGTGGTGGCGCAGCGCCCCGCTGCTCGCCGCCTCCGCGTCGCCGACGGTCGGCGAAAGCGGCCAGTAAAGAAAGGATTTCGCCAGGCGGACAACAGCCCCCTGCTGTCCGCTTGACGTATAAGAGGCGTTAATTCACCCGCGACCGCAAGGTGATTTGCCGCAGGGCGTTGGCCATATCGAGCTGAATCAGCTCTTTAATGCCTTCGCGCTTAATAAACTGGCTGCGGTGTTTACTTTTCACCTCTTCAATACTTTTTTTGATCTCTTGCGCCGGCAGTTTATACCAGCCGCGAGCCTGTTTCTCACCGCCCATTTCCAGCCACAGCGATGAGTAACTGGCTTTCACCAGATCGCTTTTCACGTGGTAATCGGAATCGATCGCGTAGACCGTGGTGATGTTGAAATAGCCTAAGAAACCATACAGCACGCTCATGATGATATTTTTCGGCCGCGCGCCATGCAGCTCTTTGGTCAGCGCCTTCACCTCTTCATTGGTGATATCTTTCCCGCCCTGAATACCGCCGATATAGGCGCGGCCATCGTCGGTACAGGAAAAACAGACGCTATAGACGCGACGGTCGCCGAGAAACAGCTGCAGCATCAGTTCCCCCTCCTCCTGAAACGGCGACGCCAGCAGCTTAACGTCAAGCTTATCGCCATTTTTCAAAGGAATAGCAAACATCGCCCGGCCAAAATCCGCCACGTTATAGAGCTGCGGCAGCACATCCGGCTGAAATGTTTTCTCGATAAAATTCAGCGAACCGTGGGCAATATCCAGCTTGCGCCGTTTTGACATCCGTTTATTAAGATAGGCCTTAAAGGGTTTATCCTCGAAAGGCACCAGCCCCTGGGTTACGGCGGTCAACCGCGCGCACTGATATTTGGCGCAAAGTCCTTGATATTCTCTGTACTTACCTCCTGCGAGCGAGAGCTCTCTGCATTTTCGTAAAATTTTTTTATAGTTTATTTTGACCTGACCGATCACTTTATTATGTTTACGCCATTCTTTGATGGCGCCTGCAACAGTATGTCCCATTGATTAAGATCCATAGATTCATCCATAATCGCGGCCATATTAACATAAAAGATATTCGTCAACGCTTAATTACACCTTCGTTGTCCTTTCATTTAATATTGGGGCAGGAAATTGTTCTGCCGACGATAATTAAAATTAACGCCATCCTGTCAACGATTAATTATGGTAGGTGATGCCCGTCGCCCAGCGACTTAACGCTCTGTGCGTTCGGCGCGAAGCGCGGGTACATCCGCGGGCGGTTTTACCCTATACTTGACGCTGATCCAAAACCAGCAACGATAGGTAACTTATGGAAATTGATCTCGATAACCTGGTCTTCAGCGGCCTGGATGAAGCGGAAGAGCGCAACGCGGAGCGTCTGGAAGAAGCGGACAAAAAAGCCCAGGCGATCGTTGCCGATGACGATTGCGGCGACGCCTGCAAAATCTGATTATCAAACCGGCCCGCGGGCCGGTTTTTTTTGCCTCCCGCTCCCTCAGCTGGGTAAAAACCCTTTCAGCGTATCCAGCAGCGCCTGCGCCGCCTTCGACAGCGGAAGATGTCCGGCATAAATCGCCCCAACGCACTTTTCAATCGGCGGATCGCTAAGCGGAATGCACACCGCCCCCAGCGAGGCCATCTGCGTTTTACATAGCGCAGGCACCGCGCTGCCCCCCAGCCCGCTGGCCACCATTCTCCCCACCGTCACCAGCTGATGGCTCTCCAGGGCCACATCCAGCTGACGCCCGCTGCGCGCCAGCGCCTCCTCCAGCATCAGGCGCACCGCCGAAGGGCGCTGGAGGGTAATAAAGTCGAGGGTTAACAGCTCCTGCCAGGTGAGCTTTTTTTTCTTCGCCAGCGGCGATTGCCGGGGAACGATCGCCACGAAGCGGTCCACCGCCAGCGGGGTAAACAGCAGGTTGTGGCTGGGCGATGGCTCGAAAGCGATACCCATTTCCACCCGCCCCTCGCGCACCATCTCGATCACCTGCTCATTTATCACGTCATGCACCGTGACGTTCACCCCGGCATAGCGGTCGCGGAAGGCTTTCAGCGCCTCCGGCAGAACGTTGGCGGCGAACGACGGCATCGCGGCGACCGAGATTTTGCCCCGCTGCAGGGTAAAGCTCTGACGCATCGCCTCCTCGACGTTATCCCAGTCGGCCAGCAGCTGACGGGCCATCGGCAGAAAGAGTTCCCCCTCCTGGGTGAGGGTCACTTTGCGGGTGCTGCGCTGCAGCAGCGCGCCCCCCAGCGCCTCCTCCAACCCTTTGATGGTCAGGCTGAGAGCTGGCTGCGACAGATTCAGCCTTTCGCTGGCGTGGGCGAAATTGAGAGTGTGAGCTACCGCTAAAAACGCGCGTAACTGTTTGACACTCATTCTCATTTTTCATCCTGTTAACTAATTGAAAGAAATTAGTTAACAGGAAATTAATAAAATTTCCAAATGAGTGGGTCACAAATTCAAAATTATCAAATCAGTCGCCAGCGCCAATGATAAGGCTATCGCAAGGCAGGAGAGACAAGATGGCAGGACTGGATAAACGCGTCGCCAGCTACGAAGCGGCGCTGGAAGGGTTAACGGACGGCATGACGCTGCTCGCCGGCGGCTTCGGCCTGTGCGGTATACCCGAGAATTTGATCGCCGAAGTGAAGCGCCGCCAGGTGCAGGGGTTGACGGTGGTTTCCAACAACTGCGGCGTCGACGGCTTCGGTCTCGGCATGCTGCTGGAATCGCGCCAGGTCAGCAAAGTGGTGGCCTCTTACGTCGGGGAAAACGCGCTTTTTGAACAGCTGGTGCTGAGCGGCGAGCTGGCGGTAGAGCTCACCCCGCAGGGAACGCTGGCGGAAAAAATCCGCGCCGGCGGCGCCGGGATCCCCGGCTTTTACACCGCCACCGGCTATGGCACCCCGGTCGCCGAAGGCAAAGAGGTGCGCCAGTTCGACGGTAAAAATTACATTCTCGAACAGGCCATTCGCGGCGATTTCGCCCTCGTGAAGGGCTGGAAAGCTGACTGGTACGGCAACGTGGTTTACCGCCACACCGCGCAGAATTTCAACCCGCTGATGGCCACCGCCGGGCGCATTACGGTGGTGGAGGTGGAAGAGATCGTGCCGCCGGGCGAACTGCCGCCCTCCGCCATTCACACCCCGGGGATCTATGTCGACCGGCTGATCGTCGGGCAATTCGAAAAACGTATTGAACAGCGCACCCTGCGCGCCGGAGGGCACTGAGATGCTAACCCGTGAACAAATGGCGATGCGCGTCGCTCAGGAGCTGCGCGACGGCGACTACGTCAACCTCGGGATCGGTATCCCGACGCTGGTGGCCAACTATATCCCCGCCGGTATTGAAGTGATGCTCCAGTCGGAGAACGGCCTGCTGGGGATGGGCGAATTTCCCGATGAGGAAACCATCGACGCCGACATGATTAACGCCGGCAAACAGACCGTGACAGCGCAAACCGGGGCGGCGATCTTCGATTCCGCCCAGTCGTTCGCCATGATCCGCGGCGGCCACGTCGATCTTACGGTTCTTGGCGCCTTTGAGGTCGACGTCGCGGGGAATATCGCCTCATGGATGATCCCCGGGAAAATGGTTAAGGGGATGGGCGGCGCCATGGACCTGGTGGCCGGCGCGCAGAACATCATCGTGGTCATGACCCACGCCTCAAAGAACGGCGAATCCAAACTGCTGCCGCAGTGCACCCTGCCGCTCACCGGCGTGGGCTGCATTCGCCGGGTGCTCACCGACCTGGCCCTGCTGGACATTGTCGACGGGGCGTTTGTCCTGCGCGAAGTGGCTCCGGGGGTCAGCCCCGACGAGGTGATGCGTAAAACGGCGGGACGGCTGATCGTCGCCGACGACGTGCGCGAAATGCGCTTCAGCTAAGGAGAGACCATGACCGATATTGCCATTGTTGCTGCAGTACGCACCCCGGTCGGCAGCTTTCGCGGCGCCTTCGCCCCGCTTTCCGCCGTCGACCTCGGCGCGACGGTGGTGCGCAGCCTGCTTGAACGCTGCCAGCTGCCCGCCGCGGCGGTCGATGAACTGATTTTCGGCCAGGTGCTCACCGCCGGCTGCGGGCAGAACCCGGCGCGCCAGACCGCGCTGCAGGCCGGCCTGCCGGTGGACACCCCGGCGGTCACCGTCAATCTGGTGTGCGGCTCCGGGTTGAAAGCGGTTCAGCAGGCGGTGCAGGCGATCCGCTGCGGCGACGCCGGGATCGTTATCGCCGGCGGCCAGGAGAGCATGAGCAATGCTCCCTATCTGATGCACGGCGCCCGCGACGGCCTGCGTTTTGGCCACGCCAGCCTGCAGGACAGCATGATCCAGGACGGCCTGTGGGACGCCTTTAACGACTACCACATGGGCATTACCGCCGAGAACCTCGCCGATGCCTTCGATATCAGCCGCGAGCGCCAGGACGCCTTCGCCGCCAGCTCCCAGCGCAAAGCGGCGGCCGCTATCGCCGCCGGACGCTTTCGCGAGGAGATCGTCCCGGTCAGCGTCCCGCAGAGCAAAAAACCGCCGCGTGTCGTCACCGACGATGAACAACCGCGCCCGGAGACCAGCGAGCCGCAGCTGGCCAAGCTGCGCCCGGCGTTTCGCCCGGCTGACGGCAGCGTCACCGCCGGGAATGCCTCATCCCTGAACGACGGCGCCGCGGCGGTCCTGCTGATGAGCGTCGATAAAGCGCGCGAGCTTGGGCTGCCAGTGCTGGCGCGCATCGTCAGTGCGGCGGTCGCCGGGGTCGACCCGTCGGTGATGGGCATCGGCCCGGTGAGCGCCTGCCGCCAGGCGCTGCAGCGCGCCGGCTGGACGCTTGACGAAGTGGATCTTATCGAAGCCAACGAGGCCTTTGCCGTCCAGGCGCTGGCCGTCGGTCAGTTGCTCGAATGGGACAGCGAGAAAGTCAACGTCAACGGCGGCGCCATCGCCCTCGGCCATCCCATCGGCGCCTCCGGCTGCCGGATCCTCGTCAGCCTGGTGCATGAGATGCAGCGCCGGGGCGCCAGCAAAGGGCTGGCCACCCTGTGCGTCGGCGGCGGCCAGGGCATCGCCATGACCCTTCAACGTTAACAGGAGCCACTATGTTTACACCACGTCTGGCGGTACTCGGCGCGGGACTGATGGGCGTCGGCATCGCCTGTCATTTCGCCCGTCACGGTCACGCCGTCCGCCTGTATGACACCGATCCGCAACGTCTTGCCGAAGTGCCCTCGGTGGCGGGGGCGATCCTGCGCGAGCTGGAGGCGACCGGTCAGCAGGATCCCGCCGACCGCGACGCCGTGCTGAGCCGTTTAACCCCCACCCCGGCGCTGCAGGCGCTGGCCGACGCCACGCTGCTGATTGAAGCGATCCCCGAACGGCTGGCGCTGAAGCACGCCCTGTATGCCGAACTGGAAACGCTGATCGCCGACGAGGCGATTATCGCCAGCAACACCAGCGGCCTGCCGCCGGATCGGCTGGCGCAGGGCATGCGCCTTCCGGAACGCCTGCTGATCGCCCATTTCTGGCATCCGCCGCACCTGATCCCGCTGGTGGAAGTGGTGCCCGGGAGCCCCACGCTGCCCCATCTGGCGCGCCAGGTAAGCGACTTTTGCGCCGGCTGCGCGCTGGAAGCGGTGGTGCTCAACCGCGCCGCGCCGGGCTTTGTCGGCAACCGACTGCAGTTCGCCCTGCTGCGCGAAGCGCTGCATATCGTCCACAGCGGCATCGCTTCCCCGGAGGTGGTGGACCAGGTGATGCGCGCCTCGCTGGGCCGTCGCTATGCGATGGTCGGCCCGCTGGAGGCGGCGGACATGACCGGCCTGGCGACGGTCCAGGATATCTGCCAGCACCTGCTGCCGGAGCTGGCCAGCGGTACGGAGATGATGTCGCTGGTGGCGGAGAAAGTGGCGCAAGGCGACACCGGCGCCCGCAGCGGGCAAGGCTTTTACCGCTGGGACGAGGCGCGGCGTCAGCGCATCCAGTCGCGCCGGGAACACCAGCTGCGCTTCGCCCTGAAACCCTAGTATCGCGTTCTGTACCCCTACAATAACAATGAGAGTGAGACGTCGTGATGAGTGTGATAATAGCCCTGGCCGCGCTGGCGTTACTGATGCTGGCAGCCTACCGTGGATACAGCGTGATCCTCTTTGCGCCGATCGCCGCCCTCGGCGCGGTGCTGCTCACCGACCCGGGCGCGGTCGGCCCGGCCTTTACCGGGCTGTTTATGGAAAAAATGGTCGGCTTTGTGAAGCTCTATTTCCCGGTGTTTCTGCTGGGCGCCGTGTTCGGCAAGCTGATTGAGCTGTCGGGATTCTCACGGTCGATTGTCGCCGCCGCCATCCGCATCCTCGGCCGCCGCCACGCGATCCCGGTGATCGTGCTGGTGTGCGCCCTGCTGACCTACGGCGGGGTGTCGCTGTTTGTGGTGGCCTTTGCCGTTTACCCTTTCGCCGCCGAGCTGTTTCGCCAGAGCGGGATCCCCAAACGGCTGATCCCCGCCACCGTCGCCCTCGGCGCGTTCTCGTTTACCATGGACGCCCTGCCCGGCACGCCGCAGATCCAGAATATTATTCCCACCAGCTTCTTCGGCACCAACGCCTGGGCGGCCCCGTGGCTGGGGCTTATCGGCTCGCTGTTCATTATCCTCTTCGGTTTGCTGTGGCTGGAGCGCCAGCGCCGCAAAGCGCAGGCCAGCGGCGAAGGCTATGGGACCGATCTGCAAAATGAGCCGGAGACCCCGGATGACATCGACCTGCCGCATCCGCTGATCGCAATCGCCCCGCTGCTGCTGGTGGGGGTGCTGAATCTGCTGTTTACCCACTGGATCCCGCAATGGTACGGCGCCAGCCATGAGCTCACCCTGCCGGGTCTGGCGAAGCCTGTCGTCACCGAGGTGGGGAAAATCACCGCCATCTGGGCGGTGCAGGCAGCGCTGCTTTCCGGCATTGTGCTGGTGCTGGTCTGCGGCTATCGCAATATTCGCGGCCGGCTGGCGGAGGGGAGCCGGACGGCGGTGGGCGGGGCGATTCTCGCGGCAATGAACACCGCCTCTGAGTATGGCTTCGGCGCGGTTATCGCCGCCCTGCCGGGTTTCCTGGTGCTGTCGAAAGCCCTCGCGGCCATTCCCAATCCGCTGTTAAACGAGGCGATCAGCGTCACGGTGCTGGCCGGGATCACCGGCTCGGCCTCCGGGGGAATGAGCATCGCCCTGGCGGCGATGTCCGAAACCTTTGTCGCCGCCGCCCACGCCGCCAATATTCCGCTGGAGGTCCTGCACCGCGTCGCCGCCATGGCCAGCGGCGGCATGGACACCCTGCCGCATAACGGGGCGGTGATCACCCTGCTGGCGATCACCGGCCTGAGCCATCGCCAGGCCTACGGCGGCATTTTCGCCATCACGGTGATCAAAAGCCTCGCGGTGCTGTTTGTCATTGCCACGTTCTATGTGACCGGCATTGTCTGAGACCAGATTGTAGGAGTAATAAAATGAATTTAGACGGTAAAACGGCGCTGGTCACCGGCTCCACCAGCGGCATCGGCTTAGGGATCGCCAAAGTGCTGGCGCAGGCAGGCGCCCAGCTGGTGCTCAATGGCTTCGGCGACAGCAGCCACGCCCGGGCTGAAGTCGCCGCGCTGGGCAAGATCCCCGGCTATCACGACGCCGACCTGCGCGACGTCGGGCAGATCGAGGCGATGATGCGCTATGCCGAAAGCACCTTCGGCGGCGTCGATATCGTGATCAATAACGCCGGTATCCAGCACGTCGCCCCGGTGGAGCAGTTCCCGGTGGACAAATGGAACGACATCATCGCGATCAATCTCTCCAGCGTCTTCCACACCACCCGCCTGGCGCTGCCAGGCATGCGCCAGCGCGACTGGGGGCGCATCATCAACATTGCCTCAGTGCATGGCCTGGTGGCGTCGAAAGAGAAATCGGCCTATGTCGCCGCCAAGCACGCGGTGGTCGGCCTGACCAAAACCGTGGCCCTGGAAACCGCGCGCAGCGGCATCACCTGCAACGCCATCTGCCCCGGCTGGGTGCTGACCCCGCTGGTGCAGCAGCAGATCGATAAGCGCATCGCCGAAGGGGTCGACCCGCAGCAGGCCAGCGCGCAGCTGCTGGCGGAAAAACAGCCCTCCGGGGAGTTTGTCACCCCGCAGCAGCTGGGCGAAATGGCGCTGTTTCTGTGCAGCGACGCCGCCGCCCAGGTGCGCGGCGCGGCGTGGAACATGGACGGCGGCTGGGTGGCGCAGTAAACCGCAGGCGTCGCGACGATCAGAACATCGCCAGAAAGCGTTTCACCGTGCGCGAGCGCTCGAAGCGCCGCCAGGCGATGGCGATATCGGTCTTCAGCGGCGCCCCGCTGAGCGGGTGATAGCTGACGTTCGGCAGTTGAATGCAGGTCATCGACTGCGGGACCAGCGCGAAGCCGAACCCGGCATTGACCATGCTCAGCGATGACGAAATCTGCGACGACTGCCAGGCGCGCTCCATATCGATGCCGGCGCGCAGGCAGCTGTTGTACACCAGCTCATACAGCCCCGGGGCCACCTCCCGCGGGAAGAGGATCGGCGCCACGTCGCGCAGCTGCTCCAGGGCCAGGGTCGGCTGCGTCGCCAGCGGGTTATCGCGCGGCAGCGCGATAACCATCGGCTCCTCATCGATAATCCGCAGATTAAAGGCTTTACTGCTCTCGCACGGCAGACGGACGAAGGCGATGTCCAGCTCGGCCTCGCTCAGGGCGGTCATCAGATTAGCCATATTGTCTTCCATCTGGTGCAGGGTCACCCCGGGGTGATCGAGCTGAAAACGGTGCAGCAGCGTGAAGATTTGCGGGTGGAATGCATCAGAACTGGTAATGCCTAGCGACAGGCTGCCGTTCATCCCGCGGGCAATGCCCTTGGCCTTCTCCAGCGCCGCATCGCTCATGGCGAGGATCTGGCGGGCATCCTCATAGAACGACTCACCGGCCTCGGTGAGCTCCACCCCGCGGGTCAAACGCCGAAACAGCGGGGTCCCCACCTCGCGCTCAAGCCGCTGAATTTGCTGACTTAACGGAGGCTGTGAAATACCCAGTTCCTTGGCGGCCTGGGTGAAGTGCCGCGTCCTGGCGACGGCGACAAAATAGCGAAGATAACGAAGTTCCATATCGAAAACGTCTCAAACCAGCATGGTTTCTATATTGGAACTGTGAGCTGAATCGGGTCAACATTTATTTAACCTTTCTTATATTTGTTGAACGAGGAAGTGGTATATGAATCATTCTGCTGAATGCACCTGCGAAGAGAGTCTGTGCGAAACCCTGCGGGCGTTTTCCGCGCAGCATCCCGAGAACGTGCTCTATCAGACATCGCTCATGAGCGCCCTGCTGAGCGGGGTTTACGAAGGCAGCACCACCATCGCGGACCTGCTGAAGCACGGCGATTTCGGTCTCGGCACCTTTAATGAGCTGGACGGGGAGCTGATCGCCTTCAGCAGTCAGGTCTATCAGCTGCGGGCCGACGGCAGCGCGCGCAAAGCCCAGCCGGAGCAGAAAACGCCGTTCGCGGTGATGACCTGGTTCCAGCCGCAGTACCGGAAAACCTTCGACCATCCGGTGAGCCGCCAGCAGCTGCACGAGGTGATCGACCAGCAAATCCCCTCTGACAACCTGTTCTGCGCCCTGCGCATCGACGGCCATTTCCGCCATGCCCATACCCGCACCGTGCCGCGCCAGACGCCGCCGTACCGGGCGATGACCGACGTCCTCGACGATCAGCCGGTGTTCCGCTTTAACCAGCGCGAAGGGGTGCTGGTCGGCTTCCGTACCCCGCAGCATATGCAGGGGATCAACGTCGCCGGGTATCACGAGCACTTTATAACCGATGACCGCAAAGGCGGCGGTCACCTGCTGGATTACCAGCTCGACCACGGGGTATTGACCTTCGGCGAAATTCACAAGCTGATGATCGACCTGCCCGCCGACAGCGCGTTCCTGCAGGCCAATCTGCATCCCGATAATCTCGATGCCGCCATCCGTTCCGTAGAAAGTTAAGGGGGTCACATGGACAAACAGTATCCGGTACGGCAGTGGGCGCACGGCGCCGATCTCGTCGTCAGCCAGCTGGAAGCCCAGGGGGTACGTCAGGTGTTCGGCATCCCTGGCGCCAAAATCGACAAGGTATTCGACTCACTGCTGGATTCCTCCATTCGCATTATTCCGGTACGCCACGAAGCTAACGCCGCCTTTATGGCCGCCGCCGTCGGGCGCATTACCGGTAAAGCGGGCGTGGCGCTGGTCACCTCCGGTCCGGGCTGTTCCAACCTGATCACCGGTATGGCCACCGCCAACAGCGAAGGCGACCCGGTGGTGGCCCTGGGCGGCGCGGTGAAACGCGCCGATAAGGCCAAACAGGTCCACCAGAGTATGGATACGGTGGCGATGTTCAGCCCAGTGACGAAATACGCCGTCGAGGTGACCGCGCCGGACGCGCTGGCGGAAGTGGTCTCCAACGCCTTCCGCGCCGCCGAGCAGGGCCGCCCGGGCAGCGCTTTCGTCAGTCTGCCGCAGGATGTGGTCGATGGCCCGGTCAGCGGCAAAGTGCTGCCGGCCAGCGGGGCCCCGCAGATGGGCGCCGCGCCGGATGCCGCCATCGACCAGGTGGCGAAGCTTATCGCTCAGGCGAAGAACCCGATCTTCCTGCTCGGCCTGATGGCCAGCCAGCCGGAAAACAGCGCGGCGCTACGCCGTTTGCTGGAGGCCAGCCATATTCCGGTCACCAGCACCTATCAGGCCGCCGGGGCGGTGAATCAGGATAACTTCTCTCGCTTCGCCGGCCGGGTCGGGCTGTTTAACAACCAGGCCGGGGACCGTCTGCTGCAGCTCGCCGACCTGGTGATCTGCATCGGCTACAGCCCGGTGGAATATGAACCGGCGATGTGGAACAGCGGCAACGCGACGCTGGTGCATATCGACGTCCTGCCCGCCTATGAAGAACGCAACTATACCCCGGACGTCGAGCTGGTGGGCGATATCGCCGGCACCCTCAGCAAGCTGGCGCAAAATATCGATCGCCGGCTGGTGCTCTCCCCGCAGGCGGCGGAGATCCTCCGCGACCGCCAGCACCAGCGCGAACTGCTGGACCGCCGCGGCGCGCAGCTGAATCAGTTTGCCCTGCATCCGCTGCGTATCGTTCGCGCGATGCAGGATATCGTCAACAGCGACGTCACGCTGACCGTGGACATGGGCAGCTTCCATATCTGGATCGCCCGCTACCTGTACAGCTTCCGCGCCCGTCAGGTGATGATCTCCAACGGCCAGCAGACCATGGGCGTCGCCCTGCCCTGGGCCATCGGCGCCTGGCTGGTCAATCCTGAGCGCAAAGTGGTCTCCGTCTCCGGCGATGGCGGCTTCCTGCAGTCGAGCATGGAACTGGAGACCGCCGTCCGCCTGAAAGCCAACGTGCTGCACCTGATCTGGGTCGATAACGGCTACAACATGGTGGCCATCCAGGAAGAGAAAAAATATCAGCGCCTGTCCGGCGTCGAGTTCGGGCCGATGGATTTTAAAGCCTATGCCGAGTCCTTCGGCGCCAAAGGGTTTGCCGTGGAAAGCGCCGAGGCGCTGGAGCCGACCCTGCGCGCAGCGATGGACGTCGACGGCCCGGCGGTAGTGGCCATCCCGGTGGATTATCGCGATAACCCGCTGCTGATGGGTCAGCTGCATCTGAGTCAGATTCTGTAAGTCATCACAATAAGGAAAGGAAAATGAAAAAAGTCGCACTTGTTACCGGCGCTGGCCAGGGGATTGGTAAAGCTATCGCCCTTCGTCTGGTGAAGGATGGATTTGCCGTGGCCATTGCCGATTATAACGACGCCACCGCCAAAGCGGTCGCCTCCGAAATCAACCAGGCCGGCGGCCGCGCCATGGCGGTGAAAGTGGATGTCTCCGACCGCGATCAGGTGTTTGCCGCTGTCGAACAGGCGCGCAAAACGCTGGGCGGCTTCGACGTCATCGTCAACAACGCCGGCGTGGCGCCGTCCACGCCGATCGAGTCCATTACCCCGGAGATTGTCGATAAAGTCTACAATATCAACGTTAAAGGGGTGATCTGGGGCATTCAGGCGGCGGTCGAGGCCTTTAAGAAAGAGGGACACGGCGGGAAAATCATCAACGCCTGTTCCCAGGCCGGCCACGTCGGCAACCCGGAGCTGGCGGTGTATAGCTCCAGTAAATTCGCCGTACGCGGCTTAACCCAGACCGCCGCTCGCGACCTCGCGCCGCTGGGCATCACGGTCAACGGCTACTGCCCGGGGATCGTCAAAACGCCGATGTGGGCCGAAATTGACCGCCAGGTGTCCGAAGCTGCCGGTAAACCGCTGGGTTACGGTACCGCCGAGTTCGCCAAGCGCATCACCCTCGGTCGTCTGTCCGAACCGGAAGATGTCGCCGCCTGCGTCTCCTATCTTGCCAGCCCGGATTCTGATTATATGACCGGTCAGTCATTGCTGATCGACGGCGGGATGGTGTTTAACTAA